>NZ_JALNTH010000002.1:0-490614 GCF_023161935.1 Pseudoalteromonas sp. 2CM28B
CGGGTCATTAGCTCAGTTGGTAGAGCAGTGGACTTTTAATCCATTGGTCGATGGTTCAAGTCCATCATGACCCACCACTTCTAAAAAATCTCAACATTCCCCTTATTATATTTAAATTAGTTTGTTATTTTTATTTATAAACAGCATGCCCAGATAGCTGTTATTTACCTGCGTATTCTCGTATAATTTGCCGTAATTAATGCACTGTAGATGAAGTGGTCGAGAACATGAGTCTAGCTCAAACTATTATGCCTGAAGGTTATATCTTTCCTCCTAAGCCAGCGCCGTTAACTAAAGACGAGCAAGGCGAATATAAAGCACGTATTAAGCAACTACTGCAAGATAAAAATGCAGTGCTTGTAGCCCATTACTACACAGATCCTGAAATTCAGGCACTTGCCGAAGAAACAGGGGGCTGTGTTGCCGACTCATTAGAAATGGCACGTTTTGGTGCTCGCCACGATGCCGATATGATCATCGTTGCAGGCGTACGTTTTATGGGTGAAACCGCTAAAATTTTAACCCCCAATAAAACTGTGGTTATGCCAACACTTGAAGCGACTTGTTCATTAGATATTGGTTGCCCTGTGGATGAGTTTTCAGCATTTTGTGATCAACACCCAGATCGCAAAGTGGTGGTATACGCTAACACCTCTACCGCGGTTAAAGCGCGTGCTGATTGGATAGTTACCTCATCGTGTGCACTTGAAATAGTAGAGCACTTAGATGAGCAAGGCGAAAAAATTATTTGGGGCCCAGATAAGCATTTAGGTAGCTACATTCAAAAAAATACCGGCGCCGATATGATCATGTGGAACGGCGCATGTATCGTACACGATGAATTTAAAACCAAAGCGCTTAAAGATATGAAAGCCCTACACCCAGACGCAGGTGTATTGGTTCACCCAGAGTCACCTGCCGAAATAGTAGCACTGGCAGATGCGGTGGGTTCAACAAGCCAGCTAATTAAAGCTGCGCAAACTATGCCTAATAAAAAGTTTATTGTAGCCACCGATCGCGGTATTTTTTATAAAATGCAGCAACTATGCCCAGAGAAAGAGTTTTTTGAAGCGCCAACGGCTGGTAGCGGCGCTACGTGTAAAACTTGCGCTCACTGCCCTTGGATGGCAATGAACGGCTTACAAGCGATTGAGGAAGCACTGATTGATGCTAGCGGCAAAGAAGTATTTGTTGATATGGACTTACGCGAAGGCGCACTTAAATCATTAAATCGCATGCTTGATTTCACAGCCAACATGGCAAAGTAAACATCACTTTGTATAAAAACGGCTAATCCTACTGGGTTAGCCGTTTTTTTATGTCTAAAGTAAATTGCTGATTGATTATTAGGCACTTAGCAGCACAAATTTAAAAATGCCTTGCACCTATGTAACCTATTTCATATTATAACGCGCTGTTGCAATGCAACACCGTGGAGGAATGGCTGAGTGGCTGAAGGCGCACGCCTGGAAAGTGTGTTTAGGTTAATCCCTAACGAGGGTTCGAATCCCTCTTCCTCCACCATTATTCAATATTAGGACGCTTTTTAGCGTCCTTTTTTGTGCCTGTCATAAAGTTTAGCCTGTTAGCCTATCGCTTGCGCGACTCGATTATTTTTATGCCGATGTTTTAACGTATACATGCTCGGCTAAGGTTAAACAGGTTGGGTAAGTGGGGGCGTTCGTTTTGCTGCTGGGCAATTATTAATACCCATAAAAATGGCTGAGGGGCGTTTGAAGTTTAATGTAATAGCATAAAGCAGAGCTTAATGGCTATGTAGCCATCAAGCTCTACTAACAGCTTGTTATTCAACCGTGGCTGTTAAACCACGACGTTTAAGTAAGGCTGATGTATCTGGCTCTTGGCCACGAAATGCTTTAAACGATTCCATCAGGTCACGCGAGTTACCGACTTCTAAAATTTCTTTACGGTATTTGTCACCTAGTTCACGTTTTAAGCCACCTTGCTCTTGTACATAAGCAAAAGCGTCAGCTGCTAAAATTTCACTCCACATGTAGGCATAGTAGCCTGCAGAGTAACCGCCCCCCATTGAATGAGAAAAGAATGCAGACTTATAACGCGGCGGCACAAATGGCACGTTAACGCCGTGTTTTGTTAAAACATCTTGCTCAAATTTTTCAATATCTTGCAGTGGGGCATCTGCCGGTAATGAATGCCATTCCATATCTAATAAAGCGGCAGATACATATTCTAATGTATCAAAACCTTGGTTAAAGCTTCTTGATTTAATTACTTTTTCAAGTAATTCATCCGGAATCGGCTCGCTTGTTTGATAATGTTTAGCATAGTTAGCAATTACTTCAGGGTGCATTGCCCAATCTTCTTCAAACGTAGACGGGAATTCAACAAAGTCTCTTGATACTGACGTACCAGATAAGGTTGGGTATTTTACTTTTGAAAGCATACCGTGCAAGCCATGGCCAAGCTCATGGAACATAGTGGTTGTTTCATCGTAGCTAATAAGTGTTGGCTCACCTTTGGCGCCTTTTTGAATGTTCATAACATTCACGACAACAGGTTTTTGCCCATGCAAACCAGACTGTTTAACAAACGAGCTCATCCATGCGCCGCCACGTTTACCTTCACGCGCAAAATAATCAGCAAAAAAGATAGCTAGGCTTTCACCATTTGCGTCAAATACTTCATATGCTTTTACATCTGGGTGATACACAGGTAGATCGTTACGTGGCTTAAATGTAATGCCATACAAACGATTCATGGTAAAGAATACACCGTCTTCTAATACACGGTTAAACTCAAAATATTCTTTTACTGCTTTTTCATCAAGGTTGTACTTATCTTGACGTACTTGCTCGGCGTAATATAACCAATCCCATGGTTTAAGTTCGAACTGCTCTGCAGATGCATTTATTTTTTCTTGAATATCGGCAGCTTCTAACGCTACATTTTGAGTTAGCCTTGGCACCATGCTAGCAAACATATCAAATACAGCTTGTGGTTTTTTAGCCATTTGCGACTCTAAACTAAATTCAGCCCAGCTGTTGTAGCCAAGTAGCTTTGCTTTTTGTGCTCTTAATTTAACTAGTTGTGCAACAATGTCGCGATTACTAAATTCACCATCTAGCGCGCGCTCTGAAGATGCACGCCACACTTTCTCGCGTAAATCACGGTTTTGTAATGAAGCTAAAACAGGCTGGCGAGTGGTATTGGTGATTTTAATTAAATACTGCCCTTCGTGGCCGGCTTCTGTAGCTGCATTAGCAAATTGTTCAATTTGACCTGCCGATAAGCCAGCTAACTCTTTTTGGTCTTTTACGATGACAACATTACTTTTACTTAGCGCAAGTAAGTTTTGTGAAAACTGTGTCGTTAAGGTTGATAGCGATGAGTTAATATCACGTATTTGCTGCTTTTGTTCATCATTAAGCTGAGCGCCTGAGCGCACAAAACGTTTATAGTAAACGTCTAATAGTCGTGTTTCTTGCGCTGTTAATGCTAAAGAGTCTATTTTATCAAAAAGTGTGGCTACTTTTTTAAATAACGCATCATTTAAAAAGATGTTGTCTCTGTGCGCTGCAAGCTTTGGTGCAAGTTCTTTTTGAAGCTCACGACGCGCTGGGTTTGAGTTAGAGCCCGCAAGGTTGTAAAAAATGCTGCTTGCACGCGTTAATAACTCGCCACTTTGCTCAAGTGCCACGATGGTGTTTTCAAAAGTCGTAGGGGCTGTGTTATTAATAATGTTTTGTACTTGCGCCATTTGCTGCGCCATACCTTGATTAAAGGCAGGTAAAAAATGCTCATCTTTGATGACTGCAAAGTCAGGGGTTTCGTACTGTAGTGTGCTTTTTTCTAATAATGGGTTGGTAGCTTGTTGTGCTTGCGCTGAAACACTTTGCGCAGTAGTTTGCTGTTTGTTGTCAGCGTTTACATTTGGCTCAGAGCAGCCCGAAAGTAATAACGCAGAGCTGATTGCCGTGGCGAGTAAAGTTTTCATATTTACATTCTCTTATTATTGTAACCTGTCGTTACCTTGTCATTAATCATGTAAGAGTACGTTGACTTAAATGTAACTACACTTAGGTTGCGATAAAGTCTTAATTAACTGCGACGAGCTGTTAATTTATATGCCCCATAGTACATTTTTTGACGAGCGAGTAAAATATAAAGCAGTAAATAGGAGGGGCGTTGAGTGACTTAAATACGCCAGCGATGCTTAATTTATTTACCTATCTAGTTATTTATCGACGCACGTCTTTTGGTGCACCACCTTTTGGCCAGTCATCCGCTTTATTGGCAAAAATAGGGCGTTCTAAATGTGAAAAGTAATAAGCAATATCGACAGCTTGTTGCTCGGTTAACATGCCTTCTTGGCCCAATGGCATATTTCCTTTAATAAATGCCGCTGCGGTGTAAGTGCGTGCCATACCTGCACCATCATTAAACGACTGACTGCCGGCAATGGCTGGGAACATGTAAGTATTATTAGGATATAAGCCTTGACCGTCTAGTTGGTGACAGCTTGCACAGTGCTGAACGTAAAGAGTTTTTCCGTTATCGGCGTTTGGTACTAGCTCTTTATTAATAGTGACAAAACCTGTGTTGTCTTGCAGATCGTTTTTGTTTTTATATTTTGTGATAAAAAGTTCATGTAGCTGACAATAGCCTGCATATGCACTGAATTAGTAGGCAGTGGCTGACCGTTCATTGAGCGTTGAAAACAGCCATTAATTCTGTCTTCAATGGTGTTTATTTTTGCATTACGAGAACGATACTTTGTATATACCACATTCATGCCCACATAAGGCGCGGCTTTGGCTACACGCCCTGCATTAAGATGGCAAGTGCTACTATTGAGCTTATTATTTACGTTATTGGGAAGTTGTTTATAGGTATCAATAATTAATAAGCGCCCATAATGAATTAAATCCGACTTTTGATTATTGAACAGCATTGCTTAGGTGGAGGTGTCATTAGTTTGTGATTAATTTATATAAGTTTGGTATGCATAGCCAAATGATTTTGAATCATAACGCTATGCAAAGTGAGGTTTTTTTGACTATTTTATTTACAGTTATAATCCATAATTTTGTGTGATAAAGCGCTAAGTGTGTCCACTACTTTAAAACTTGCTTGCTCCATAAGAGATACTTTTTCTACAGCAGTATTGATATCGCCTAATTGGAATGCTTCTAAAGCAGCAAAGCCATTCTTATGGACATCTTCATGTGGTTGCTCTAATGCTTTAAAGTCGTTAATGCTTGAATATTTTAATGCACCTTCACCTTGGTAATACCATTTACCTAAACGACACATGGTATGATCAGAAAAGTCTTCTGCAGTCTTATTTGATTGGCCTAAAATGACTTTATAAATATCGTATTTCCATACAATGTGATCCATTTTTACTGTTTGAATAAATGCATCGGCACTTGAATTAACAATAACGCTATACATATTTTGTGATAGTTCAACCACCTTTTTAGCGGTAGCATCAATTTCTGATGAGCTATTTGCAATGCCATTACTTTCTTCGCTAACGCTAGTAATGTTAGTTACAACGCTTTGCATTTGCTCATTGACCTTAGCTATTAAATTAGAGATCTCGTTAGATGCATCAGAAGAGCGCTGAGCGAGCGTTCTTACTTCATCTGCCACAACAGCAAAGCCTCGTCCTTGTTCTCCGGCTCTAGCGGCCTCGATGGCCGCATTAAGTGCAGTAAATTTGTTTGATCAGAAATCCCTTTAATTATGTTTACAAAATCATTAATTCCGGTTGTTACTGACTGCAATTCTTTAACGGATTTAGTGGCTGATTTTGTATCTCTTGAGATATTATGTGTTGACGATGAAGTCGTTGCTAACATATCTAAAATTGTATCAAGTAATTCTTGGGATGACTTAAATGACGTAATATCATTAATTAGTTTATGTGAAGTTGAGGCTAAGCTTTCTCTGATGTCACTCATTAAATAAGATGACTGTAATGATAAGGTGTTTAATTCACGCTGTTTTACAAAGGCTGTATTGTTTGCTATTTCATTGTCGTTTTGTTGTGATTGCTCGCTGTTTGCTGCTAACAATTGCGCCTCAAGTTTTTCATTGGTTTTTTTTAATTGCATTAACTCGTTATTTAACTCATTAATTTTGTTTTTATATTTTGTATTGACAGCATGTAGACCCCAATTTAAACACAGAAAATAAACGTATATTTTTTATTAAATTTACCTGAACATTGATTACTTTATTCGATTTTTTACAGGGGTGGAATTGACGTCCACCCAGGTCGATTTTTATAAAAGTAAGTTACAACACTATAATAAATGCTTTATAACCTTTTGGTAAATAAACTTTTCTTTTAATGCTTAAGGGCCTGTTTATCTTTCGAGGTTGAATTTTCAGCAGTCTGTTTGGTATTTAGGCAAGGCAGAGCCTATGTGGTGTGGTTATTCCCCATAAATAGGCGATAACGCAGCATCAATGCCAAACAGGCGCTGCCCGAAGGGTTTCTGCCTAGGGGTCATTTACTCTTTGTTGCCTACATGGATGTAGGTAAGGGGCGTGAGCAGGACGCGGAAGCTTTGCTCGGTTTTTACTTAGCCCACTAGGTTACAAACCTCGCGCCGCGATTAAATGGCCCCTAGATTGAACAAATTTTAATCCTGAAAGGTCAACAGGCCCTAAAATTTAGTACTTTCTAATTGATTTACTCAACTGGGCTTGAAACTCATCAGGGAATAAAATTGTGCCGTCGTCTTCTTCGGTAGGGAACACGGCCACCAGTAAGTCGTCTTCTTCAAGGCCAGGTGTCCAGCGGCTAAACCAATCTGCAGTTGGAATTGCTTTAGGTGTACATCCTTGCCATTCGCCGGTTGCCCAGGCTTGTGCGAATTCTCGTGTTGGCCATACCGGCACGCAATCGTCGTCCTCGTTAGTGAGCATTACGCAGCCGTCGTCATCGTTTAAAATCCACACTTGCTTAAATTGCTGCACGGTTTCGTACATGTATGCGAGTCGTTTTTTTGCGCCAAGGCCTAAAATTACGTCGTCTTGCTTTGATAAATTGTCAGTGGTCATTTTTGGCTCTCTCTCACTGTGGAGTATACAAAGAGCAGCGAGCTGCTGCGCTTTAAAATTTAGTTTAGCTGATGGCTGCTAGTAGCTCATTGGCTAGTTGGTTTAGTGCGTCGGGGTCTTGGTTTGTTAATGCGTAGGTGCGTAATCCATATATACCCATAACACAAAATCGTGCCAGCTCTATGGCACTTCGGCCATTGGTAATTTCTTTATTATCAATTGCTTTTTGTAACTGCTGCGCAAAAGCATGCTCATATGCAGTTAAATTAGTACGCAATACGTGGCAAATTTGTGGATCGTTACCCTCTACCTCGCTAATGCTTTTTGTGAGTAGGCACACTTTGGTTGCTTCACCGTCAACGCATTCTTGCACAATGATATTAAGGTATTGTTTCAGCGTATCTAAAATACAACTGCTGTGCTCAAACAGCGCCGTAAACTGTGTATTGCGATCGGTTTGGTATTGCTCAGTAGCGGCTAAAAAAATGCCTTTTTTACTTCCAAATGCCGCGTATAACGAGCCCGGATGTAAATGGGTGGCTTGAGTCAGTTTTTGCATACTGGTTTTTGCATAGCCATGAAGCATAAACATGGCCATAGCTTGGCGCAGTACAAACTCTGTATCAAATTCTGCAGTTCTCATAATGACTCTTTTAGTGGAGAGAGTAGTAATGAATAAATTTATTTTTCTTAGGCCTAGGTGGAGTTTACGCAATCTTAAACAAAGTTTCAAAATTATACTTGAATATTCATTCAAGTGACCTTATCTTGAATGTACATTCAATAAAGGATAAATATTATGTCGATTGACTTACTTTCACCTTTTAAATTAAATAACAGCATAGAACTGCAAAACCGCGTACTTATGGCACCAATGACCCGTTGTATGGCAGATGACAATTTAGTGCCAACACAAGCCATGGTTGATTACTACGCTCGCCGTGCTGATGTAGGCTTAATTATTAGTGAAGGCATTATTATCCGTGCTGATGCTCAAGGTTATCCAAATACACCTGGGCTTTTCACTAGCGAACAAATTCAAGGTTGGAAAAAAGTCACTGATGCAGTACATGCCAATGGCGGAAAAATGTTTGCACAACTATGGCATGTTGGCCGTGTTGCTCACCCTCACTTTTTTGGTGGTGATGTTTTGGCGCCATCTGCAATAGAGGTTGAAGGTTCAGTACCGCGTATGCGCGAGCTAACTTATATTACGCCAAAAGCTGCCACTAAAGATGATATTAAAGGCTTAGTGGCCGATTACGCTAAAGCCGCAGAAAATGCGATGGAAGCGGGTTTTGACGGCGTGGAAATTCATGGTGCTAATGGCTATTTAATTGACCAATTTTTACATTATGCGGCAAATAAACGTGATGACGAGTACGGCCAAACACCAGAAAACATGTCGCGCTTTGCACTGGAAGTAACCGATGCAGTTATTAATGTAGTAGGCAATGAACGCACCGCAATACGTTTAACGCCAGGTGCTTATTTTAATATGAGCGAAGACAATCGCGATAAAGCAGTATTTGACTACTTATTACCAGAGCTTGAAAACCGCAAGTTAGCTTATTTACATGGCGGTATTTTTGACGACAGCATGCGTTTTGATTCACTAGAAGGTAAATCAACCTCTGAATTTTTACGAGCTGGTTATGCAAGTACCTTAGTGGGGGTAGGTAGTTATAGTTTTGAAACTGCCAAAGAAGCGATTAACGACAATAAATTTGATTTAATTGCTATTGGTCGTCCGCTAATTGCTAACCCAGATTACATTAGCAAAATTAAAAACGGCGAAGAAGTCACAGCTTACAGTGATGAAATGCTAGCTGAATTGAAATAGCAGCTAATTTAGTAAAAACCATAGGACACTCATGGACAACTGTGAGTGTCTTTTTTTATACATTTATTTGCCATAATTTACTCATAATTGTTTAATCTTGCTGTCAATAAAATTGCCCCTCGTTGTCATATTTAAAAAATAGACTGTGCCCGCTTTCATCATTACCTTTTATAATTAGAAACAAACGGGACAACAATGTGCGCTTTAAAAAATAAATCGATTTTGAGCATGGCTGTGGCCATGGCGGTATCAACATCTGCTTATGCTAACGATGACGTGATAGAAGAAGTAACCGTTACTGCAAAACCAACCAGTTATGCAAACAACGTTATTGAGCCTGCCATGCTTGAGCAACAAAGCTCGGTATCGAGCGTGTTATCAGTAATAGATAACTTACCTGGCATTAGCATAAACGAAGGCGACGCATTTGGCGGCGACGATTGGTCAACAACTATCACCATGCGTGGTTTTAGTATTGACTCTAACCAACAGCAATTAGGTATGACGATAGACGGCATTCCTAATGGTGGCTCTAATTATGGTGGCGGGGCTAAAGCGAATCGTTATCTCGATAGCGAAAACTTGGTGACAGTGGAAGTTGGCCAAGGTACCTCAGACATTAAATCGGCCTCATTAGAGGCATTAGGCGGTACCTTTAATTTTGTAAGTAAAGCACCGAGTTTAGATAAAAGCACCACTTTTGCTTATACCTCAGGCAGTCACGACGCTTCGCGTTATTATGTTAAGCACGAAACTGGCACCATTTTCGAAAATACCCAAGCGTACGTGAGTTACTCACAAACCGATACCAGCCGCTGGATTGGCTCAGGCAGCAATGGCGGAAAAGATAACCAACACGCTGAAGCGAAATTTGTTACCACCTTGGATGAGTTAACTATTACAGGGCGTTTATCGTACGACGATGTAAGCGAGACCAACTACAATAGTGTGAGCCTAGAGCAATTTGAACAAACCCCTAATTGGGATCAGTTAACATGGAACTGGACAGGCGTTCCGCACTTTGACCAAATGTTTGCAGAAGGTTGGGGCACCTTGCGTGAAAATACCCTAGGCTATTTAAAATTTGAATACGCGATTTCTCCAACATCATTATTAACCGTTAGCCCGTATTATCATAAAAATTCTGGTCGTGGCGATTGGATCCCACCTTATTTAACGTCCCCTGTAGATGAAAATGACAACCCAACCACCGAGGGGGGCACAAACGCAGGCTCTTATGGCTTTACAGATAGCAACGGTAATCCACTTGCACCGAACGCAGGTTGTACCGCAAGTTTAAATTGGCCGTGGGAGTCGGGCCCTGAGCTTAATCCTGCGTGTTACGACGCTGATGCAACGCCTGTTATGTCTTATCGTCATACTCATTACAATAAAGATCGTTTAGGGGTAACTGCTAATTATCAGGCTAGCTTTGGCATGCACGATATAGAAGCGGGTTTTTGGTATGAGCAAAGTGACCGTGATGAGTCGCGTGATTGGCATAAAGTAATCGATGCCCGTATTTATCATCATTTTGATAACACCCCATACTGGACGCAATACAAAAACACCTTTGAGACTGATACGCTTAAATGGTATGCACAAGACTCAATGACACTAGGTGACCTTACCTTAAACCTAGGGGTAAAAAAATACTTAGTGGATATAGAAAAGTATGACCACTATAAAAACGCCACAACAGCTAAAGTAAACAGTGATTCAGACCTACTATTTAGTGGCGGCATTTTGTATCAGCTAAATAGTAATACTGAGTTATTTACCAGCTATAGCGAAAACTTTGCCGCCATTAAAGACGGTGTGCTTGAACGCGATAGCTCTGACTTATCAGCTATTAAGCCAGAAACCGCTGAAAATATTGACCTGGGTGTACGCTATCAAAATAGTGCACTTAAATTAACAGCAACGGCCTATTCAATTGAGTTTGATAACCGCATCACCTTTATAGCACCTGGCAGCGATACCGGCGGTATAGACTACACCATAGGCACAAACGGCTCATACCTCAATGTGGGCGGTATTGAGTCCAAAGGTCTAGAGCTGTCAGCAAGTTATATGCTTAATAATGAGTGGAATGTATATAGCTCATACACCAATAATAGCTCTGAATACAAAGGCGATGCGCCAGGCTTTGAGGCAGGAGGCAAAGTAATTGACTCAGTGGATGATTTATTTGTGCTATCAACCGATTACTACAGTGGCGATTTCCGCTTTGGTTTATCGGCTAAATACACCGGTGAGCGCGGCGACGTTGATGGCTATACCGTGCTTGATTTAAACGCAGGTTATTCAGCCGAAGTTAACGTAGGCCCGTTTAAAGCCGTTGATATTGCCTTTGTGGTTTATAACATTACAGATAAAAGTTACTTGGCAGGTGGTACGGGCAATGGGAGTACTTACTTTATTGGCGCCCCACGCACAGCAGCCGTGACGTTAACGGCTACTTTTTAAACCTAAAGTAATCTTATATAAGCCCATCATCGATGGGCTTTTTACTATATAAAGTTGATGAGAACACCATGAAAAGCATGATAAAAATTATCGGGTTAAGTTTAATTTTATTGTTTAATAATGTGGCATTGGCTGCACCGCAAAATGTAGTGTTAGTCACCCTTGACGGCGTGCGCTGGCAGGAAGTATTTAATGGTGCCGATAAAAACCTGCTCAATAATAAAGAGTTTGTTAAGCAACCAGCACAGTTAAGCAATGAATTTTGGGATGAAAGTGTGCAACAGCGCCAACAGTTGTTAATGCCATTTTTAACTCAAACTATCGCAAAACAAGGCGTTATTATTGGCAATAGGGCTAAAGGCTCAACTATGTCGGTGAGTAATCCGTGGTATTTTTCATACCCTGGGTATAACGAAATTCTTACTGGTGAAATGGATGAAAGTATCAACAGTAACGACAAGGTATTCAACCCAAATAAAACTATTTTAGAGCGTTTAAACGCCCAACCTGAATTTAAAAACAGCACCGCATTATTTGGTAGTTGGGATGTGTTTCCTTACATTGTAAATACTAAGCGTAGTCATGTGTATGTAAACGCAGGATTTATGCCTATTGCCGATGATTTATTTGCCGATGCGCCCCTGTTAAACGCATTACAAACAGAAATACCCAGCCCATGGCACAATGTACGGCTTGATAGTTTTACCTATCGTTTTGCCAAAGCGTATATGCTGGCGAAAAAACCAAGACTACTGGTGATTAGTTTAGGAGAGACTGACGACTTTGCTCACGATGGGCATTACGATGCCTATTTAAAGTCGGCCAAACAAAGCGATGCATTTTTAAATGATTTGTGGCAAACCATTCAAAGTACCCCAGGTTATAAAAATAATACTACGTTAATTGTTACCACCGATCATGGGCGTGGCAGCTACGCAAACGATTGGCAACATCACAGCTCTAAACGGGCATTAGCAAAGTCGGAGCAGGGTAAAAAGGCATTTCCTGAGGGAATTATTGGCTCTGAGCATATTTGGCTGGCAGCTATTGGCCCTGCAATTAAAAATAACGGTTTAATGAAAACTAAAAACGAGCTTAAACAAGCGCAAGTTGCCGCCACCGTTTTAAAAGCACTTGGGCAAAATCCACACATAATTAACCCTAATATGGCACCGGCTATTAACGAGATTTTAAAATGAAACAGTTACTAAAAACCCTTACCTATTCTGCACTGTCACTGACTATTGTGATTAGCAGTGGAGCAATGGCTGCGCCGTCTAAAATATTATTTGGTTCTTGCGGGCATCAAGATAAAGACATTCCTATATTTAATGCGATAAATAAAGAGCAGAGTGATTTATTTATTTTTTTAGGCGATAACATTTATGGCGATACTAACGACATGGCTGTACTTAAAAATAAATACCAACGCCTTGGGGCAAAGCCTGGCTTTAAAGCACTACGCGCAAAAACACCAATAATAGCCATGTGGGATGATCACGATTATGGTCAAAACGATGCGGGTAAAGAGTATCCGCATAAAGAAGCATCGCGGCAAATTATGCTCGACTTTTGGCAAGAACCTGCTAATTCAAAACGCCGTACCCGCCCTGATGGTATTTATACCTCGTACATGTATGGCAAAGGCGAGCAAACCGTGCAGGTGATCATGCCTGACTTACGTTTTAATCGCGATAAGCTTAATTCAGTGAGCGAACTTGAGTATTTTACAAAGCGTAAAGCAAATAACCAAGGCCCGTACAGTCCAACTGAAGTTAAAGGCGCATCAATGCTAGGAGAGGCACAGTGGCAATGGCTTGAAGCCGAGCTTAAAAAGCCAGCGGCAATAAAGCTAATAGCGTCAAGCTTGCAGTTACTGCCTGATTTTACCGGTTGGGAGTCGTGGGCAAATTTTCCTGAGGATCGAAACCGTTTATTTGAGCTAATTAAAAAACACCAAGTAAATGGCGTGGTGATCATCAGCGGCGATACCCATTGGGGCGAGATTTCAAGGTATCAACACAATCTTGATTACCCGCTTATTGAAATGACCAGCTCAGGCCTGACAGAAAAGTGGAAAGACGTTAGCCCTAACCAGCATCGTGTCGGTGATTACACACATAATGTTAACTATGGTGATTTAAGTATAGACTGGCAACAAGTCGACCCTGCTATTTCATTAAAGCTTAAAGGCATTGATGGGCAAGTTATTATGCAAAGTGACTTTAGTCTTTCAAGTATTAGTCCTTATAAATAGCATCACCATTTAAATAATAAACGCACTGCGGTTAAAGCTGTGCGTTTAAAAGTTCATCTATCGGCGGGCTAACTTGCTGATTTATTAACGCCAATGTCTCCTTAGCGCTACCGCTTAAATTGAAAATATCTTACACTGGCTTTATCTCAATTAAGGCTGGTATCGTATGCTCAATATTATTCAATCAAACCGTATGGAAGCCCTGCAAGCGCAGTTTCATCAGCTATTAAAAATAAACCCATTGCAAAGCCCATTTGATAAAGAAGTGGTGTTAGTGCAATCGCCGGGTATGTCGCAGTGGCTAAAAATTGGTTTAAGTGAAAATTTAGGCGTGGCTGCGCAGGTAGACTTTCCGCTGCCGTCGAGCTTTATTTGGCAGTTGTACCAGCAACTATTGCCAAACGTGCCTAAAGAGTCGGCGTTTAATAAACCGAACCTTGCTTGGAAACTGTTTGCAATTTTACCTACTTGTATTGACGAGCCACTGTATTTACCCCTAAAAACCTATTTAGAGGGGGATATTGACGGCCAAAAAACCTTTGCCCTATGTGAAAAAATAGCCGATGTGTACGACCAATATTTAATGTATCGCCCCCATTGGATAGCCAAATGGGATACCGGCACCGATGAGCTTGATGATGTTGATATAACGATTGCTCCTTGGCAACCCGATTTGTGGCGCCGCCTTGTCAAATTAAGCAAACAGCTAGGGCAAAGCCAATTTCACCGCGCCAACATGCAAGGACAATTACTCAGCGCCCTTGAGAGTATGGATAGCAGCTTATTGCCAAAGCGTATTAGCCTATTTGGTATATCTGCTATTGCCAGCTCACAGCTTGACGTGTTTGAAGCCTTGAGTAAAAAAACTGAGGTGTTTTTATTCTTTTTTAACCCCAGCGAGCATTATTGGGGCGATATAATCGATGAAAAAACAGCGGCTAAAATAAACGCTAAATACGCCAAAATGCCGCTGGTGGAAGCGCAGCAAAAAAAGCAAACGAATCCTGATGAAGAATACTATTTTATTGGTAATCCGTTGTTGTCGTCGTGGGGTAAACTCGGCCGCGATTATTTTGAGCAACTGGTGCAGCTTGATGCCCGTTGGATTGATGGTTTTATTGATGCGTTTGACGATACCTTACTTGGGCAAGTGCAAAGCGAAATATACCAACTTGCCTTTAAAGGTGAATCGCTTACCGATAACAAAGAATGGTTTATAAACGATGAGGGTAAACTGCCCATAAGTGCACACGATACCAGCATTACGTTAAGTGACTGCCACACACCATTAAGGGAAGTCGAGCGCCTGCACGACTACTTACTCAATTTGTTTAATCAAAACCCAACGCTTACCCCCAAAGATATCATTGTGATGATGCCTGATGTAGGTACTTATAGCCCTTACATTGAGGCCGTTTTTGGTGGTGCGCAGGGCAGCCGATTTATACCATACGCCCTTGCCGATTTAGCCATAGAGCAAGAAAAACCAGTACTGAGCTCGTTTGCCAGTTTAGCTAATTTACCGTTTTCGCGCTTTGGCGTGTCGGATATTCTTGATTTATTACAGGTTACGCAAATTGCCGAAAAATTTGGCCTAGAGGCCCATGAATACGAGCAAATACATTATTGGCTTGAGCGAGTAGGGGTAAAGTGGGGTATAAACGCTGAGCATAAACAAAGCTTTGATTTACCCGCCATTGATTTAAATACCTGGCAACATGGCTTGAACCGTTTATTACTGGGGATTGCCATGCGCGACGAACAGTGCCCATTTAATGGTATTTACAGCGCCGATGAAGTAGAAGGTATGGCGCTTGATACTCTCAATAAGCTGGTGCATTTTATTGATGTGCTTCAAGACTTTAAAGCGAAACTCACCCCTGATGATACGCTTTCTAATAAAGCCCATATATTAAGTGAATTACTCAATGCCGTGTATGAGAGCGAAAGCGATGATAGCTGGGATTTATTACTGCTGCAAAAGGTGCTCGAAGACATTGCGAAGCACCACGACAACGGTGACTACAGTAAAGCCGTTTCGCAGCGCATAGTGAGCTATCTAATAAAACAAGGTATACAAGAAAAAGGTGTAGGTCAGCGCTTTTTAGTAGGACAAGTGAACTTTTGTACTCTCATGCCTATGCGCGCCGTCCCTTTTAAAGTGGTGTGTATGCTAGGCTTAAACGATGCCGATTACCCGCGCACGGTGCAGCCAATCGGATTTGATTTAGTGCCGTATTCTAAAAAGCAAAAAGGTGACCGTTCACGTAAACTCGATGACCGTTACCTCTTTTTAGAAGCGCTCTTAAGTGCTCGAGATAATTTATATATGAGCTACATTGGTCGCTCATGTTTTGACAACCAGCCGCGCATGCCATCAACGCTTGTCAGTGAGCTTTTAGAATACATAGGCCGCAGTTTTAAACTTAGCGAACCCAGTGATAAATCCTTGCCAGATTGCCTTATTAGCCAACAACATTTACAACCTTTTAATAGTCAGTATTATTTGCCAGCTAGCACTGAACAGGCGGGAGTAAATAATCACAGCTATAACCCAATTTGGCTGCCTAGCGAGGCTATTGAGCCAAAAGCAATCACTGCGCTTAATGTAACGCCCCCAGAGCTACTTGATCTTGATGTGTTTATTCGTAGTGTATGCCATGCCCAAGAGAGCTTTTATCAACAAAGTTTAGGGTTACGCTTGCCGCAATTTAACGATATAGCGAAAGACGAAGAACCGTTTAGCTTAGATGCGCTGCGCCGTTATTTTTACCTTGACGAAATACTTGAAGCAAACATTAACAATACGCCGCTCAGTACCGAGCAAATACTGCAGCGCGGTGAGTTGCCCCAAGCCAATGTAGGCAGCTTAATTTATGAGGGTATGCAGCACCGAGTTGATGCGCTTGCAGGGCAAGTAAAAGAGCAAATAAAAGCCGGTAAAAGCGAACCGATAGAAGTGTTACTTGCGCTTGAAAATACCACCATTGAAGGCTGGCTTAACCATGTGTATATGCAAAAACAAGTGTTTTACCGCAGTGCCAGTATTAAAGCCAAAGATTTAATAAAAGGCTTTCTTTATCACCTGGCAGCTCAAAGCATGCAACAAGAGGTTGAAACCTTATTACTGGGTTTAGATAAACAAATTAGCTTTGCCCCTATGAGTAAAGCCAATGCTGACTTGCTGCTTGCAGATTGGTTTGAACTATACAAAGCACTGCGAAATGCGCCGGTGGCGTTTTTTCCGGTGAGCGGTTATGAATACGTGAAAAGCGGTGGCGACATGGCAAAAGCTAACAGTAAATTTAGCCCACAGTATATTGGCCGAGGTGAAGGGGAGAATCCCTATATTCGTTTAACGGTGCAATCGCTCAATGATTGCCAAGAGGAGTTTATTAAGTGGAGCGAAAAATTACTCGCCCCGTTATTTGAGCATGCCAAGGAGAGTGACTATGCAAGCGCTTAACCCACTCACTATGCCTTTATCAGGCCAAAGTTTGATAGAAGCCAGTGCGGGTACAGGTAAAACCTACACGATCACGGGTTTGTATTTACGCTATTTATTAGGCATGCAAATACCCGGTGAGCTGAGTACGCCATTGAGTGTTGAGCAAATTTTGGTGGTTACCTTTACCGATGCTGCAACACAAGAAATTAAAGACCGGGTACGCAGCCGTATTATTGCCGCGCGCGATGCCTTATTGGGGCAACAGCCAAACGATGAATTAATAGAAGGTATAATAGCCGCAGTAGATGATAAACATCGTGCGTTTGACTTACTCGATGCAGCAGCTAAATCAATGGATGAGGCGGCTATTTTTACCATTCATGGTTTTTGTCAGCGGATGCTAAAACAACACGCGTTTGAGTCGGGGGTCGCGTTTAACTTAGAGTTTATTTTAGATGAGCGCGAGATACTGCTTGAGACCATAAAAGATTTTTGGCGCGCGTTTGTCTACCCGCTTAATAAGCAAAAAACAGATGCGATTTTAGAGGTGTTTGCCGCACCTGAATCATTATTTAGCCAAGTAAGCAGTATTTTAAATAAAGCTAACGCCGAAATAACGCCGCAAATAAATTTAGAGGATGTGTGGCAAGCGCGAGATGAATATTTAGAGCTTATACCCGCTTTTAAAAAAACGTGCCTAGAGCAAGAGTTTATTGGTGCTGTTAAAGCATCTGATTTAAGTGGCTCAAAAACACCCGGGCGAAAAGGCAGTTTAGCGGCGCTTGAAGCATTTTGCTTAGGCAATGATGACTTTTTTGAATTTGGTACTAACAAATATTCGTTTGAGGTTTGGAGCAGCGAGAATTTAAGTAATACCGCTAATTATAAAAAAAATGGCACATTACTGACTCATCCACTTATTAGCCAATTCGATGCCTTAGCCGCACTTAACAATACCATTAAACAAGGGCTAAAAATTGCGATAGTGCAATATGCGGCGAGCTGGGTAAAAGCGGCCATAGTTAAACGCAAACAAGAACAAAGCGTGATCACCCCTGATGACCTACTCACTAATTTACATACAGCCCTTAATAGTGAGCAGGGTGACGTATTGTCGCAAAAAATTGCGCAGTTATTTCCGGTGGCAATGATTGATGAGTTTCAAGACACCGACCCTATTCAGTACGGTATTTTTAGTAAAATTTATGCTCAAAGCAATACCACTTTAGCCATGATAGGCGATCCCAAACAAGCTATTTATGGCTTTAGGGGCGCAGATATATTTACCTACATTGGTGCCAAAGAGGCCGTAGAGCAGTCGCAACAATTTACATTGGGCACTAATTTTCGCTCCAGCAGTGATATCGTCAACAGCGTAAATAGCTTGTTTGGTAAATACGACAACAGCTTTATTTATAACGATGCCATTCCTTTTAATAAAGTGAAAGCCAAGGGTAAAAAAGCCGAAGATACATTTTTAATTGCTGGCAAGCCGGCCACCGCCTTTGAGTTTAATGTGTTTGTAGATGAAGCCGGCGATGAAAAAGGCAAACCGACCAGTAAAGGCTTAGGGCAAGCTCATTTAGCCACCCATTTTGCCAATAAAATTGTTACTTTACTTGAGCAGGCAAACCAAGGAATAGCCTGTATTGGCAGTACGCCGGTAAGCGCTGCTGATATTTGTATTTTGGTGCGCGACCGCGTTGAAGCGCAAATAATGAAGCAGGCCTTGAGCAAAGCCAATATTGCCAGCGTGTATTTGTCTCGTGATAGTGTATTTAGCCAAGAGCTAAGTCACCATTTACTCAACTTTTTAACCGCATTGCACGGCCAGTACGACGAGTCGCTTCTACGAGGTGTACTCGCAGGGCCATTATTCTGTTTAAGTTATAACGATATTTTTGCTTTGGCCGATGATGAAAATGCATGGCAAGAACACTTAAACTTTTTTGCTCAACTTAGTCATATTTGGCACAAGCAAGGGGCTATGGCCATGCTTGAACGCTTACTGAGTCATAATCAACTCAGTGCCAAATGGCAAGGCTTGGGCTATAACGTAGAACGTTGGCTTACCGACTTTAGACACCTTGGCGAAATACTGCAGCAAAAACAAATAGAGCTTGAAGGGACACTTCGTTTATTGCGTTGGTTTGCGCAAAAGGTGAGCCAACAAGATGGCGAAACTGTGCAAGTACGTTTAGAGAGCGACGCAAACTTGGTTAAAATTGTCACTATGCATGCCTCAAAGGGGCTTGAATATCCATTGGTATTTATGCCCTTTGCTAGTGGCTATCGTGAAACTAAAGACGCGCTTTATCACCATAACGGCAAGTTAATTTTTGATTTAAGTAAAGACGAAGACGCCTTGCAACAAGCAGAACAAGAGCGTCTAGCCGAAGATTTACGCCTATTGTATGTCGCATTGACCCGTGCAGTGCATTTTTGTGCCTTGGGTGTATATAACATCGGGCAAGGGCAAAGTAGCCGCTTAGCGATTCAAAGTAGTGCGCTTGGGCATGTGTTGTTCTCAGGGTTAGCGTTAACCAGTAGCCAAACATGGCGCACTCATTTAAGTGAGTTTTGTGATGCCAATGATTCGATGGAATATCTGCAATTTACCTCGGGTGAATTACTCGAGCAGGGCATACTTCGCTTTAATAATGAACACGTTGAAAAGCAGGCGCTGAGTATTAATACTGTAACCACGCAGATTGAACGCGATTGGCGGGCAACCAGTTTTAGTGCCTTGAGCTTTAAAAAGCATACTGACCAACTGGCACCTGGGCGCAGCGATGAAGATCATCAAAGAGATGAATTTGCAGTGCAACAAGATGAACTTCTCTCACCGTATAGTTTTCCAAAAGGTGCAAAACCAGGAAGTTGCTTACACGAAATATTCGAGCAACTTGATTTTATCAGCCCGATTGTTCACCCCTCAAATCCAGAGCAAAACTTATCGGCAGTAATTAAATGTGCCTTTGAAAAATACCATATTGATGAGCAATGGCAGCAAATTACCGAGCAATGGATACTCGATGCGCTTAATTGCCCGTTAAATAGTGAAAATAATTTAAGCTTGAGTCAATTATCACCGAGTGATTGTCTTGTTGAAATGGAGTTTAACTTACCGCTTGCTAGCCTAAGTGCGCCTAAACTCAACGAAATGCTGATTAAACACTTTGGTTTTAGCCAAAGCAAACTTGAATTTGCCCATGTAAAAGGCTTACTAAAAGGCTTTATAGATTTAATTTTTTGCTACCAAGGCAAGTATTATATTTTAGATTATAAATCGAATTATTTGGGCAGTACCCCCGCAGATTATGAGCCAGAGCAGCTTGAGCAAGCCATGACCAGCCACCAATATCATTTACAGTATTTAATTTATACCGTAGCGCTGCATCGATTACTTAAACAACGTATTCCTGACTATGCCATAGAGACGCATTTAGGCGGCGTGTATTATACCTTTTTACGCGGTATGCCAGCGGGTGAAGGGGTGTACTTTAAACAGTTAAGTACAGAGCAAGTTATTATTTTAGATGGTTTGTTTAGCCAAGGAGCGATGCTATGAGTGATTTAAACCAACAACCCGGTTTGTTTGATGACTTTGACGACGCGCTTGTTGATGAGTCGGCGCTACTCAATGAACAACTAGCGGACTCTGTTACTCAAACACCTAAAGTTGTGCCGCTGCTTAGCTATTTAACTGAGCAGCATCGCGTACGTGTTGTGGATGTAAAGCTGGCCGAATTACTCAGTGGTAACAATACTGAGCATGATTATGACGAATTATTTTATATTATTTTAATGCTGTGTTTATCACAGCAAAGCCAGCATAGTTGTTTAACTCTAACAGAGATTGATTGGGCTAATCCGTTTAATTTACGCCAAAGCGACTTTACTAAATTAGAAGGCACCGTACCTGACACTCTCACCCCATTTAGTGACGATTTTACGACTGAGGCAGCAATAAGTTACTTACACGCGCATCATAGTGTGGGGGATCACAAGCCGCTGCAATTGTTTAATCAGCGGTTGTATTTTTCGCGTTTAGCAGGGTATGAGCAAACTTTAGCGCAGCGATTACTGGCAATGAGTGAGCGACAACTCAATATTGATGATGCAGTACTTGCTCAGTTATTAACTCGCTACTTTCCTGATAATCCAACGCTTGATATTGATTGGCAAAAGGTCGCTTGTGCCATTGCTGCAACAAAGGGCTTTAGTGTGATCACAGGCGGGCCTGGCACAGGTAAAACCACCACGGTGACAAAGCTGTTAGCGATTTTACAATCGTTATATCAAGCGGCGCCATTGAGCATAAAATTAGTGGCACCGACCGGTAAAGCAGCGGCGCGACTAACCGAGTCAATTTTAGGGGCTAAAAATAAGCTCACAGAAATACCGGCTGATATTAATGCGTTGATCCCGCAAAGTGCGCAAACTATTCATCGTTTGTTAGGAGTTAAGCCATTTACCAATAAATTCAGGCACGATAAAAGCAATCCGTTGCATGTTGATGTATTGATTATTGATGAGGCCAGTATGGTCGATTTATCGCTCATGGCTAAATTAATTGAGGCCTTGCCAGCGCATGCCCGATTGATTTTACTCGGCGATAAAGACCAACTCGCCTCGGTTGATACTGGCAGTGTAATGAGTGATTTATGCCAAGGTTTAGTACTTGGGCAAACACCGCAGTATTCAAAAGCACGCTGTGAGCAATTAAATAAGGTGTGTTTTAATGGCGCAGCTAAACTTGGCGCGCAAAATCAGAGTGAGTTTAAACTGGCTGATTGCATTGCCTTTTTACAACATAGTTATCGCTTTGATGCCCAAAGTGGCATAGGCCAATTGGCTTTGGCTGTTAATACCAATGATCGGGGTATTTTAAATTATGTTGAACAACACAGTACGCAAGGGCATTTTAGCGATGTTATTTTAGACTACGATTTTGTCTCTACACCGATTGAAAAGCTTATAAACAGCGCAGCAAGTCATTACGGTGATTATTTAACACTGATTGCTCAAGGGGCTAGTGTTGCCAAAGTGCATGAGGCTTTTGCCCGCTATCAATTACTTGCCGCGGTGCGTGAAGGCGATTACGGCGTTAATAGTTTAAATCAACGTATTGAGCGGGTATTGCAACAGCAAGGGTTAATTAGCGTTAACCCTAATCAGCGGCATTACACGGGTATGCCTATTATGATTAGCCAAAACGATTATCAACTTAAACTTTTTAACGGCGATATAGGTATTTTAATGCCTGATGACAGTGGCCAACTCAAAGCACTGTTTATTGATGAGCAGGGTAATGAACGTGCATTTTCACCTGCACGACTCCCAGCGCACGATAAGGTGTATGTTATGACCATTCATAAATCGCAAGGCTCAGAGTTTAGTTACACTGCTATGGTATTGCCACCACTTAAGCAAGCGAGCGTCGGTATTAATCGGCAATTAGTGTATACCGGTATTACCCGCGCAAAGCAGACCTTTGAGCTGGTAGCAGATAAAAAAGTGCTGCAACTGGCGATGGGTAAAAGTGTGTCACGGGCATCAGGACTCTATGAGCGATTAGTGTAACGCAATGCTTATACTAATCGTTTATTTTTGGTGTTCTTTTTCTAAATAGATTGGGCTGCCAGCCAAAATGGAGCGCGCCCAATCTTAAAAAAACACTGACCAACAGCGAACCAAGAATGCACCATAAATAAGGGGTTTCTAATAAAAATAGCGCGGCATAGGTCAAGCCTCCTGCAAAACAGGCGGTGGAGTAGAGCTCTTCTCGCATCACCAACGGCACTTCTCGACAGATCACGTCGCGTATTAAGCCACCAAATATCCCCGTAGTCATGCCCATTGTAAGTGCAACCATCATGGTGGTGCCTTCAATTAATGCTTTTTCGATACCGACCACATTAAAGATAGCCATACCAATTGCATCAACCAACAACATGTAATAGTTAGACACATCGGGTAAGTGGCGAATAAACATAACAGTGACAAAAATAGCGCCATAGGTGACATATAAAAAATCGGGGTTGGCTATCCAAAAAACGGGTTGGTTAAGAAGTATGTCTCTGAGCGTGCCACCGCCAAGCGCAGTGACTGAGCCAACAACCACCACTCCAAATCCGCCAATATCTTTATCATGGCCTAATAACGCACCTGAAATTGCAAAAAAAGCCACACCAATTAGGCTTAAAAAATTAAAATATTCTGCTGTCATTAAGGTGTCCTTACCTGATTGAGAATTTATATAATTAAAGGTAAGCGAAAGGGGATTTATATTAGCTGAATAACACTCTCTAATAAAACAAGCACAAGGTTATTACCCCTGTGCTTGTTACGTTGAGTTGTTATTGTAAGTAGTCAACAACCAGTTGAGATAATGACTCTACGCCGAGTTGTAAGGCGCTTTCGTCAACATAAAACTGAGGTGAATGATTACTTGCTGCCGTTTTAGCGTTTTGATCTTTTGGAGTGACGCCTAAAAAGTAAAACAGCCCAGGGGTTTCAAGCGCATAGTAACTAAAGTCTTCTGCGCCGGTAATTAAATCGGTGGTAATAATATTGTCAGCACCAGCAATACGGGCAAGCGTTGGGGTCATTTTTTGGGTGAGTGCTACATTGTTTACTGTGACAGGGTAGCCGTGATCTATATGCACATCGGCTTTAGCACCAGCGGATTCGGCAACCAGCTCAGCGGTTTTAGCTAAACGTTTTTTAATATCGGCGCGCATAGTTTGATCAAAGGTTCTAATGGTACCAATCAGCTCTACATTATCAGGGATTATATTTGAGCGTATGCCGCCATTAATTGCGCCAAACGAAATGACTGAAGGTGCTTTAGTTACATCAACTTGGCGAGAGGCGATTGTTTGAGTTGCCATAATAATTTGTGATGAAGCAACAATTGGGTCTACGCCATTCCATGGACGTGAACCATGTGTTTGACGCCCCGTTACGTTAATTGTGAAAGAATCTTCACTGGCCATTAGTGGCCCTTCACGAAAGCCAATTTGCCCTGTATTGAGTGAGCTCGTGACATGTAAACCAAACACGGCCTCAGGCTTTTGCTTAAATAAGCCTTCTTTTAACATCAGCTCAGCGCCACCTTCTTCGCCCTCGGGGGCACCTTCTTCAGCCGGTTGAAATACAAACAGTACTTCGCCCGCTAACTGATCTTTTATTTTTACCAGTGACTCTGCCACGGCCATTAAAATAGCAACATGAGTGTCGTGCCCGCAGGCATGCATAACGCCTACTTCATTGCCACGATAGGTTGATGTTTGTTTAGAGGCAAAGGGTAAATCAACTTGTTCGGTAACCGGTAAAGCATCCATATCAGCACGCAATGCGATTAGAGGGCCTTTTTTACCGCCACTTAATTTAGCCACAACACCGGTATGCGCAACACCAGTTTGCACTTCAAGACCTAGTGATTTTAAATGTTGAGTAATGTACTTGGCGGTTTCAAATTCGCGATTACTCAGCTCTGGATATTGATGTAAGTGACGACGCCATGTAATGACTTTTTCACTCACACTTTGTGTTGCTTGTTCAAGTTGGGTGTTAACACTCGCGGCAAAACTAGGGGCGGAAATGGCGGTTAATAAAAAGCCACCACATATTATTTTTTTTATCATTATGATTCCTCGGTTGTTCGTATGTAACTAACTTACGCTATTACGCTGATAAAAAGTAGTGCAGTGCGATAGTTAACAAAAAAGCTCACGGTGTTTTCAATGGCGGTTTATAAAGCCCATAAACTGTTCCAAATAGCACAATAGTTTAGCGCTTTTGTCGTATTTTAACGCAGATATTTAGCCTTAACAGTGAAAATGATAACAAAATGTTGCATTTTTTAACTTTGTTCCCAATACTGGTCAATGCGTTGCTTTTACCATGCACCGACAACAGCGTGTAACAAGCTAAGCATAATAAAAATATTGAATCAGTTAAGGATTAATATGAACAACACACACATATTTAAACGCGTCTCTTTATTTGCAGCAGCATTAAGCCTGCTAATGAGTTTTTCTGCGCTCAGTAAAGAGTATAAGGTAATTTTAATTCATGGTTTGCAGGTATCACAACTTACCAATAGAGCAGCCAGTGATGTGGTAAACGATGGACAAAGCTATTGGCAGTCTTATTGGGTGAACCGCGCAGACGAGCGCATCGATTGGCCTGCATATGAACGAATAGAAGGAAAAATCACCACCGATTGGATATGGCCTAAACTACAGCAAATTTCTCGCTCAAATCTATGCGAGCCAGGCTGTGTATTTGTGACTCATTCAACCGGTGACTTAGTTGCCCGATATATTATAGATAACCAAGAAAACTGGCTTGCAAATGCCGGATTACAGCCGCTTAATATTATTGCCACCTTTGATTTAGCCGGTGCTGGTGGCGGCAGTGAATTGGCCGACTTAGCGGTGAGTACATTAACAGGCGCATCGTGGAATTTTGCTGTAGATGCCGCGCTAACGTGGTGGTTAGGCAGTGAAGTTAATGAGGCGGTAGGCGTATTGCACGATTTAAAAGTAAATAATGCACGCAGAATTGCGCCATTACCTGATGCACGCACACCTCGTTTACGTTTTGTAGCCGATGGTAATGCTTACTTAGGTTTAACGGCTGGATTTTTACGCGGTAATGACGACTCGGTGGTGGCTACTCACTCATCATGTGGTGCAAGCTCGGTAAACTCATTTGGTAGCTGTAGCACCAATATTGACACTAATGGGCGTTTAAAATCGCAAAGTGATGCTGTTAATAGTTTTATGCCATATCATTATCCATTAATGATGACTAACAGTTACAGTCATAATGAGATTCAACAAGCGCAGCGCCAAGGAAATGTAACGATTGCGATGAATAACATTACGGTAGCTGACGACACGCTAGGGTTTGAAACCGTAGATGAAACCACAGGTAGTTGGTTTTGGAAGAAACAATATCGTTATGTAAAAGACTCAGATAATTTGAGTGCATCGGCACTTATATATAATGTGATCCCGTGATATAAGCATACTTAAAACATCGTGTAGTATACGTACTACACGTTTTATATAGGATAACTAACCGATGAAAAAGTCCTACGTGATTGGCTTTGTTATCAGCATGGGCCTACTTATGTGGTTTTTAATTGATGAGGGTCATGCAAGTTACCCCCTAAAACAAGCCCCTCTCAATGATAAAAAGCCGATATCGACACCTCCAGCTCAGCAGCGCACGCTAAGCCAACCTGTGACAAAGGCAACAACAAAAACCAGCTCAGTAACTCAGTCAGCATTTGATGAAGACTTAGCCAAAGCGGCATCGGCGGTGGCACAACAGTATCAACAAAGTTTGGCGTTTCCGCCTTATTCACAACCATTAACGGTATATGATGAGGACAGACTTAAGCCAAATCAGTTCTTTCCTGTTAGCAGCCCAGTGGGTGAGCAAGGAGGGGAGTTAACAGTGAGCTTGTCTCAATATCGGTATGTGTATCCACAAGCTATAGAGCTAACCGTAAGCGCCCCAAATTTAGGTAAGGCGGTAGTAACACTCAGTAATACAGACACCAAAAAGTCGCTAAAAACGCAAAGTGGTGTGGCTCGTCAAAATGAGCTGGCAATGACATTTAAAAGTGAAGAAGACTATCCACGTAATTTACAATTATTAGTTGAAGCCGATATCGCGGGTAAAATAGTCCCGGTGGTGGCACAAATACATTATATGCCGCCTAGTGCAACCTTAACTGGTTTTGAAAACGCCTATCCACGTAATGAAAACATGATAGTACCGGCCAATTTAACAGTTATAAAAAGTGGCTTATACCGTTTAAGAGCTAACTTATACAGTGGAACTTCGCCATTAGCACATTTAGTTGCTAAAGCACGTTTAAATGAGGGCAGTCAGCAAATTGACTTTAAAGCGCATTGGTCTGTTTTGCCCAAGCAAACGAATGACTTACGGTTAAGCGATTTTGTTGTTGAGCGTATGTCGCCAAGCCCAGGTGAGCTTAACAGTTTTGGTGAAAGTGAAATTAGCGAGTTTACTATTGATGATTTTGCTTACGACAGCTTACAACAGTTGCCTTATCAGGCAAACAAACAAGAAATGCAGAGTTTAGAGTTTTTACAAGGATTAGCTGCTGGTCAGTAGCAGCATAGAACAAAGTGAAGGGTTTGCATTACTGCAAACCCTTAAAAATTAACTTAAATTAATGGTAACCACGTCGGCTTGGTTTGTTTCATCTTGTTCATGATTAACTGGCACTTTTGGAATATCTGGTTTATCGAGCGCGATATCGCCCCCATCAATAACGTCACCCGTTTGCAAGTTGGTAAAATCAAATAATTGATTATCAGCTAAGTGTGAAGGCACAACGTTTTGCATGGCGGTGAAAATACTCTCTATACGGCCCGGGTGCTCTTTATTCCATTGCTCCAGCATATTTTTAGTGTGTTTACGCTGTAAGTTTTCTTGTGAGCCACATAAATTACACGGAATAATAGGGTAGCCTTGGCTGAACGCATATTTGCTTATATCGGCTTCTTTACAATATGCCAGTGGGCGAATAACCATATGCTCACCGTTATCGCTCATTAGTTTAGCCGGCATACTTTTTAGTTTTCCGCCATAAAACATATTTAAAAACAAGGTTTCTATCATATCATCGCGGTGATGACCCAGTGCAATTTTAGTCGCACCTAACTCTTTAGCCGTGCGATATAAAATACCACGGCGCAAGCGAGAGCAAAGCGAGCAGGTTGTTTTACCCTCAGGAATAATATCAGTAACAATACTGTAGGTATCTTCTTCTACAATTTTGTATTCAATATTTAAATTATCAAGATACTCAGGAAGCACATGCTCAGGAAAACCAGGTTGTTTTTGGTCGAGATTTACTGCAAATAAATCAAACTTGATAGGTGCAACACGTTGTAAATGTTGCAACATGTCGAGCATAGTGTAACTGTCTTTGCCACCCGATAAGCACACCATAATACGGTCACCTTCTTCAATCATGTTAAAGTCCATGACAGCTTGACCTGTGAGGCGGCGTAAACGCTTTTGAAGCTTATTTAAGTTGTATTGAGCTTTGGCTTGAGCAGAATGAGACACTACGCCCCCTTGTAAATAGTACGACAAAATTAATTGCTAAAAATAAAGGGGCGTATTATATGCCATATGTAATATGGGAGCTACTGCAAACGCTAACTTTCTGCAAGCGGGCTTACGTACCCATCAGGTTTAAGTGCAAGTACATCACAATCAAGGCTGTCAATAACATGCTCAGCAGTGTTGCCTACTAAGGCAGCGCTTAAGCCAGTCCGTCCCACAGTGCCAATAACCACTAATTCGCTGTTTAAGCGTTTTGCAACATCCGGTATCACATCTTCTGGCAATCCCTCTTCAATAAAGCATTGATCAGAGGTTAGGTTAAACTCATTAGCGAGTTCATTGGTTGATTCAATATGATGTTTTTTAACTGATTCGTTATATAACCCTGGGTTAAACTCAGGGATCTCTATGGCTATATTAACCGGTGTAGCAGGGTATGCATTGACTAAGTTAAGTTTAGCATTAGCCAGTTCACATAAAAATTGTGCATCTTTAATTATGCGTTTATTAAGTGACAGGTGCTGATCGTTTTCACTGACTGCATTAACAGCCGCTAAAATATTCCCATGTGCTGGCCACGCCATATCTTTTACAAATAATACAGGGGTTGGGCATTTTCTGACTAAGTGCCAGTCTGTTGGCGTGAAAATAACCGCTTTAAGCGCACCATGCTGATGAGTACCTTTGATCACTAGGTCATATTTATCATTAATAACGGTATTAATAATGGCTTCGTAAGGGCGGTTATGCCAAATGACTTGGGTATTAATATTAATGTTTTGATAAGGAGAGACAAGATCTTTTAACCATAGTTCGCGATCTTTTAACACCGCTTTACGCATTGCTTCACGTTCATCACCAGAGAGCATAGTAGTCATTTCGTAAGAGAAATCGTACACCGTCATAAAGGCGGTAATGCTAGCCCCTGATTTTTTGGCTAAATCTATTGAACGCGCGAGGGCATTTTGATCGTCTTTAGTTGGGTCAATAACCGCGATAATACGTTTAATCGTTTCCATTGTGCTACTCCATTCACTTAACAGTTATACCTTGAGTGTAACGCAAATACACAACAGTTAAAGGGGTAGCACTAATATTCTTGTTCTATATCAAGAAATAAAGCTTCTCTAATTTTGAAACCCTTATCCTGCATGAACGTGTGTAGAGCTTTACAAAATTTAATTATTTTCAGGCTTTATTAAAGTGTTGTCTTCCACAGTGAATCCACTCGTTTTTTTCACAAAGTCTACTTCAGGTAGTAAGTTATAAACATTATCTTTGATTGTAGAAAATAGATAACTTTTTCCGTCTCGAGTAAATAAATTAATAAGATCCCAGTATTTCTTTTCAGGATAAACAGTCATATCAATATCAATAAAATGGTTGTTATTGATATGAATGCCTCTTATAAAAATATCGTCGATGAGCTCATCAGGCACATCAGAAAGTATTCTAATTCCCCCTTTAGCACGTAAAACGGTGTTGTGAGTAAAATAAATATTTCCCCAATTAAAAGGCTCGGTCACACTCCTTGGTTTATTTGGGTAAGCATTGAGGATAAACTTATCACTGTCTATAAAAGTGTTAGCAATTATTTTAACATCCGAGTAATAGGTCAGCTCAATTGCAGTGCCTTTAGTTTTTTTAAAGGTATTATATTTTATTAAAGCTTTAGAAACAGGTTTTCTAGTGGCTAGTTTTAAGGAACCTTTCAGACCTTCAAATACATTGCTTTCAACAGTAATATCATGTGTACCACCATAGTTTCCACTCCATGGGTGAGTTGTGGTCACTTGGGTAACATTATTAAAATAATTATTACTAATTTTTACTCTGAAAGAGTTGATAGGGGCATTATATGATGAACGCTTTGAGGACGTTGCTCTTATAGCCGCATCGCCAAAATCAAAAAATTGATTATGTTTAATTGAAATATCTTCGGAGCCGGCAAAAAGGATACCTTGCTCACCCCAAACATAATTAATTTTGTCTGTGGTTAACCCTCTAAAAATAAAACCATTAATTTCTATGAAGCGTGAATTATAAAAGGATAAAATATACTCTCCTTCAAATTGGTCACACTTTTTTAGTATAACGCCAGTATTAGCTGTAATAACAATATTGTTAAGATTTCTAACAATAATAGCTGAGCAGATGTCATAAACTCCTGGCTTGTCTATTTTAAGCTCAGAATTTTCTGCAGTGTTTAAAATCAAGTCTTTTAGTGCTTCTGAGTCATCAATGCCGTCATCGGGGATCATTGAGCTCGATGCTTGGCAACTAAATAAAATACTTAAAGAAAGAGCGATAAATAGAAATAAAGATTTAGGCATAAGATTGTCCTTCTATGTAAGAGTTTAATAGGACGTAGTTGCTTTTATATTAAAAAATGAGCCAGACAATTCATTCATCGACTCTTAAAAGTGAATGGTTAATACCTCTACTCAAAGTGTTAGTAGAGATAGAGCATAATTGCAATAATTACGCTCCAATTCAGGGTAGGATTAATTTTAAAATGAGAAATGATTATTAACGAGGCTTAACAATCGCAGCCGTTTTGGCTAAAGCGTCATTATCTAAAATAGTAATAAATTTACCTTCTACTTTAATTAAGTCGGCTTTTTGAAAACGGCTTAATAAACGGCTGATAGTTTCTACGGTTAAACCTAAGTAGTTACCAATTTCGCCGCGAGTCATAGTAAATCTAAATTCTTTTCGTGAAAAACCACGCTCACCAAAACGCTCTGATAAGTTATAAATAAAGCTAGCAAGACGTTCTTCAGCTGACTTTTTATTAAGTAATAATAGCATTTCCTGATCGTAGGTTATTTCACTACTCATTAAACGCATTATTTGTTGGCGCAATTTAGGCAGTTTACCGGCTAGTTCGTCAAGAGTTTCAAAGGGAATTTCACATACCATTGAGGTTTCTAGTGCTTGAGAAAAACTTTGATGTTGCATTTTATTGATGGCGTCAAAGCCAACAAGGTCACCCGCTAAATGAAAGCCTGTAATTTGTTCATCGCCTTGCTCTGACAAGGTATACGATTTAAACGACCCCGAACGAACTGCATAAATTGCATTTAAAGGTGCGCCCGACTCAAATAAGTAGTCACCCTTGTGTAATGGTTTTTTTCGCTCAATGATCTCATCAAGTTTATCCATTTCTTGGCCATTTAAAGAAAATGGTAAACATAACTGGCTAATACTGCAGTTATTACAGCTAATGGCACAATTACCTTTAGCACGACTTTGAGAAAAATCCATAAGTTCAATCCGTTAAATTTCTATGCACAACATTTACCAATGTTAATGCACTAGCTTGTCTGTTGCAATGATCAGAAGGTAGATACCATACCAAATGATAACACTGCCTAATATTATTCGCGTCCAAGGGTGATTAAAAAGCGTATTGAGCTTTTGTGCAGCCACACCTAAGGTGATCATGGCAGGGAACGTCCCTAGGGCAAATGCCAGCATAACCAGAGCACCATTTATGGCAGTGCCACTGGTCATCGCCCATGTGAGCGCAGAATATACTAAGCCGCACGGTAACCAGCCCCATAGTGCGCCATAACCAAGCGCTTTTAATGGGGAATCAATGGGCATTAAATATTTATTAAGTTTAATTAAGTGCTGCCAAATGAGGGTTTTGCCGAGTTTTTCGAGCCATTGTAATGTCGCGGCTAAGCGCATGATATAAACGCCGACCAGTAACATAAACACGCCCGCTAAAAATGATAAAAACAGCGCAAAGGCCGAGTTTTGTGTGGCAAATTGACTACTAATACCGGCGACTAGGGCACCAGCAAGCATATAACTTAGCGCTCTGCCGCTATTATAGGCTAGAGAATACAACCAAGTTTGGCGCTTGTTACTGGCTAACTGTAATGAGCTGGCAATGCCGCCGCACATAGCAATGCAATGGCCACTGCCAATCAACCCCATTAAAAAAGCACTAACAAAAATTGGATCAATCATTACTTTTATTATGTTGCTCTTTATCGTCTTCAAACAAAATACTGTGGCCTTGCTTGTTTAAATCAGAGAATTGCTCGCCTTTTACTGCCCAAAAAAACACGCCAATGGCAATTAGTACAAACAAGATAGCGATAGGAACTAAAATATAAATTATGCTCATAACTTTAATAGCCTTAGTGAATTACATATCACAATAATAGAGCTGGCAGACATACCAATTACCGCCATCCAAGGCGCAACTAAACCCATAGCAGCAAGCGGTAATATAGAGCCATTATATAATAAAGAAAGCGCTAGGTTTTGCTTAATTATACGCCGTGTTTGCTTAGCAATCGTCAACAAATGATCAATAGAGGCTAAATCACTGTTAAGCAGCACAACATCGGCACTGTTTTTAGAGATATCAGCCCCTGTTTCCATGGCGATTGATAAGTGGGCGCTGGCAAATACTGGGCTGTCGTTTACGCCATCGCCAACCATAGCAACAACTTCACCTTGAGTTGACCAATGATCAACGGCGTCTTGTTTATCTTTTGGACTACAACTGGCTTGTATTGAATCAAGCTTTAATTTTTTTGCCACCTTGGCACCGGCATCTGAGGCGTCACCTGTTAGCATATGACAACTTAGATTGGCAGCCTTTAACGAGTTAATGAGTTTATCGGCATCTGTTTTTACTTTATCAACAAAGTAAAAGCGTGCAACGGGTTGCTTGTTTATGTAAAGGGTAGCTTGCGCATTGGTTTTTTTGGTATCAAACCAGCCACTTTTACCAATGGCGTAGTGCGTATTATCGTATTGAGCGCTGATCCCAACCCCTGGATGGAGCTGTACATCGTCAAATTTACGCTGACCTTTAAACTCTTTAAAGGCACTAGCAATAGGGTGCTCAGAATAGCTCTCAAGCTGTGCTGCAATATCAAGAATTTGCTCTTTGCTGTAGTTATCATCAAGTATGTCAACAACATCGAGGCTAAATTTACCTTGCGTAAGCGTACCGGTTTTATCAAAAGCAACTAAAGTAAGCTTTGAGAGTGTTTCGAGCACATGTGCTTGCTTAATTAATATTCCTTTACGAGTTAAGGTAGCCACAGCACACGTTAACGCGGTTGGAATAGCTAAACTCAATGCGCACGGGCAAGTGGCCACTAACACCGATATAGTGATCCAAAAAGCGACATCAGGGTCAATTTGATACCAGCCAATGGCGGTTAGAGAGGCAAATACCAGTAATACGGCAACAAACCACTGCGCGACTTTGTCGGTAATTTCTACTAACCGTGGGCGTTTTGTTAGGGCATTATGTTGCAGGCGAATAATTTGATTAAGCAGGGTATTTTGGCCCAGCTTATTGATTTTTATTTCAATAATACCATCATGATTAACCGTGCCCGCATACACGTTATGATCAATATACTTTCGTACTGGCTGATGTTCACCAGTCATCATAGACTCATCAACACTGGTGCTGCCTTTGACTAAGATGCCATCGGCAGGGATAGTTTCGCCTGCTTTTATTAAAACGATATCGTTAAGCTTGAGCTTTTTAGCGGCAATTATGTGCTCTTTGCCGTTTTCATCGAGTGTACGGGCTGTCAGTGGCAGTAGCTTTTGTAAGTTGGCTGTAAATTCACTGGCCTTTAAGCGCGCTCTAAATTCTAAGTATTTACCTAATAAGAGTAAAAAGGTAAACATACAAATAGATTCAAAGTAAACTTCACCGACTTCCATTACGGTGGCGTAACAGCTTGCACCATAGGCACCAAAAATCGCCAATGATACCGGTAAATCCATATTCAGTTGTTTTGCTTTTAAGCCGTTAATTGCATTACTTAAAAAGGGCAGGGCGCTGTATAAAATAACGGGCGTTGCAAGGATCAAGCTGATCCATCTAAAGTACTGTTCAAAGTTGCTGTCCATCCCAGAGAACATGCCAAAGTACATAGCAAAGGCAAACATCATCACTTGCATGGTCATTAAGCCTGCCACGCCGAGGCGGCGAATATAGGCTTTAGCTGTTTGTTGTTTTTGCTGGGCTTCTACATCTGATTGGAATGGATAGGCTTTGTAGCCTATTTCAGCCAGTGAGGTGATTAGCTCACTTAAAGGGGTTGCGCTTTTATCCCATTGGATCATAGCGCGATTAGTTGAGGTGTTTACATCAACGCGCTTTACCGATTTAAGGTTAAGTAATTGCTTTTCAATAAGCCAGGCACAGGCGGCGCAGGTAATGCCCTCAACACTGAGAAGCACCTCAGAGTTGTCGTTATGCGTACTGATAAACTCATCTTGAATATCTTCATTGTCATAGCTTTTAATAAAAGCGAGTTGTTCAGGGACGAGTTGCTCTACTTTACCGGCACTAACAGTGCGATATTTGTAGTAGTCGGTCATCCCTTGGTCAATGATATTTTGTGCAACAGCTTGGCAGCCAATGCAACACATTGGCTCAGCGGTATTGTCTATAACAACATGTGCGCTAAATCCAGCAGGCACACTTTCAAGACAATGAAAGCAATTTTTAGACATACTAAATACTACTTATAGTTAGGAGTCACTAAAACGGTGGCGGTGGTTGGTAAACTAACGTTTTCTTTCATTTTCCAACTGTTATCAACGGGTTCAATAAACACCGAATATGCGCCTGGTGTATAGCTTTCTAATAATGCAGTGAACTCTTGATTAGCATTTGGGGTGAGAGTGGCCTCAAAATCGTGCGCTTTTATAGTACGGTGAAAAAACGACAATCTTAATGCGTGTATATTACTGGTATCGCCTTTGGTAAATTTAAAGCTTACACGCTCATCTGATACATTTAGGTCGCCATGTAAATACAACGCTTTTGCTTTATCAAACTTAACGAGTTCTAAGTTGATTGCTTTGCCTTTTTTATAGTAATCATCTACAACCATATCTGGGCCGTTACCAATGGCTGTAATAAATAAACTAATGCAGCCAATAATTGCAGCTAAAGGAAAGAAGATTAAAAACCAAGGCCAAAAATTTTTATACCACGGAGTCGGTTGCATAGTCGCTCTAAAATTAATTAATGTGCGACTATATTATAATAAATAGAATGAAAAGACTAAAAAAAAGCCTCCGAGTGGAGGCTTTTTTGATCTGAATTAATCTACTGAAATAAAAAGATTAAAACTGAAACGTTTTGTTAACTTTATCGTTATTTATCTTGCGATAAGCTGTAAACGTAAGCAGTTAATAGGTGAATTTTATCTTCGCCTAAAATCTCTTTCCATGCAGGCATTACACCAGCACGGCCATGGTTAAGTGTTTCTTCAACAGCGCGTTGAGAACCACCGTATAACCAAATGTTATCAGTTAAGTTTGGTGCACCAAACGGTAGGTTATGGGCAACTGAACCTTTACCATCTGGACCATGACACGCAGCACACATAGCAAATTTTGCTTTACCTGCATCGGCATCTTTTTGGTTAACAGTACGACCAGATAGGCTAAGTACGTAAGCCGTCATTTCTTTCACGCCTTGCTCACCTAATGCATCACCCCAAGGTGGCATTGCTGCAACACGACCTAAAAGTAATGTTTCTCTGATCTTGTCAGGAGAACCACCGTACAACCAATCGTTGTCAGTAAGGTTAGGGAAGCCAGTACCACCACGAGCATCAGAGCCATGACATTGTGCACAGTTTTGTGAGAACAAACGTTGACCAATTTCAACTGCGAGTTGACCTTGAGTTTGCTCATGTTTAGTGCCGTTTTCTAGCGCAACTTGCTGTGCTGCATCACCAGCAAATTTAGACTCTACTAAATCTAGAACAGGTATTTGAGCCAATTCATTAAAAATAGGACCAAAACGTTCTTCAGCAGCGCGGTATTCAGCATCTAGCTTTACAAAACGGCCATCTTCTTTCGCTTCAATGACTGCTTCTTTCGATTCAGTTAAAGAGGTAATACCTTGGTTTGAGCTTGTCCATTTTGCTAAACCTTCCCAATTACCTAAACCTGGGTAGGCTGCTAAGTAATAAACAGACCACACAAACGTTGCGAAGAACATGTAAGTCCACCATTTCGGTAGTGGATTGTTTAATTCTTGAATGCCGTCAAACTCATGTCCACAGCTTTCACCTTCTTTTACACCTACATAGTTTTTTAAGTTCCAAACTAGTAGACCAAAGATAATGATTAAGCATGCAAGGGTTAATACAATAACCCATATACTCCAAAAGCTAGTCATTTCTCAGACCCCTTTTCCTCGTTAGAGAGTGTATTGTTGTGTTTTTTTTCATCTTCAAATATGACATTAGCAGCGTCTTTAAAACGACTTTTACTACGCTTGCTATATGCCCATCCAACAATCACAATAAATAATACTAAAATTACCAGAGTCAAAATGCCTCTGTATGTCCCGTAGTCCATAATAATCTACTTCAAATGTGTGCCAAGTTGTTGCAAATAAGCGATAAGGGCTTGCATTTCTGTTGCACCTTTACCGTCATTCATTGCATCAACCTTAGCAATGTCAGCGATTAATTCCTCGTCACTGCCATAACCTAGACCCGGGTGTTTTGGGTTTTCTGGATTAATAGCAAACGTGTCACGGAAAATTTGTAGTTTTTTCAGAGTCAGACTTGTATCAAGCGTGTTCTCTGCTAACCAAGGGAAACCTGGCATATTAGACTCAGGAACCACGGCACGTGGATCCATTAAGTGCGCATAATGCCAATCATCTGAGTAACGTTTACCTACTCGTGCTAAGTCAGGGCCAGTACGTTTAGAACCCCAAAGGAAAGGGTGATCCCATACTGACTCGCCTGCTACAGAGTAGTGACCGTAACGCTCAACTTCATCACGAAATGGACGGATCATTTGAGAGTGACAGTTAGCACAACCTTCACGTACATAAATGTCGCGACCTTCAAACTCTAGTGCGTTTAACGGGCGTAACCCATCAACTGGCTTGGTTGTATCGTCTTGGAACATTAGCGGCGTAATTTCTACTAATGCACCGAAGCTGATTGCGAAAACAGTCAAGATGGCCATGAGGCCAATGTTTTTCTCGATAATTTCGTGTTTGTTTTGTGAATTTTTATTGCTCATTATCTAACTCCGTTATGCTAACTGCGCTTGTTCATCAAGTTCTAACGAGTTATTTTTCGCTGAAACTGTACGATAAACGTTATAAGCCATAACCAGCATACCTGTAACGATGAATACACCGCCTAAGAAACGCATAACATAGAAAGGATGAGAGGCTTCTAACGACTGTACAAAGCTGTACATTAATGTACCGTCAGAGTTAACTGCACGCCACATTAGACCTTGCATTACACCTGAAATCCACATTGCAACAATGTATAAAACAACACCCACTGTGTGTAACCAGAAGTGTGTATTGATTAATTTAATGCTGTACATACGACCTTGCGAGAATAACGCAGGGATAAGGTGGTAAATAGCACCGATAGAAATCATCGCAACCCAACCTAATGCACCTGAGTGAACGTGACCTACAGTCCAATCTGTGTAGTGCGATAACGCATTAACAGATTTAATTGCCATCATCGGGCCTTCAAACGTCGACATACCGTAGAAAGACAATGAAACCACTAAGAAACGTAAAACAGGGTCAGTACGTAGCTTATGCCATGCACCTGAGAGCGTCATAATACCGTTGATCATACCACCCCAAGACGGTACGAATAAGATAATAGACATCACCATACCTAAGCTTTGCGTCCAATCAGGAAGCGCAGTGTAGTGAAGGTGGTGAGGACCTGCCCAAATGTAAAGAGAGATAAGTGCCCAAAAGTGAACAACCGACAAACGGTATGAATAAACAGGGCGACCCGCTTGCTTTGGTACAAAGTAATACATCATACCCAAGAAACCCGCAGTTAGAAGGAAGCCTACTGCGTTGTGGCCATACCACCACTGAACCATTGCATCTACGGCACCTGCATAGATTGAATATGATTTAGTCAATGAGACTGGGACTGCCATGCTGTTAACAATATGTAGAACAGCAACGGTAATAATGAAACCAGCATAGAACCAGTTAGCTACATAAATATGCGCTACTTTGCGTTTTGCAATAGTGCCCATAAATACAATAGCGTAAGTTACCCAAACAACAGCAATTAAGATATCGATTGGCCACTCAAGTTCTGCATACTCTTTAGAACTTGAAATACCCATAGGTAGAGTAATTGCTGCTAGAACAATAACTAACTGCCAACCCCAAAAGGTAAAGGCGGCTAATTTGTCTGAAAGAAGGCGCGTTTGACATGTACGTTGTACGACGTAATAAGACGTCGCAAAAAGTGCACTTGTACCAAATGCGAAAATTACTGCGTTCGTGTGTAACGGACGAAGTCGAGAGTAAGTTAACCATGGTGTGTCAAAGTTAAGAGCTGGCCAAGCTAATTGGGCAGCTATCAGAACCCCAATACCCATGCCAACGATGCCCCAAATCACTGTCATAATAGCGAATTGGCGTACAACTTTATAATTGTACTCAGTTTGTGATGCTACTGTTTGGCTCATTTTCTGGCTTCCGCTGCAATAAATGCGTTTAGAAATGAATTACCTACTTGTAAAAGTAGGACCTACTATTATTCCAAAGTATACTATCTAAAACCCACAATATGTGGTTGTTAAAGATAATAATCTCAAGAAATACTTGTTTTTTTTGCGGTTGAAATGATAAATTTTTTGGCCTTAAAAAGATAGGTCAATTGCGTAATAATATGACATCAATCAAACTTTATTAACTTGCTGTCTATTTTTTGAGGTGATTTGTACCTTACTTGCCCATTAAAGCCGATAATCAACCAACGTGCCCAAATGTTGGGCTAATACATTAGATACTTTGAGAACCTGCATGTATATATATAGAGTATGTTTACTTTCTTTTCTACTATTCTTACTAGGTTGTGACTTTTCTGGATCAACATCAACACCAAAAGTAAATCAATCACAAACAGAGTGTAAAAATAACAACCCGTGTATTTTTCCAAATCAAGTTAAAGTTTGGCTAAGCGAAGAAACCCTATCACCAGAGACACCGTTTTCAATTTACACTCAGTTACCGACTGGTGTAACAATAACTGCAGCTAAATTAGAAGGCGTTAGCATGTATATGGGTTACATTCCCGTACAATTTAAAAATCAGGGCAGCGTTTGGGTAGCTAATACTATGGTAGGGATTTGCTCAGAAAAAAACATGGTGTGGAAGCTTATTCTTACTACTGTCGATACAAACACTGGCATAAGTGAAAATGTTGAATATTTTTTTAACGTTACCTAATAAAGGCTTTCTACTCAGGCGTGGTTTTTAACTGCGCCATTCCCGTAAAATTATAGCGGCAAAGCCAAATGCCTCACATTTAATAGTTATCTGCAATTAAAGTCTATCTGATAAAATAACCATTCTTAATATAGCTTTTACATATCCATTTACCTTCCAAGTTTATAACTTAAGCTCTGCTTGGCTTACTTATTCAATTGTGCTCATACGTGCAATAAAGCACCCATGTCATTAATATGTAGATTTATCTAATGGATCCACTTTGATAGCCGTTTTTAGTTTAATTGGCAGCCCGTCTTAAACCTTCAATACACATAAAATTTGCATGATTAAAACTTATAACAAAAAAAATCAGACTAAATAAACAATCTACTTGCATAAATATGGTTAGTAATTAACACCTAGTTTTACCGTTTTAATAACGAGCTGTGATTAACATGTTAATTTTCCTGTTTAGGGCACATTATTGTAATAATTACATTTGATTACAAACTCTACTCATTTGATTTCAGCTGTGTTTTTTATGTGATTGCTTGGTCTTTAGTTTATGATTTCTAAATGTTTTTATTAATTAACAATGAAACATACTGTAACCTTTGTTCCTTTCGTGGGACGTCTTAATTTTCATTGATTGCATAGTGATCGTTCGTTAAGTTTTCGTTCAGTTAAAGGCGCCTAAGTTGCTCCCGCTCACTCAAAATTCTCATAAAAGTGAGCATTACCAATTTAGGTAAATTTTCAACAAGTAGGGTTCATCCATGAAAAAATCAACTCTTGGTTTAGCTGTAATTGCAGCGATCCCAATGTTCTCAAGTGTTCAGGTTTTAGCTGCAGACGAAGCAGCAAAGTCAATTGAAAAAATTCAAGTAACGGGTTCTCGTATTAAGCGTTCAGATATGGAAACTGCTAGCCCAGTTACACTTATCGGTGCCGATGAAATTAAAGCATCAGGTGCAACATCTGTAGATAGCGTATTACAACAAATGACGGCTACGGGTGGTGCAATGACAAACCCTGGCGTTAATAATGGCTCTGGCGGTGGTGCATCTATAGATTTACGTGGTTTAGGTTCACAGCGTACTTTAGTACTTGTTAATGGTCGTCGTATGATCAATTCAGGTACTGGTGCGGCTTCAACGGTTGATTTAAATACTATTCCAGTATCAATGATCAAACAAATTGAAGTACTTAAAGACGGTGCTTCTGCTGTATACGGCACAGATGCTGTAGCGGGTGTAGTAAATATTATCCTTAAAAATGACTTTGAAGGTTTAGATTTAAACGTCAACACAGCCATGACTTCAAAACATGATGCGTCAGAAACATCAATCGACTTTACCTTAGGTACAACATTTGACAAAGGTAATATGGTTTTTGGTATTCAATACACTGATCGTGGTGAAGCAAGTCAAGGTGATCGTGGTTTCTCATCATGTCCTTTATTTGAAGGCGAAAATGGACTTTTCTGTGGCGGTTCTTCATTCAGCGAAGGCGGCCATATTTACAATGTTAATACAGCTAATATCATCAACGATAAAGGTGAAATCGAGAAGCAGGGTGTTGCTGACGATGCTGGTTTAAGTGGCCTTGGCGGTAACTTACACCGCTATACCGATGAAAACGATGCATACAACTATGCGTCTAAAAGCTACCTATACACACCTATGGAACGCTTAAACATCACAGGTTTAGGTAATTATGAACTAAATGATGACACAATGCTTTTCAGCGAGTTTACCTATACTAAGCGCTGGTCAGAGCAAAAGTTAGCACCACAGCCTATCAACTTTGGCTTTAAATATACCGAAGATATGGGTGACAGCTTACTGTCACAAACTTATGATAAGCGACAAGTCGTTAACGGTGCATTTGTAAAAGATGCTAATGATAATTACGTTACAACACCGACTAATTACGCCTATGGTGATGAAATAAGCTACCGTCGTCGTATGGCTGAAAGTGGTACTCGTGACTTATCGCAAACAGTTGATACTGTTCGTGTTGTTGTGGGTGCTGAAGGTATTATTGGTGATTATTCATGGGATGCATCAGCAAACTTTGGTCGCAATGATTCTGTTGATAAAATGAGTAATCTGCACAACGTTTCTGCAATCACAGAAGACTTAGCTGCAGGTACATTTAAGCCTTTAAATGAGGCATCTTGGTCACAAGAAAACATTCAAGATTATATATACACAGAGCAAAACTCAGGTGGAAGCCAGTTATTTATTTTGGCAGCTTCATTATCTGGTGAAATGTTTGAGCTACCTGCAGGTTATGCTGCATTTGCAGCGGGTGTAGAGCGTCGCCAAGAAAAGGCATGGTATAATCCTGATTCAATTGCTGCTCAAGGTCTAGGTAACGATCCACGTGTAGATCCAACAAGTGGTGGGTTTGATGTGAATGAGGCTTATGTTGAGTTTGCATTACCCTTACTATCTGAGCTTCCATTTGCAGAATATGTTGAATTAAGTGCGGCAATCCGCGCGTTTGATTACAGCACTTTTGGTTCTGATGAAACATGGAAACTTGGTTTTACTTGGAAAGCAAATGATGAATTGATGTTCCGTGGCGTACGTTCAACCGCATTCCGTGCTCCAACGGTAGATGAGCTTTACTCAGGTAATGCGCCATCTTATGAGCAAGTAAAATACCCAGGTGCTGATAGCCAGGCAGAAGTAACTGTGGGCGGTAATCAAAATCTAACACCAGAAGAAGCTGATACTTTAACGTTTGGTGTGGTGTACGAACCACAATGGTTTGAAGGTTTCTCAATGACCGTAGATTACTACGACATTGAAATCGAAAATGCTATTTCAACATACAACAACCAATTCGTTGTTGATCAATGTATTGGTAATTCAAACAGCAGTTCAAACGAACTTTGTGCAAGCACAGGTGCAATTTTACAAGCTGATGGTCGCATTGTTTTCAATAATCAGCTTCGTAATATTGGTTCTGAAAAAACATCTGGCATTGACTTAAATCTGAAGTATTCATTTGATGCATTAGGCTTAAGCTGGAGAGCTGGCCTTGATACAACATATTTAGATGAATACGTTGTTGATACGGGTGCTGTTGTAGATTACGCTGGTTACATTACGGGTGGAGCTGGTAGTTACGCAGATATCAAATCAAACTTTAACTTAACAGTTAAAGGAGATAACTGGGATGCAACTTATGAAGCACGCTACATTGCTGGCCTAGATAGCTTCGCATGTATTGATGGTGAGACATGTTATGCACCTTCAACGCCTTCAGTTGTGTACCATGACATTAGTGGATCTTACTTAATTAATGATACAGTGACATTGTCTGCAGGTGTTAATAACTTATTTGATAAAGAGCCACCGTATTACTCAGGTAATAACGATTCAAACACTGACCCGTACACGTTTGATACGTTAGGTCGTCGTTTATTCGCTGGCGTAAACGTTAAGTTCTAATTTTAATTCATTAGAACTATTAAAAGGCCTAGTTTTTACTAGGCCTTTTTTGTTGAACAAAATTAAAGAGGCACGTAAACTCAGGTAGATAACCGAAGGAGGCATCATTGTTAAAGCAAGACGAAAATTTATCGTTTGTTATTGAACCGCAACTATCACCGCGTGCAGAGCAGCGTCTCGATCTTTATTTTTCTATCCCAAACGAAATGGGTATTAACGCGCAAACACTCAGCGAAGAGTCTTACTTTAATAACCAATTTAAATCTTTTGTAGCCTATAACGCGAATAACATTCATCTTCCATTGGTACGAAGCCGTTTTGTTAGTAAAAACAAAGGTGAGCAGCAAGATTACCGACAAAATTTAAATTTATATTGCTATCAAGTGCGTCTGGCAATTGATGCCGATATTAAAGATGCGTTAAAAATTCAAGAAAGCGATGAGTTTTATCAACGAGCCATGGAACTCTGTGAACAAAGCCAAAGCCTACTTAGAAAACTCAGACGTTACACCCCAGATAACGAAAAGCTGATCCCGTTTTATACCAATGCTGATAACTACCTAAGCTGGCAAGTTGAACAAACTTTTTTAAAGCTACTTGATGAAGGCCCGCGTAGTAGCGATCACGCTAAAGAGCGAAATGACTTATTAAACTTTTGTAAGTCAGAGAGTGAGTATCGAGCAGAGCAGCAATATAATTCTGATTCAACGCTTAAAGACGCCAACAGAATTACTAATAAGATGCGTTTACTCCAGCGTTTAATAGAGCATGGAGTGATTTTACAGCGCCAAACACGCTATCTTAATAGCTATTTAAAGCGGTTGGTAAAAGGCTCTGTAACAGCTGTTATAATGGCTTTTGTGATGGTGGTAATACTCAATGCGCGTTCTACCTTCACTGAAATAACCGCTTCATTAATTCTAATTTTAGGGGTTATTTACGGGCTAAGAGAAATATTTAAAGAAGATATTACCCGTATTATTTGGCGTGCTATTGTGCGAGGGCGGCCAAAATGGCGCTTTATTTTTAAAAACAGTATCACAAAAGATAAAGTGGCGAGTCAGTTTATTTGGTTAGAGTACACCCGGTTTAAAAAAATCCCCAAAGAAGTGAGGAAAATTTTTTCTAAGCGTCGTCAGCAAAACAAACAGGCGGCGCAATGGCTGCATTTTGCTAGTGAAACCCGGGTAAGTGCGAAAGAATTTTTGCCAGGCTACGATAGCTTGCAGCAAACGCTGCAATTTAATCTCGCGCCGTTTGCACGTTATTTAAAAAAAGGGGAAGGGAAGCTCTATCATTTAGAAAACAATAAAATTTCTAAACAGGGAGTAGAAAGGCGCTATCAGTTAAACATGGTATTGGTTCTAACCGAACCGGATAAAACGCTCTATCAGCGTTACAAAATCACTTTAAACCGCAGTAAAATAGTCAACATAGAGCTTATTTACACCAGCGATGCAAAAAAAGAGGAATAACATACGTTATTCCTTTGTTGTCCTTATTTATCCGTTAGCCCTTTTTTGCTGTAAAGCGTTACTTTGTCTGATACCAGGGTAATTTCGATGTTTTTAGCGTCATCACCCCAAGTACAGCTAGTATGTAATGTTTTTTCTACACAGTTATCAGCACTGCCTAAAAGTGCTTCAACTTCTGTTTTGTCCATACCAATTTTAATTTTTTCGTAATTTTCCATGCTTACTTTTGAACAAGCAGCAAGACTCAGTGCTGCAGCAATTATTAGGAGCTTCTTCATTATTATTTTCCTACTGTTAATGGTTAAATTTTCGAATTTGTACAATCATACCCATATGAGGATGATCAAAGTAATGAATATCTTCGCTGAAAACGCGTCTAAATTGTGAAAAACGGGCTGATTCTAGCTCACCATTATCTTGCTTTTCACTAATATCGAAATCCGCATTAATGTATAAATAATGGCGTAAATGTATTTTCAATAAGCCATCTAACTCCCATTTCATGGTCGGAGACTGTGCTTCATTAAACAATGGCTCAGGAGTATCAAGTAAGCTAATAAAGTCGGAATTGGCGTAACTAAAACCGGTGTTCATATTGTTTTTTAATTGGTTGCCTGCAAATAAGTGCATACTAGGGGAGCGTGATTTACTTGCGCCTTCAAACCGCCAGCCGGTATGTAATATAGGGGTGAGTCCTTTTCGGTCTAAAGCTTGGCGTTGTTGTTCAAACTGCAGTTGTTCAGGAGCGAGCAGGTAAGTTTGCTCCATCGTATCTTGTACTGGTGCTTGAGGGGTTACTGGCAGCACATCGTAACTTTTTACATAATCAATGCTGTCGTTACACGCTGCAGACTGTGGGTTTGAATTAACCAAAGTGTCAGCAAATGTACGTGTTTGAAAGCGTGGGTCACCGTTTATACACGCGTCCATTGCTTGGTTTTTATAAGCAGAGGCCAATAAATCTAAGGTGTTTTTATCTTCAATGGCGTCATGCTTTAAGCTAAAGTCTTCTTGTAAGTAAGGAGCAGGGTGCTGTTTAAATATTAACACCTCTACTTCAAACCAGCGCTCTGCAAATGCAGTACTGCTAAATAAGCAGAATAAAATAACCAGCGATTTTTTCAGCAACATTAATGGCTAACCTTTTTTTCGAAATCTGCAATCATAGCAGTGATCATTTTTAAGCGTTCACGGGCATTCGCCTCGCTAATGGCAAAGCGTAATTTATTTGCGCCATCCATTTTATAAATGTGTGGCGCACTTTGTATCAAACCAATAATGAAGCTAGGATTAACCTTGGTATTTTGACTAAACTCAAAGTAGCCTCCTCTCGGGTTAGCTTCTATTTTGGTTATGCCCAAATTGCTCGCCTGCATTTTTAGTTGTTGTAAACTAAATAGGTTTTTAGCTGCATCAGGTAATAAACCAAATCGATCTATCAATTCTACTTGCAGTTCATCAATATCAGCAAGGTTAGCACAACTTGCTACACGCTTGTACATACCTAAACGCGCGTTAACATCATGAATATAATCATCAGGTAACAAGGCAGGTAGCTTTAAATCAACTTCGGTTTGTTTTTGTAATAAATTTTCAAGGGTTGGCTCTTGACCATTTTTAAGCGCGTTAACAGCCTGTTCAAGCATTTCCATGTATAAATTAAAGCCAATGGTTTGCATTTGTCCAGATTGATCGTCTCCTAATAGCTCACCGGCACCACGAATTTCTAAATCGTGGGTTGCTAAGGCAAAGCCTGCGCCTAAATCTTCTAATGAGGCAATGGCATCTAAACGCTTTTTCGCATCTTTAGAGAGCGCTTTAGGGTTACCTGTGAGTAAATAAGCATAGGCTTGGTGATGACTTCTACCAACACGTCCGCGTAATTGATGCAGCTGAGCAAGACCGAGTTTATCGGCTCTGTCCATAATAATGGTATTTGCTGTGGGTACATCAATGCCGGTTTCAATAATCGTAGTACATACCAGTACATTGTATTTTTGGTGATAAAAATCGGTCATGATCTGCTCAAGCTCTTGCTCTCGCATTTGCCCGTGGGCTGAGGTAACTGTTGCCTCAGGCACCCATTCGCTAATTTCCTGAGCAACACGCTCAATGGTTTCTACATTGTTGTGTAAAAAGTACACCTGGCCGCCGCGTTTAATTTCACGCAGTACCGCTTCGCGAATAAGCTCTTCTTCGCGTTGGCGCACAAAAGTTTTAACAGCTAAGCGTTTAGCCGGTGGGGTAGCAATAATAGATAAATCGCGCATACCACTCATGGCCATATTTAAAGTACGGGGGATAGGGGTTGCGGTCAGGGTGAGTATGTCAACATCAGCTCTCAGGGCTTTAATTTTTTCTTTTTGGCGCACCCCAAATCGGTGTTCTTCATCAACAATTAACAGGCCTAAGTCTTTAAAATTGATGTCTTGTTGAATTAGTTTATGCGTGCCAATAACCACATCAAGCTTGCCATTACTCATTTTTTCAAGGGTTTCTTTTTGCTCTTTGGTCGAATTAAACCGAGACAATACGCCCACTTCAATTGGAAAATCAGCAAAGCGGTCTTTAAAGTTATCGTAGTGTTGTTGAGCAAGTAGGGTGGTAGGGACTAAAATAGCAACTTGCTTATTATCGTTAACCGCAACAAACGCTGCACGCATTGCTACTTCGGTTTTACCAAAGCCTACATCACCACAGACTAAGCGATCCATGGCTTGTTTTGATTGCATATCACCCAGTACAGCTTCAATAGCGTTACGTTGATCATCCGTTTCTTCAAACGGGAAGCTATCACTAAATTGACGATAAGCTTGGCCATCCAGCGTAAATTTATTACCCGGCTTTGCTTGGCGCTGAGCGTAGATATCGAGCAATTCAGCAGCGACATCGCGTACTTTTTCAGCGGCGCGTTTTTTTGCCTTATCCCACGCATCAGAGCCGAGCTTATGCAGTGGGGCACTGGCTTCTTCACCGCCTGAATAACGACTGAGCATATGAAGCGCTGATACCGGCACATAGAGCTTTGCTTCACCGGCATAAATAATGGTTACAAATTCAGTAACCACACCGGCAGCATCAATTGTTTGCAGTCCTTGATAACGGCCAACACCATGGTCAAGGTGCACAACCGGTTGGCCTTCTTTTAACTCTGCTAAGTTACGAATTAGCGCATCTTGGCTTGCTTCATACTTGTGCTTACGGCGTCTGCGTTGTGATACTTTAATTCCAAGCAATTCTTGCTCAGTAATAATGCTCAGGCTAGGTTTTGTGCTAAGCACGACACTTTGTTCAAGTGGGCTTACAATTAAACCAACGTCACTACTGCTGTTGGTAAATTGCTCAAAAGTATCAAACTCTTTAAATTTTAAGCCGCTGGGTTTTAATATACTCAGTAATGATTCACGTCGACCATCCGACTCAACACTAATGACAACTCGGCCTTTTTTCTTTTTTTGTTCTGCCACATAGCTAATGAATGCGTTGTAGGGTTCATGTTGTTTATGATCAATGCGGACATTGGGTAATTCATTAACGGCAAGGTTTTTATTGCCTGCTTTAGTGCCCAATTTTGCTTGCGATAAACGAATGCGGCCATAATTACCTAAGTTTGAAAATAGCTCATTGATTGGCTGGTACAATTCATCCGGTGGTAAAAGTGGGCGCAAGGGGTCCACACGGCGGTTTTCATAGCGTACATTAACATCGTGCCAAAAGTTATCCGCCGCATGTTCTAAATCGCCTAGCTCCATCACGGTTGTTGATTCAGGCAAATAGTCAAAAATAGTCGCCAAGCCATCAAAAAATAATGGCATGTAGTATTCAATACCTCCAGGCCAATTACCTTTACTAACTTGCATATAGACAGAGTCTTGCTCTGCGCTTGCGCCAAACTTTTCACGATAGTTTATTCTAAAGCGTTCAATATCCGTGTCGTTAGTGGGGAATTCATGGGCTGGAAGTAACTCAATTTTTTCAACTTTTTCGTCTGAGCGTTGTGTTTCCACATCAAATAAGCGAATGGTATCAAGCTCGTCATCAAAAAAATCGAGCCTAAATGGGTGTTTACTGCCCATCGGGTATAAATCAACAATAGAGCCACGTATTGCATATTCGCCATGCTCCATAACTTGTTGCACGTGCATGTAACCCGCTTGCTCTAAGTTTTCACGCAAAGCGTGGGTGTCTAATCTATCGCCCACTTTAAAATTAAGCGTTGAACCGTATATAAACGAAGCAGGGGCTGTGCGCAGCATCAGCGTTGATACAGGCATAATAAGCACGCTTTGTTGCTCGTTTTTCAGGGTATTAAGCGTTGCTAAGCGTGCTGAAATAATATCTTGATGGGGAGAGAAATGATCATAAGGCAATGTCTCCCAATCCGGAAATATCATTACCGGATTATCAGGAAGCAAATACTCTAATTCGGTTTCAAGGCGCAAAGCACTTGGTGTATCTGGCGTAACTATTAACACTAAGTTATCTTGTTGTTTTACACCTTGTGCAATGGCAATGCTCAAGCCACTGCCTAAAAGCTCGCCCCATTGAATTTTATCTTTTTGAGATTTTACCCAAGGCAAGGCTGCCCATTGCTCAAACGCCATTAATTACTCCATTAAATTAGGCTCTTAGCTGCTAAGAGCCATACTATTATTTAGTCGCGATAGATTTTTGTTAAATCTTGATAATGATCAATTCTGCGGTCGCGTAAATACGGCCAGATACGTCTTACGTTCTCGCTGCGTTTTTGATCAAGTTCAACCATTAATATTTGTTCACTTTGATTATCGGCCTCTGCCAATATTTCGCCTTGGGGACCTGCAATAAACGAGTTACCCCAAAATAGAATGCCGTCACTTTGTCCACTCGGGTCGCGCTCAAGACCAACACGATTACAGCTAATCACTGGAACGCCATTGGCTACCGCATGGGCTCGCTGTGAAATAACCCAAGCATCTTTTTGGCGGGTTTGCTCGTCTTTATCATCGCGTGGATCCCAGCCTATGGCCGTTGGATAAATTAAAATCTCGGCACCTGCCATCGCCATTAAACGCGCCGCTTCAGGAAACCACTGATCCCAACACACCAGTACGCCAAGTTTGCCCACTGAGGTTTGAATAGGCTCAAAGCCTAAGTCGCCTGGGGTAAAGTAAAACTTTTCATAAAAGCCAGGGTCATCCGGTATGTGCATTTTACGGTATTTACCGGCAATACTGCCGTCTTTTTCGAGCACCACTGCGGTATTGTGGTAAAGGCCTGTAGCGCGCTTTTCAAATAAAGACGCGACAATCACAATACCAAGCTCTTTAGCAAGTTCACCTAACGTATTACTACTCGGCCCAGGTATTGTTTCGGCTAAATCAAAGACGTCGACATCTTCGGTTTGGCAAAAGTATAAACTACGGTGTAACTCTTGTAGCACAACAAGTTGTGCACCTTGACTGGCTGCATCGCGAATGCCAGCAATTGATTTTTCAATATTGTGTTCAGCGTTGTCACTGTTGCTTTGTTGCACTAAGGCAACTGATAAATTTGCAGGGCTTGTCATTGTGCTGCTCCAGCTAAAAATCCACGAGGTAATTGCATTGTAATGCAGTGAAGACTGCCAAATTGCTCAATAATAGGTAAACAATTTACCCCAATAATTGTGTGATCTGGGTATGCTTTTTGAACCTGTGCTAACGCGCGTTGGTCGTTTACATCGTTATAAGTAGGCACTAATACCGCATTGTTAATAATTAAGTAATTTGCATAGGTGGCGGGTAAGCGCGTGTTTTCATCATCGTACACGGCTTTTGGCCATGGCAACTCAATTAGCTTATATGGGGTGCGATCGGCAGTTTTAAAGCTTTGTAGTTGCTTTTGCATGGCATTAAGCGCGCTGAAGTGCTCATCGCTTTTATCGTCACATTGCACATACACTAGGGTATTATTTGGTGCAAAACGCACTAAGGTATCAATGTGGCTGTCGGTGTCGTCACCAGCTAGATAGCCATGATCAATCCATAAAAAGTCTGTTGCGCCCAAGTGCGCTTTTAAAAGCGCTTCTATGTCACTTGGGTTTAAATTTGGGTTACGGTTTTTATTAAGCAAACATTCGCTGGTTGTTAGCAACACACCATGCTCGTTTATTTCAATACCGCCTCCTTCAAGTACCATATCGAGCGCTTGATAGTGGTTGTTTTTGCTACTTAACTCTTTTACCAAAGTACGATTAATTTGATTATCTAATGCGCTTTCAAATTTATTGCCCCAACCATTGAAAGTAAAATCATATACTTTTAGTTGCTCGGGTGAGTCAATAGCGCTACAAGTAAGCGGGCCATGATCGCGAGCCCACGTATCATTGGTAGGGGTTACTACAAAATGAACACGATTCAAAGAGATGTTAGCGCTATTTAGCAATGCTGTAATATGCATTTTTAAGGCACTATTATGCGCCACAATAACAAGCTTTTGCTGCGTTGTTATATGCTTAGCAAGCTCAATATATACAGGTTCTACACGGGCTAAATTATCAGCCCAATCTGTGTCTTTATGCGGCCATGTAAGCATAACAGCGTCTTGCTCGGCCCATTCAGGTAAAAGTCTAAAGTTCATGGATTTTTAATACAAATAAAGATGGGGCTAGTTTAGCAGTTCAATTACTGCTAAGTCACTTCTAAATGAGCGTTTGGCTCACAATTTTAAAGCGATTTGAGAAGTAAATAAACGCTAGCTTTTATCGTTTGTACTCTCTTTGGCTTTTTCAAGTTGCTGGCGCTTTTTAAGCTGGCGAGTTTGCGCATGTAAGCTGGCTCTTACAACCAGCTCTTGGTCGCTGTCTCTTATTGATACAAATAACAGAGTATATTGGTAGTGCTCATTATCTTGTTTTTCAATGGCAACCACTTCGCTATAACAATACACCGCAGAGGCCTCGTGTTGTAAAAAAAGTTTAGTACGAAACTTTTGCCCTAATGTATACAAATGTTCACTGGTAAACTTAATGCCGCCACCGCCGTAACTGTCGCAATAGATAGAGTTATCTTCTGGTTGTTCAGAGGCTAAAATATGACTCATGATCAAATCTATTTTGTGCGACTGAGCTTGTAAAAAAGTAGTTAGTTCTTGGGCAATATCACCTAAATTACGCAAAGGGCCTAAGGCGCTTTGCTCTAAACTGCTTACTTCGTTAGCAAGTTTAAATAAAGGCGGAATATCAGCGTCAAGTTCAGCTAAGCTTTTTGGCACAGCCGAATCATCCACGGCAAACAGATTGACGCGATTACTTTCCTCAATTTGAAAGTAAAGCTCAAAATCTGATAATTTTTGATTATTCATATGTAACTCCTATCCGTTAATAGTAGCGTTGCGACTACTAAATTACTACACAACACGCCAATAAAATTAAGCTAAATATCTGTTTGCCCTCATTATAAAAAGCCAAATCAACTAAAATTGCGCGAACTTTCAATATTTACCAAACAGGCATAATGATTAAAAAAGTTTTAAAAGGTAATACGTTTACATTGCACTATGTATGTTAGCAACTAATAAATAACCAATAATTAACAAAACTCCTTGTAATTAGCCCTAAAACTCGTAATCTTACGGTAATAATAATAACAAGGGACTACCCACGTGGCTCGAGGACTTAAATTAGCCAGTACATTCTCAGACATATCCACGCAACTGCGGCGTTTCGTGTCTAAAATTGTGTTGCCTGACGATGTTGATGATATTGTTCAAGAAACCTTTGTTAAAAGTTATGAAGCTGAATTAAAGCAAGATATTCAATACACCCGTAGCTACATGTTAAAAACAGCTAAACACCTAGCACTTAATCATATAGCTAAATGGGATAATAAATTTAGTACCCCTTTGAATCACGAAACTGAACTCCCCAAATTGCTTAAATCAATGCAATTAGAAGACGAATACACCTCTAAAGAGCGTTTTTTATTATTTTGTCGGGCGACTGAGCAATTAAGTCCTGTTGTAAGAAAGTGCTTTATTTTAAAAAAAGTCTATGGAATGAGCCAAAAAGAGATCGCACAGCAAATGCAGCTAAGTCAAAGTACGGTAGAAAAACACATTGCCAAAGGGTTATTAAATACCATGCTATATATGCGCGAACAGTCACACGATGAGAGCGACCATTGCCAACAAAGTGCGGACATAATGAGGGCAGCAAAATGAATAACATCCATCAATTTACCTCAAAAGAATTAATATTAGAAAAAGCATCGCAATGGATCAGTGCTATTGACCGTGGCCTTACAAAAGAAGAGCAGGAACAATTTAAACTGTGGATGCTACAAAGTACTGCTCATCAAAATGCGGTGTATGAATTAGCTCAGCTTTGGGATGACCTGAGTGTACTTAACGAACTCAGCGTATTATTTCCAAATAAACAATCGGCTAATAGCAAAACAAAGCCTGCGTATGTATTTGGCATGGCAGCAAGTATTGTTGCTGCATTAATGATGTGCAGCTATTTATTGCTAAATATAGATAGCAATTTCAACAAAAATTTAGCCAAGGTAAATTATAAAAAAATTTATAAAACAAAAGTTGGTGAGCAAGCAACCTATGTTTTACCAGATGGCACAATTGTACAACTTAATACCAATAGCTCATTGGAAGTCGCTTATAGCCAAGGCCGTAGGCAATTGTTACTAAGTCGTGGCGAGGGCCGTTTTAATGTTGCTAAAGATGCATCACGCCCATTCAGCGTGATGGCCGGTGATAAAAGCTTTACCGCTCTCGGTACTGTATTTAATGTGCAGCGCAATACTTCGTCAGATCTCGAGCTGGTTGTTACTGAGGGTAAAGTGATGATCACCGATCCTAGCGTTGCTGTTAATGCTGATGATTTTAAAGCGTATCAACAAGCTGATAATAACAATCATGAAATTCGTCAAATTAATGCCAATATTGTGATTTCCGGTGAAAAAGCAATTATTGAACAAAGCGTTACCAAACCAATCACACAGTTATCGGTTGATGATGTGCAGCGTGACTTAGCTTGGCAAAATGGCATGTTGATATTTAATGGTGAGCAACTGGTTGATGCCTTAAACGAAGTTAGCCGTTATACCGCTACGCGGTTTGAACTATCATCTGATGAGTTAGCCCGTATAAAAGTGGCCGGTGTTTTTAAAGCGGGTGATGTGGCAGGGCTGTTAGAGAGCTTACAAAATAATTTTTCGATTGAACATGAACGTTTAGGCGAGCATGTTGTTAGCCTAAAATATCAAAAAAAATCATAGGTAATCGTAATGAAAATCACACCATTGTTAATCAATGTTGCTCGTAAGGGTGTAAAAAGTAATTTAAAGATTAAAAAAATGATAAAAAACTATAGAGGATTTTTGTTTGCTAACTGTTTATATAAGTTGCGCAGTAACCATACGTGCCATTTAACTCAATTTGGCCTTGTTGCACCGCTGTTTTTAAGTATCAGTGTGTATGCAAGTCAAACCGAGGGGAAAATGATGCAATTTGATATAAAAGCGCAACGAGCAGACAAAGCCTTAATAGAATTTGCTAAGCAAACAGAACAAACTGTGGTTTTTTCGTATGAACTTGCCAAGCAATACGAAGCAAATTCGTTGTATGGATTTTATTCTCAACTTGATGCACTAAAAGCATTACTGGCTGAGACACAGCTCGATGCGGTTGTTGATCAAAATGGTTTACTGAGTATTAAACTCAAACAAATCAATAGGAAAGATAACAACATGATGAAGCTTTCAGGAGTTAGTGCAGCTGTATTACCTGCTTTACTTGCAGTTAATTCACAAGGAATCAAGGCCGCTGAACAAAGCGCAGAACAAAACATCGAAAAAATTGCTATTGTAGGTAGTCGTGTGGCAGGGCGCTCAGTTGAAGACTTACCTGTCCCCGTTGATATTTTAAGTGCAGAAGCACTCGAAAATACCGGCCAAACAGAAGTTGGCCGCATGCTTCAAGCTATTGCACCTTCTTTTAACTTTTCAAGTTCATCTATCAGTGATGGTACTGACGCATTAAGACCAGCAACGCTACGTGGCCTTGGGCCAGATCAAACGTTGGTATTGATCAATGGTAAGCGTCGTCACCAAGCCAGTATTATTCATATTAATACTTCGGTGGGGCGTGGTACGGCGGGTACCGATATGAACGCTATTCCAGCCTCAGCAATTAAACGTATTGAAGTACTGCGTGATGGCGCTGCGGCTCAATATGGTTCTGATGCAATTGCCGGTGTTATAAATATTGTGCTCAAAGATGGCAGCGAAGGTGGTAAAGCCGCTATTAACTACGGTGAGTATTCAGAAGGTGATGGCGAAACTGTTAACATCGACTTTAATAAAGGCTTTGCTTTAGGTGACAATGGTTATTTAAATACAACTATAAACTACCGTGACCGCGCACCAACTAACCGTGCAGGGCTTCATGGTTCATGTCAATTTTATGGTTGTACTGAGCTCAGTGACGGCACGTTACTGGCAGGCGACCCGCGTGAACTAACCGCGCCACGCGATACATTTAGAATTGGCGATGCCGACTCTCAACAATTTGGTTTAACGGTTAACACCGGCTACGAATTAGGAGCGGGTGAACTATACGGTTTTATTACCTATTCAACGCGTGATAACGAATCAGCAGCATTTTTCCGTCATAATGCCAATGCCGGTGGTAACCCAGTATTACAAGATGGTGATGCGACAGTTCCGGCTGGCTTTTTACCAAAAATAAACACTACGATTGACGATATTTCATATAACTTTGGTTATAAAACGCAGTTTGATAACGACTCAAGCTTAGACTTATCGTACACCTATGGTGAAAACAGCATTGATTACACCACTAGCGATACGATTAATGCCTCTTATGCCAACTTCTTACGTTACGACCAAGGCTTAAGCGCCGCAGATATTCGCGCCACTATTCCACGTGAAGGTTACGCGTATGGTATGGAGCTATCACTGCAAACGATTAATCTTGATTTTACTCAAAATTTTGATGATTACTCATTAGCAATGGGCGCAGAAATACGCACCGATGAGTACCGTATTTTAGAGGGCAGCGAATACGCATACCGTGATTACGATACCAACAATGGTGTTAATATTTATGATGGACTAAGCGGTGGTATTGGTAGCGAAAATGCATCAGGTGGCACACAAGGCTTTGGTGGTTCATCGCCAGCATCGTCGGTTGATGAGTCGCGCGATGTGATCTCGTTTTATTTAGACGCTGAAGCTTACGTTATTGAAGATGTGATTATCTCAGGGGCGTTACGTTACGATAATTACAAAGGATTTGGCGATACAGTTAACTTTAAACTCGCGGGTAACTGGTCACTAACCGAAGATATTTCACTTCGTGGTGCATTAAGCTCAGGCTTTAGAGCGCCTTCAATGCAGCAGTTGTACTTTAACAATATCAGCACGCAGTTTGTTGTTGGTCCTAATGGCAATTTAGTGGCTGAAGAAGTGGGCACGTTTAGAAACGATTCAACCTTGGCGCAAAGTTTAGGTATTCCTAAGTTAACAGAAGAGAAATCTCAAAACCGCAGTTTAGGTATTGTTTATAATGTAAGCGATAATATTAATGTAACGCTTGATTACTACTCAATCGATATTGACGACCGTATTGTAATTAGTAATCGCTTAGGCAAAGGTTTATCAAACAGTCTTGATGCCGCGTTATTGAGCTCGGGTGCTGGTGCAGGACAGTTTTTCTTAAATGGGGCTGACACAGAAACGCAAGGTATCGACTTTGTGGCTACATGGAATACAGAAGGCCTAGGCGGCACACTTGATTTTACATTAGCGGCCAACTTTACCGAAACCGATGTTGTGTCGTTATTTACACCTGCAGGTTCTGGTCTTGAAACCGTGCCAGTCGATGATGTGTTTTCTGATCAAGAAATTTCTATCATTGAAGAATGGCAACCAGAAGATCGCATTAACTTAAGTGCGCTTTATCGCCGTGACGATTGGACTGTTAATTTATCACTTAATCGTTTTGGTGAGTATACAGTTGAAGATGGCGGCCGCCAGACTTACGGTGCTGAAATTTTAACTGACATTAAAGTTAATTACTTTGTAACTGATAATTTATCGGTAAATATTGGCGCAAATAACTTATTTGATGTTTATCCAGATGAAAACACCATAGGTAATTCACGTTCAGGCACTATTGTAGATGCTCAAGGTAATACCATTGTCAGCAGTGATGGGGTATTTAAGTACTCTCGTCGTTCAGCGCCATTTGGTTTTAACGGTGCTTACTACTACGTAGGTGCAGAATACCGCTTTTAATTAATAACTCTCCTATTGTTATTTAACAACCAAAGGGCCGCAAGGCCCTTTTATAGTTTTTAAACTTAATGTTTTTGCATTTTACTCATTTCAGCATGACAGCTTTGCATGGTAAGCAATACCTTTGACAGCGCCGCTTCACAATCATGTGATTGAGGCTTTTTTAACGCTGTTTTAATTTCTTCTAAGGTTTTATCTTCTACTTCTTCAAGCTCTTTAATGTAGGTTTGGTCGTTATCGCTAGTGAATGTACTGAGCAAAGCGGTAAATGCTCTGCGTGCTTCTACCGCGAACGAAGAGCCATCTTCACGTGCACCTTGTTGATTAATTGCATAGGGTTGTAAGCTTTCAACACTTACTTTGCGGGCGTCGATCATGCGCTGAAATAATGCACTTACGCTAGGATCTTGTACTTTATCTTGTGCTTTTTCGTAAAAGTCGATACCGCTATTCATTACTTGGATAATGTCGGTGATATGATTTATCTCTTGTCCTTGATGGGTGCTCATAATAATGACCTCTGTTAATTTAAAATACATAGATAACTAAGCAAGCGGCATTCCAACGCGGTTTTATTTTTTAACTAATTGTTTTTCATGGTTTTATTATTATGGGGAGGTCTAGGCAAGCTTGCTAACATGCTGCTAGCAAGCAAAATTTACATAAAAGCATGTAAGAAGGTTATTTAAGCTCTTCAGCTACTTCGGCTACTTTTTGACGTAACCAAATATGGCTAGCATCTCTGTGTAACAAAGGGCTCCATATCATATCAAGTTCAAATGGTGGAATTGGAAAGGGTGGTTCAAGTATTTTAAGCCCCGGATCGTCTACATAAATATTGGCCGCTTTTGAAGGTAAAGTCGCCACGAGGTTTTTTTCTTTCGCTAAATGAATCGCAACATGGTAGTTACGAGTAAAGGTGGCAATATTTCGATGCTTCCCAAAATGTGCGAGCGCTTCGTCAACCCAACCCAGCTTTTGCACATCTTTAGGATCCATGCCAACCCCAACACCAAAGCCTGTTTTACTTACCCAAATATGGCGGGCTTTTAAATAGCTATCTAGGCTAAAGTTTTCAATAATAGGGTTGTCGGATCTTACTAAACAGCAAAAGCTATCTTTCCAAATTCGCTTATGATGAAACGATTGCGGTAAGTTCTCGAAGCGGTTAATTGCCATGTCTACTTTACCGTTTTCTACATCATGAAAAGTTACATCGCTGGGCGTTAAAATATCTAATGTGGTGTCTGGGGCTTCTTCATGTAATTTCCCTAACAAACGCGGTGCCATGGTACTGGCTGCATAGTCACTGGCCATAATTCTAAACACGCGTTTACTTTGTTTAGCTTCAAATTCGCGATTAGGTGCTAGCGTTTCTTCAAGCGTCATCAAAATACCGCGAATAACAGGCTGTAACTCAATAGCACGCTCGGTCGGCACCATACCATCGCTGGTACGCACTAAAATAGGATCGTTAAAAAGGTTACGTAGGCGTTTAAGTCCATTACTCATTGCCGGTTGAGTAATACTAAGCTGGTTAGCAGCACGAGTAACGTTACATTCGCGCAGTAATGTATCGAGGTAAACCAGTAAATTTAAATCTATTTTACTTATATTCATTGTGTGTCCTTAACGTTTACCAGTAATGGATAAAACGCTGTGCTGTAGGATAGGGATAAATATGACTCACCTTTCCATTTTTTATATTTTGTTGTGCTTGTTTCCAAAAGCTCACATCAAGTAGTTCAGGGTGCGTACTGGTTAAAAATTGTTTATATGTTGGGTTAGGCATTACAAAGGTACATAATTGCTCTGGAAATACATCTTGCGGAGCAACCGAGTAACTTTGTTCATCCATCAAATAATCATCATAACTTTTTGCTTTGGGTAGTGCTCTAAAGTTCATGTCTGTTAAATATTGCACTTCATCGTAATCATAAAAAATAATACGTTTGTGCTTACTTACACCAAAGTTCTTTAACAGCATATCGCCAGGGAAAATATTCACGGCAATCATTTCTTTAAGCGCCTGGCCATACTCTTCAATGGCATCGGCGGCACTTTTTTCGTCTGCATTTTCTAAAAACAAATTAAGCGGTGTCATTCGCCGTTCAATGTATAAATGTTTTATGATTAACCAGTCACCCTCAATCACCATCGATGAGCCAATGGTTTTGTGCAACTGTGCTAACAAGTTACTATCAAATCGTGCCAAAGGAAATACGACGTTTGAATACTCTATAGTGTCAGCCATTCGGCCAACACGGTCATGACTTTTAACCAGTTGATAGCGTTTTAATACCGTATCGCGACCAAACGGCTTACTTTCGCCAAATTTATCTTTAATAACTTTAAATACATAACCAAACGAGGGTAGGGTAAATACCATCATCACCATACCCGGTGTACCGGGAGCAATGGTAAATTCGTCATTAGAATGGGTTAAATGATTCAAAAACTCGCGATAAAACTCGGTTTTACCTTGTTTATGAAAGCCTATGGCGTTGTAAAGCTCGGCGAGGGTTTTATTAGGCATAAGTTGATTTAAAAACCGCACTAACGCTGAAGGAGCATGAGTTTCTACCATAAAATAGGCACGCGCAAAGCCAAAAATAACGCGCATTTGTGACGACTTTGTAAGTAAGGCATCTAAATAGAGGCCTTTATCTTCATGGTGTAACACGGCAATAATAAAAGGCTGAACGCCACTTTGTGATACAACGCGCCCCACAATGTAAGCGGCTTTATTACGATAAAACGGGGTATGTAATATATCAAAACGCATTTGCCAATGCTGGTGGTGTGTATCGGGTGCTTGTTTATAAAAGGCTTTAACTAATAAACGAATATCACGTTCTAGATTGACAAAGTCGGCTTTAAAATCAAAGTGATTAATAATGCGCTTAATGGTGGGCTTTAAACCATCTACAACAGGAAAATAACTACGGTATTCAGCTTCAACAGGCACAGAAGGCGCATCTTTGAGCGTGGCTTCTACAAAAATAAAGTCATTGTGAAAATAGCGGCGGTGGTACAGGCGGCAGAATACTGAATTATAAAATGTTTCAGCAAGTTCTGCTTGCGGATGAAAACATAAAAAGTGTTGGTAAAGCTTTTTCACTTCAAGCCATAAGCTCTCGTTTAGCGCGTCTGTTTGCTGGCGTTCTCTTAGTGTTTTTGTTGTTTCGTTTACCCGATCATCGTAATAGCTTATACGCAGGCGACTTATATCATTAATAGCTTGCCAGTCTCTTTTAGCAAAAGCGTAGGGAGCCTTGGCTGTTGTTCTTTGAAACAGCAAATAATGTTTTTTAAAACCGGTTAAAATTAATTCAGCAATTTGGCGTGGTTGCATCAGTACTCCTTAATAGACGCCTTTAGGTGTTTAGGATAATGCCGGTGGTTATACCAATTTTATTAAAAACATGATCATTCTAGCGTTTTAAATAATCCGCTAGCTGCGTTAAAAATTATTTATATAGAACAACTATGTATCATAATTTTCGCCTTGTTATCGACTTATTTCTTTGTCGCTATAATAGATCACTAATTTAATGCAATTGGTATTAGTATTAAATCCGAAAAAGGTGGTCAAAGGAAATTACACCACTAAACACACAATAGAGTTTATGCTCTATAGATGTTAAGGGTATGTTATTTTATATTTAAAACCAAGCTAATTAAGATGATATTTATTGAAGTTAGTCTGATTAAGGTTGATAGGCATCAATCTTTTTTTGTAACTTTTTAATACGCTTTTCAATCAATGCTTTATCTTTTTTATATTGCTTATCTAATTTTTTCTGTGTGTTTCTAATATCTTTGCTAATACGCTTTTTATCATCTGCGCTCAATATATGATTTAAACGCTGCTGTTGTTTAAAATCAGCCCTGTCTTTTTCTCGTAAAAGTATTGCTAACTTATGCTGATTACTGCGCAGCTCTGCTTCTAGGTTGGAAATAATCGTATCTCGTTCCAGCTCGTTTAACTGTTTGGTATAGTTTATTTCTTTACCGGTTTGCTTAGGCTCAGTGGCGGTTATTGTGTGTGAGGTAGCATTATCACTACAGGGAAATTGAGAGAAAGTGGTGCCTTTGGGAGTGACGCACTTGAAATAGGTGGTTTGAGCTAATGCAAGAGAGCTAAAACATAAAATACAGACAGTAATGATCAGATTAATAACGCTGAACATAATGATTATCCTTTGTATATTCTGATCGAGTTAATAATTTTTAATAATAAAAACTATAACCTAGCTTGGGGGGATAGCAAGTGCAAAAGAGTAATAACAGAAACTAAGCGAGTCAGTTTTAATGACTCGCTCGTATTATGAGGTGCTATTGAGAAAATGTTTTAAGCTTTTTAATACCATGCACTAAGAATGGAATATCAAGCCCTTGTTCAATTGAAAACCCTTCAGCGGCAGAGATATTTCTAAAATTTCCATCACGATCAATAAGCGTGATTCTATCTTTTTTATAAGCAATCACCACGCCTTGCGAGTAATTAACCCCAATATTATTACTTTTACTGTACAAGTTTTCACCCAGCATAGTTTGCTGCGCAAGCGCATTACAGTTTAAGTATTGGCCAAGGCTCGTAGCGATAATATCGCTGGGCTGAATTAAACCGTTCACCTTAGAAATAAATTTATCGGAGCTGTACAATGTTGACGTGGTTACAATTTCATTGCTATTTTGCGAGATACTAAAAGCAAAAAATTCAGTAGCGTCATCACGTACAGTGGCGTTTTCAGCCCCTTTGACAATTCTTATTGCACTGTCTTTGTGTGCTTGCTCGTTAATAAAGCTCAGCTCATCAATACCGGCCACTTCCACACTACGACGTTGGCTTTGCCAAACGGGTAAAGTTTGCTGCTCAATAATGTTCGTTTTGTAAAATGCTGGCAAGCCGTACACAAGCCCAAATAACATATCACTATGATCGGTGGGTTGTAAAAATTGCGTGTTTTTATAAATACTTTGTTGGCTGGCAACAAATTTTGCTAGCTGCTCGTCATTATCAAACACCAAGATATCAACTTTTGCTGCGCTGTAATCTTCACATTTTTCTAATGGAGCAGGTGCTTGATAATTAATACCTTGGTTATTAATTTTAACGTTGTGCGCTTGCTCGTAGCTTTCAACATCCAGCAAATCGTTTTTAGCGAGTAAGCTTTTTGCCGTAGTCGGGTACGAAAGCGGTAGTACATTATCTTGTTTAGTGATATCAAATTTTAAATTGGCATCAGCCCAAATATGAATGCTGTGGCTTAGCGCAAAACAAATCACTAAAAATGAACCAGCATAACGGGCAAATTTAAACTGTTTCAAACGCCCTAAATGATGCCAAGTAAAATTACTAACAGTCAATTGAAACGCTAATATTGCTAACACTATGCTGCCTGCTAGCAAGGTAGTAAGTGCGGGTGAGTTTGTTACACGATGCCACAACAGTGAAATAATTTCAGGCAGTGCAGAGGCATTTAAATGATAACCTAAGTTAAAGTAGACGTAAGCGTCTAAAGTCAGTATTGAGGCCCCGACAGTTGCAATCACTGCTGCCATACCACGTATATGCCGTGGGTAGGGGAATACTAAACTCAAAGGGAAAACCGTCAGCACAAACGCTAAAAATGCAATAAAGCTAGTGTGGCTTAGCCAAGTAACCATCATATAGGTTATACCCATATAAGTGGTCGGTGGCGAATCGGCAAATAAATAGCTTAAGCTAATTAAAAGCGCTAAGCCAATATTGGCAAATGTAAACCAATGACCCCAACTTAATAATTGACTCGCTTTCGATGAAAACTGGTTGTGCTGCGATAAATTCATAGAGTTTACTTAACCGACTGCGCGAGTGCTTTTGCAAAGTTCTCGGTAACGGCTTGTCTTTTCCCTGTTGGTACATGCTCTTTTAAGATATGCGTGATAGAATTTCCTAAACACATAAGACTTAAATCAACCGGCGCATTATGTTTTGATAAAACATCAATAAGCTGATCGACGATTTGTTCTACTTCTTCATTAGAGTATTTTGATAAGATTGGCATCAGTTGGTTCAATAAAAAGAGTTATATTCCCGTATTTTAACACCAGAGGCGTGAAAAACAAAGATGGCAATAGATGTTAAAAAATTAGTCGTTCACTATGTAGACAAAAAAGACGACGACACTCAAATTCACCTTCGTAACGACGAAATGACTATCAACGATAAAGTGGCTGTATTCATTGAGCAATTACACCATGCCTACAATGGCAAGCCAGGCAAAGGGTTTTGTGCTTTTAGTGGCGAAAAAAACAGTATTGTAGCCTCTACCATGCAAAGCTATCGCAATAATGAGCTTGGCTTTTGGCACATGACCGAGCAAGCATCAACGGTATTAAAAGAAGAGTTAGATAAATACGCCTTTAATGAAACCGGCTATTTAGTATTTTGTCATTATCAGTACGTGGCGACTGATTATATGTTGATTGCCATGATCAATATCAAAGAGCATTACTCAATGACCTCTGAGCTTGATTTAGCCGCATCGCGTCATTTAGATATTTCGCGTATGCAATTGGCTGCTCGTATTGACTTAACCGCATGGGATACCCAGGCAGACGACAATCGTTATATTTCATTTATTAAAGGTCGTGCAGGGCGTAAAGTCGCTGACTTTTTCTTAGACTTTTTAGGTTGTGAAGAGGGCATTGATCCTAAGCAGCAAAGTCAAGTGATGCTCAATGCGGTAGAAGACTACTTATCAGAGCAAGAGTTTGATAAATCTGAAAAAGACGAGTTACGTAAGCAAGTATTTGATTACTGTAACGACTGTGTTACCACGGGTGAAGAAGCTAATGTGAGTGAACTTTCAGCAACGCTTACTAAAGGCGACGACAACCCGTTTGAAAGCTTTTGTAAAGAGCAAAGCTATGACTTAGAAGAGTCATTCCCGGTTGATAAAAAAACGGTAACCAGCATGGTTAAATTTTCAGGCTTAGGCGGTGGAGTCAGTATCAGTTTTGAGCGTAAGCATTTAGGCGAGCGTGTAACTTATAATGAAGCCACTGATACGTTAGTGATCAAAGGTATTCCACCAAACCTAAAAGATCAACTACAGCGCTATATGGAACAACAGCAAGATTAAACTTCGTTAAACACTGTTTGATTAAACCAAAATCACGATATTAATGTCGTGCTTTTTTGTGTCTAAAGTAGAGCTTAGAGCCTTCTAATAAGTGGGTATTTACCTTGATTTTTTAATTCAAACGCGGGGTGAACCCGCTGCTACAAGGTTTAGGTGTAGCAGCGACTTTATGTCGCGTCATTAAAGATAGTTTTGGCGGGCAACGAGCTACGGGAACAGGCTCGAAGCCCGATCCCCATAGCTCGCTAGCTTTTTTGCCTCTAGTCTTTGATTTTTAATCACAGAGAACACCGAGACGCTCCGAACTGCACTGAGAATACAAAACAAAAACTAATATCCCCCTGTGTCAGGGTAGTTTTAACCTTTAACCTTCAGTCTTTAATCCTTACCCGATCCTCGTAACCCGATCCCCGTTGCCAGTTACATAAATGCCAGACAAAAAAACCGCGTTAAAATAAATTAACGCGGCTTTTTTATGCATTGAGCTAAACTCAGTGCTTATTCAGCACTCAGCGTTTTAGTCATTGCTGAGCTTGCACGACCGGCAGGTTTTACCGAGCCAGGGCGAAGGCCGCTGTCAGGGATTAACTCACGTTTGTCATGTGCCATTGCAACCGATGTATGCTTGGTTTCGCTATCGGCTACAGGCGCAGGCTGTGCCATTGGCGCACTTGCATGTCCTGCTGTAATCACTGTTTTAGCGTTTACATTAGCTGAACTCGTTTGCGAAACTGCCTTAGGTTTATTTTCAACCACAGGTGCTTCTTTCGCTTCTACAGGTGTTTCAGTAGCGCTAACCGGTGCTGTTTCAGCTTCAACAGCAACTTCTTCAGCTGGTACTGATTCTTCAGCTTTTACTGGTTCTTCAGCTTTTACTGGTTCTTCAGCTTTTACTGGTTCTTCAGCTTTTACTGGTTCTTCAGTTTTCACTGGTTCTTCAGCTTTCACTGGTTCTTCAGCTTTCACTGGTTCTTCAGCTTTCACTGGTTCTTCAGTTTGCACTGGTTCTTCAGCTTTTACTGGTTCTTCAGCTTTCACTGGTTCTTCAGTTTTTACTGGTTCTTCAGTTTTTACTGGTTCTTCAGTTTTTACTGGTTCTTCAGCTTTTACTGGTTCTTCAGCTTTTACAGGCTCTTCAACTTTCGCTAATTCTTCTTCAACAATGTTTTGTTCAACTGCATCAGAGGCATCAACGGCCGTTTTATGTGCTTTTGCTTTTAGCTCTGCTTCGTATTCAGCAGCGGCTTGATCCGCAACTGGAATGAAAGCAGGCGCTTCATCAGACTTCTCTTGCGTGCCTTCACCTTCAGGACGACGACGACGTTGGCCAGATGCACGAAGATGACGCGGTGAACGACGTGAGCGAGTACGTGTTTGCTCTTGCTCTTCATCTTGTGTTGCCACGTTATCGTTTGCATCAACAACAGCCTCAGCTTGTTCTTTAGCAGGTGCAGGTGCTTTTTCATCAGATACCGGCGCTTGCTTTTCAACAACAGGAGCTTGCTCTTTCACTTGTGGCTTGTCTTCTTTAACCACTGGTTGCTCAACAGCTTGCTCAGTTGTTTGAACTTGCTCTGTGCTTTCGTCTTGTACGCGAACTTTTTTACGTAAATTACGACGTTGACGACGTACCTTAGGCTTTTGCTCTTTTGGCTCAGCATTCTTATCAGATTTAACTGCAGTATCCGTATTTTGAGTTGCCTCTGCTTTTACTTGCGTTTTATCTTCAGTTTTATGCTCAGGACGTTTACGCGTATTTGAATTACGACGGCGCTTATTGCGATTCTCATTCTTTTCTTGCGTATCATTTACAGGCGCCGACTCATTTTTAGCTTCAGCGTCTGCAGTACGTTCGTTACGCGGTTTATTACGAGGGTTATTATTACGACGACGTTGGTTGTTATTACGACGACGATTATCATTACCACGATTATTACTAGGGCGATCTTGCGATTGCTTTTCAGTCTGTTTTTCTGATTTTTGCTCAGTATCAGACCCAAATAACGACTTAATCCATTTACCTAATGCGGCAAATAAACCAATTTCAGCTTTTGCTTCTACTACCGGCGCAGCTTTTGCTGCCGCTTGTGGCGCAGGCGTTGAAGGCATAACGACGCCTTTAAGCTTCGGCTCTTCACGAACAGGTGCCGCTGGCGATTTAGACATTTCAAATGCTTCAGGCTCAGGCGCAACAACTTGCTCGTAGCTTACAGTTTCAAGTGTTTCGTCTTTACGTAAACGCATTACTTCGTAGTGAGGTGTTTCCATGTGTTGATTAGGAATAATCACTACATCACATTTATGATGCTTTTCAATACGGTGAACGCTACGACGTTGCTCATTCAATAAATAAGCGGCAACAGCAACAGGCACTTGAGCATTAACTTGAGCGGTGTTGTCTTTAATCGCTTCTTCTTCAATTAAACGAAGAATAGACAATGCGATTGATTCGTTAGAACGAATAGTACCTTGACCACTACAACGTGGACAAACACCTTGGCTTGCTTCACCTAGTGAAGGGCGAAGGCGTTGGCGCGACATTTCAAGTAAGCCAAAGCGAGAAATTTTACCAATTTGTACGCGCGCACGATCTGGGCGAGCAGCATCTTTTAAGCGGTTTTCTACTTCACGTTGATGACGTGGAGGTGTCATATCAATAAAGTCGATAACAATTAAGCCACCTAAATCACGTAAACGAAGTTGACGTGCAATTTCATCTGCCGCTTCTAGGTTGGTGTTAAGCGCTGTTTCTTCAATATCGCCGCCTTTTGTTGCTTTAGACGAGTTGATATCGATAGAGGTAAGTGCTTCAGTAGGGTCAATTACAATAGAACCACCTGAAGGTAAGCGCACTTCACGTTGAAACGCAGACTCAATTTGGCTTTCAATTTGGTAATGTGTAAATAACGGTGTATCACCTTGATAAAGCTTAACGCGACTCATGAAATCAGGACGAAAACGCTCTATGTGCGCTTTAGCTTCTTCAAAAACACGAGGCTTATCAATTAAAATTTCGCCAATGTCACGACGTAAATAATCGCGAATTGCACGGAAAATTACGTTGCTTTCTTGGTGAATTAAAAATGGTGCTTTAGCACTGTCTGCCGCTTGTTGAATGGCTTCCCAGTGGACTAATAATGCTTTTAAATCGTAGTTTAGTTCTTCAAACGATTTACCAACACCCGCGGTACGTACAATTAAGCCCATACCTTTAGGTAGTTCTAAGCGGCTTAGCGACTCTTTAAGTTCAGTACGCTCATCACCCTCAATACGACGAGAAATACCGCCAGCGCGAGGGTTGTTAGGCATAAGTACTAAATAACTACCTGCCACGCTGATAAAGGTAGTCAGTGCTGCCCCTTTTTGGCCGCGCTCTTCTTTATCAACTTGTACAATAACTTCTTGACCTTCTTTGATCACGTCGCGAATATTCGGACGACCATGAAAGGTGTAACCTTGCGGGAAGTAAGTACGGGCAATTTCTTTTAAAGGAAGGAAACCATGACGATCAGCACCGTAATCAACAAATGCTGCTTCTAAAGATGGTTCAATACGTGTGATTTTACCTTTGTAAATATTGGCTTTTTTCTGTTCGTGACCTGGGCTTTCTATATCTAAATCATATAGGCGCTGGCCGTCAACCAGTGCTACGCGCATTTCTTCTTGCTGCGTTGCATTGATTAGCATACGTTTCATAATGTTACTCTACTAGTTTGTGTCGCTGACATGACGATGTTTTCTCGCCTGTTCAGGTGTTCCTATTTTTAGAATGTGCAGCCTCACGACTGGGTCTTTAACGGAACGGCTCTGTATTTAGTAAGCAGTATTTTAAATGCCGGCAAACAATAGGGTGTAATCACGCTATTAAATTCTAAGGGGATACAAACGTGTCGGCTGTTTAGCCCAATACTCGTTTTATCCAGAAGTTGGCCTGTCATAACAATCTTATTAAATGCATTCATATTAGGTGCGTAGGGCTCTTTAGCTTCAAACCATAGTTTCGTTTTTAAACTACCGTTATCGTTTTTATGAGCAAAAATCGCTACCGATGTTAATGAACGCTTATTTATTAGATTTTTTTAGTTCTAAATAAGCTGCTGTACGGTACTACAATATTTGAGCGAATTCTGAACGGCGTTTTTTTACGCCGCCACTATCAGACAAATTATCTGTTCATTGCTTTTGTTATCACTTTAAAAATCAATTCATGTTCAAACTTAAGCAGCAATATATTACGCGCATTGCCGTTAGTTGTGCGCACGTGTTAACTGGGTATGTATAAAAGCTTTGGAAAACTTAACTCGGATCTGTATGATCGGTTACCCAGAATGTGCATCACGAATGTTTTAATGTGTTAAAAAGCACCGTTGTTATTTGCAAATACGAAATATTTGCGCTGCTGATTATCCCACTATTATAACTGTGTTAGCAACTAAATTATTTTACTTAAATCAGTGATTAGGCAATGTCAGAAAAAACCGGCTTACAAGTAACTTTTGTCACTATCAACGAAGACCACCTAGGTCAGCGTATTGATAACTTTCTTATTACCCATTTAAAAGGGGTGCCTAAAAGCGCAGTTTACAAAATTCTTCGTAAAGGTGAGGTGCGTGTAAACAAAAAACGCATTAAACCTGTGTATAAATTGCAGCTAGACGACGTTATTCGTATACCACCAATCAGAGTGTCAGAGCGTGAAGAGTTTGTCCCTTCAAAACTCGATAAAGTAACTCGCCTTGAAGACGATATTCTATTTGAAGACAAATACCTGATGGTTATTAACAAGCCATCGGGTATGGCTGTGCATGGCGGCAGTGGCCTAAGCTATGGCCTTATTGAAGCATTACGTGTTTTACGCCCAGAAGAGCGTAGCCTTGAGCTTGTGCATCGTTTAGACCGTGATACTTCAGGTTGTTTACTCATTGCTAAGCGCCGCTCTGTGCTGACTGCCTTGCATGAGCAATTACGCGAAAAAACCATGGAAAAAAATTATTGGGCACTTGTTGAGGGGCAATGGGACTCTAAAACAAAAAATGTGACTGAAGGCTTGCGCAAAAACACCCTAAAATCGGGTGAGCGCGTAGTACGTGTTGATAACACTGAGGGCAAACCGTCGCATACCCGCTTTAAAGTGCTTGAGCGTTTTAACGATTGCTCATTAGTACAAGCATCCCCTGTAACCGGTCGTACTCACCAAATTCGTGTGCATACTCAGTGTCAAGGTCATGCTATTGCTTGTGATGACAAATATGGCGATCAAGGGTTTGACGAGTCAATGCGTAAACGTGGTTTAAACCGCTTATTTTTACACGCCCATGATTTAAGTTTTTACCACCCTAAAAACGAAACCACCATGCGAGTAGAAGCACCACTAGACAAAGCACTATCAAGTTGTTTAGTTAAACTTAGAGCAGCAAAAGCGTGATCTCACTCACCATGAAAAACTATAAGCTGGTGATTTTTGATTGGGACGGCACCATTATGGATTCAATTAGCAAAATAGTTAATTGTATCCGCAAAAGTGCACAGTTACTCAATATTGAACCGCCGAGCGATACGGCCAGTAAAAATATTATTGGTTTGTCGCTTGAAAACGCAATAGCGACCTTGTTTCCTGATTACAGTGAGCATCACGAAGCGCTTATTGCAGGTTATAAACAGCAGTATGCGCTTGATACCACCCCAACACCGGTGTTTGATCACGTTGCACAGGTACTCACTGCGTTAAAAAATCAAGGCGTAATATTGGCGGTTGCCACAGGTAAAAGTCGGGTAGGGTTGGAGCGTTTATTGGATGAAAGCCAGTTGCGTCACTTTTTTAGTGCCACGCGTACCAGCGACGACGCTAAATCAAAACCCGCTCCCGATATGCTCTATCAACTACTTGAAGAGCTGGCTATTAGCGCCGACGAAGCATTGATGATAGGCGACACCCAAATCGACATGGCAATGGCAAAAGCTGCAGGTATGGATAGACTAGGGGTAACCATGGGCGTGCACAACGCTGCGCAATTAAACGAGTTTACGCCTATTGCAACCGCTGACAACTATCAGCAGTTGCAACAACTTTTACTTAGTTAGTTTGAGCGCTTAATACATCTAAGCCAAACTCAGCCAATAACTGGCTGAGTTTAATGAGTGGTAAACCAATTAAATTATTTGGGTCATCACCACTGAGCTTTTCAAATAAACAAATACCCAAGCCTTCACTTTTAAAACTTCCTGCACAATTATAAGGTTGCTCTGCATCGCAATAAGCACTTATTTGCGCCGTTGTTAACGTTTTAAAGGTTACATTAAAGGGCTCAACAAGGGTTTTGCTTTGCTTAGTGTGTATATCGTACACACACAAGCCAGTTAAAAAAGTGATCGTTTGCCCACTAAATAAGCTGAGTTGTTTCATGGCGTTTTCTTTATTGTGTGGTTTACCTAATATTTGGCCATTAAATACAGCAACCTGATCGGAGCCAATCGCTAAGCCTTGGTCAAAATGCTCGACCGCAGCTGCGGCTTTTAGTTCGCTTAAACGCTTAACAAGATCGTTAGGTGTTTCGTTGCTGTGAGGCGTTTCGTCAACATCGGGCGAAAACGTTTCAAAAGGCAGATTAAATTTTTGTAATAAAGACTGCCTAAAAGGCGAGCTTGAGGCTAATATAAGAGAGTGCTTCATGGCATGTTTTCCTAGCGTAAATCAGATTGAGTTAGGATAAATCAGATCCGTGAGTAAAACACGTGAAAAACAATGTAAAATTGGTTTTTTACTTTGACTAACCCACTAACTATCTATATGATGCAGCCCCTATGCAAAAGGTGAAAATTCCCATCACCCTTCATCCGGGCAAAGCAGCGCAACACCGTTTAAAGTATGACGGCATTGTACCGCTTGAGAAACTTCCTCGTTTACGAGGGGTTATCCAGGAAGAAGTAGGTGAAATAGCGGTAAAAATTCATTGCAAAAACGATGAGCAAGGTTTAGTTGTGATTAGTGGCAATTTGTCCACACACGTAACTGTCACTTGTCAACGTTGTAATGGTGATTTAGGGTTGGATTTGGATCAAGACTTTGTGTATTCGCCAGTCGGTTTGGATGCAGAGTCAGATGATCTTCCAGAAAGCTACGACGAAGTAACACTTGATGAAAATGGTGAAATAGACGTGTTTGAGTTAATCGAAGACGAGCTTATTTTAGCTGTGCCATTAGTGCCTACCCACAACGAAGCTTCATGCAGTTATACAGCAGAGCCTGCCAGCTTTGGTGTTTTAAAGGCGGAAGATGATAAACCAAATCCATTTGATATTTTGAAACAACTTAAGAAAGATTCTTAGGAGAAGACTATGGCTGTACAAAAAAGCAAAAAGTCTCGTGCAAGACGCGGCATGCGCCGTTCACACGATGCGATCAGTGGTCCAACTTTAACTGTAGACCAAACATCTGGTGAGACTCATCGTCGTCACCATGTGACTGCAGATGGTTACTACAAAGGCGTTCAAGTAATTTCTAACTAAGAGATTGCTTATATGCTGACCAATCTAACCATAGCGTTAGATATGATGGGGGGCGATTATGGCCCCCGTTCATCTATCCCCGCAGCCGTTTCCGCGGTAAATGCTAATGCCAACTTAAAACTCATTTTATGTGGCAACGAGCAAGTAATAGCTAAACAATTAGAATCACTCGATTCACTTTCTCATCCTAGATTAATAATTCGCCATTGTAATGACGTTGTCACCAATGCCTGCGAACCCGCTGTTGCTATACGCTCAAAAAAAGATTCCTCAATGCGTGTTGCCCTTGATTTAGTTAAATCGGGTGAAGCGCAAGCCTGTGTTAGTTCTGGCAATACAGGGGCGCTATTTTTTATGGCGCATTACGTATTAAAAATGCTTCCAGGGGTGAAACGTCCCGCACTTATCTCTGCTGTACCTACTGAACGAAAAAATCCTGTTTACTTACTCGACTTAGGCGCTAATGTGCATTGTGATGCGCAAATGCTGTATCAGTTTGGCATTATGGGCTCAGTGGTTGCAGGCCAAGCACTTGGCTGCAGTAACCCAAAAGTCAGTTTATTAAATATTGGCGCTGAAGATATAAAAGGCCATGAAGAAATTAAGCAAGCCGCGCAGTTAATGCAGCAAAGCGAGCTGATTAATTATATTGGCTACAGTGAAGGTAGTGATATTTTTTCTGGCAAAGCCGATGTTATTGTCTGTGAGGGGTTTGTTGGCAATGTTGCACTTAAAACCTGTGAAGGCATTGCTAAACTTATCATGAAAAAATTCACTCGCGCTCTCGAAAAGCACGTCGTTTACAAGTGCATGGCGTTTATATTGGCACCAATCATAAAAAAACTCTATAAAAGAGTGAACCCCGACCAGTATAACGGCGCTTCTCTGGTAGGATTGCGCGGTATTGTTGTTAAAAGCCATGGAAATGCCTCAGCTAAAGCATTTCATGCCGCAATCGACGAAGCAGTGAAAGAAGTAGAACGTCAACTTCCGGATAAAATTGCTGCTATCTTCGAAAAAACACATTCTAAAGACACGGCGGTTGAATAACAGTTAACGTGCCGTGTTACACATTATTTATTTTGTTTAATTAAAAGAGCAAACTATGGCACAAAAAATTGCACTTCTTTTTCCAGGTCAAGGCTCGCAAACTGTGGGTATGTTAAACGAGCTACTTGAAAGCTCAGACATAGTAAAAGCCACATTTGCAGAAGCATCAACCGCACTAGGATACGACCTAGCAGATCTCGTTCTTAACGGTCCAGAAGAAAAACTAAATCAAACTCACCGTACTCAACCTGCTTTATTAACAGCAAGCGTTGCTATTTACCGTCATTGGTTAGCTGCAAATCCAGATGCAGACGTTGTCATGGCAGGTCATAGCCTAGGCGAATACTCAGCACTGGTATGTAGCGATGTGATCAGCCTAAGTGAAGCCGTAAAACTGGTTGAAAATCGCGGTTTATACATGCAAGAAGCCGTCCCTGCGGGTGTGGGTTCTATGGCCGCTATTATTGGTTTAGGTGATGACGAAATTAAAGCGGCATGTGAAGCATCTGCACAAGGTGAGGTTGTTTCACCGGTTAATTACAACTCGCCAGGCCAAGTGGTTATTGCCGGTCATAAAGATGCAGTAGATAGAGCATCAGTAGCTTGTAAAGAAGCCGGCGCAAAACGTGCGCTACCATTATCGGTCAGCGTACCGTCGCATTGTGAACTTATGAAACCTGCGGCTGAAAAATTAGCCGCTGATTTAGCGGCTTTAACATTTAATTCACCTAAGTGTGATGTAATTAATAATGTTGATGTAAAAGCTGAAGGTTCAGCCGATGCAATTAAAGACGCATTAGTACGTCAGTTATACAGCCCAGTTCGTTGGACTGAAACAGTGCAAGCATTAGTTGCACAAGGCGTAACGCAAAGTTATGAATTTGGCCCTGGTAAAGTATTAACAGGACTTGCAAAACGCATTGATAAAGCGATGGTGTGTGGCTCAGTTAATGACCTTGCATCAATCGATACAGCTAAATAAGAGTATATTATATGAGTAATTTATTTTCTTTAGAGGGCAAAGTTGTCCTGATCACCGGCGCTAGCCGTGGTATTGGTAAAGCGATTGCAAACACCTTAGTGGCACAAGGCGCAAAGGTGGCGGGCACAGCGACAAGCGAGTCAGGTGCGGCTAAAATTAGCGAATACTTAGGTGATAACGGTAAGGGTTATGCGCTTAACGTCACCGATCCTGGGTCAATTGAGGCTACATTAGCAGCAATTAAAGCCGATTTGGGTGATATTGATGTTTTAGTAAATAATGCTGGTATTACGCGCGATAATTTATTAATGCGCATGAAAGACAGCGAGTGGGACGATATTATCGACACCAACTTAAGTTCTATTTTCCGTTTATCTAAAGCGGTACTTCGCCCAATGATGAAGAAAAAGAACGGCCGTATTATCAATATTGGCTCAGTAGTGGGCACTATGGGTAATGCTGGCCAAGCGAACTACGCGGCAGCTAAAGCGGGTGTTATCGGTTTTTCTAAATCATTAGCGCGTGAAGTTGCTTCTCGTGGTATTACTGTTAACGTGGTTGCACCGGGATTCATCCAAACAGACATGACGGATGATTTGACAGATGAGCAAAAAGCAGCAACGCTTGCAAACGTACCTGCGGGTCGTTTAGGCCAGCCAGATGAGATTGCAGCAGCTGTGTGTTATTTAGCATCTGACGCCGCTGCGTACGTATCAGGTGAAACTTTGCATGTAAATGGTGCGATGTACATGGTTTAGCTTCGCAATGCGAAATAGTTAAACCACAAATTACCAATGAGTTTGCTAAAAAACATTGAATTTTTCGCAAACTTGCTTTAAACATACTTGAAATCGCTGTGAAAATAAGCGATAAAAGATAAAATAAACACTCAACAGGTTTGACCAGCAAATTATTTATGGTCAAAAGATTGAATCAGAGAATTATCGGACGTAAACTACGCCGCAATCTGAAAATAACGCATTGGCGTTTTTAATAAAGGAAAGAAGAATGAGCGATATCCAAGAACGCGTAAAGAAAATTATCATCGAACAGCTAGGTGTTAAAGAAGAAGAAGTTAAAAACGAAGCTTCATTCGTTGATGACCTAGGTGCAGACTCTCTTGATACTGTTGAATTAGTAATGGCTCTTGAAGAAGAGTTCGACACTGAGATCCCAGATGAAGAAGCTGAAAAGATCACTACAGTACAATCTGCAATCGATTACGTTACAGCTCACGCTGAGTAATTAATCGCAAATTAAGGGCAGCATTCGCTGCCTTTAATCTTTATATCCAAACCACCTCAAAGTCCATGATTCAATTCCAAACCCTCACTCATCATCAGCAATTAAATTGTTATTGCTCAGCGTTGGTTATTGGTTTGAGACTCGCACTTTGAGGTAGCTTGGGTATGATCATCCCCAATACTAATAACATAACTAGCAACAGCGTTAACGCTGAAATAAACTGAGCTAAGTTAATTGGTATAATAATAATTCCTTATTGGAGGCAAACCGTGGCTAAACGTCGTGTCGTCGTAACTGGCTTAGGAATGTTGACGCCGCTAGGCAATGATGTGCAATCAACCTGGCAAGGCTTATTAGATGGTAAAAGTGGTATTCAAAATATTACCCACTTTGATACATCAAAATTTGGTACTCATTTCGCTGGTTTAATCAATGATTTTGATGCATCGGCTTATATGTCGCCAAAAGATGCTAAAAAAATGGATTTATTTATCCAGTATGGCATTGCAGCGGGTGTTCAAGCTTTTCAAGATTCAGGCCTCGAAGTCACTGAGCAAAACGCAACCCGTATTGGTGTAGCGGTAGGTTCAGGTATTGGTGGCTTAACCCTAATCGAAGAAAACCACATTAAATTACTAAACAGCGGCCCACGAAAGTTATCGCCGTTTTATGTACCGTCTACCATTATTAATATGATCTCAGGTCATTTATCAATAATGCACGGCTTGCGTGGTCCTAATATTTCAATTGTGACGGCATGTACTACAGGCCTGCATAATATTGGCCATGCAGCGCGAATGATTGCCTACGGCGATGCCGATGCAATGGTTGCCGGTGGCGCAGAAAAAGCGTGTACGCCAATTGGTATGGGTGGCTTTAATGCCGCACGTGCGCTTTCAACACGTAACGACGACCCTCAAGCAGCGTCTCGTCCTTGGGATAAAGACCGTGATGGCTTTGTGCTTTCGGATGGTGCTGGTGTAGTGGTTGTTGAAGAATACGAACACGCTAAAGCCCGTGGCGCTAAAATTTATGCAGAGCTTGTTGGCTTTGGCATGAGTGGCGATGCCTACCACATGACCTCACCACCAGAAGATGGCGCAGGTGCGGCTCTTGCTATGGAAAACGCATTAAACGATGCGCAAGTAAATGCTGAGCAAGTTGGCTACATTAACGCACATGGTACGTCTACTCATGCGGGCGACAAAGCCGAAACGTCAGCGGTTAAAACCATTTTTGGTGATTCAGCGAAAGATGTGATGGTAAGCTCATCTAAATCGATGATGGGTCATTTACTAGGTGCAGCGGGCTCTGTTGAGTCGATAGTGTCTATCTTATCGTTGACCGAGCAAAAAGTAACACCCACAATAAACCTAGACAACCCAGATGAAGGCTGTGATTTAGATTACGTGCCGCACACAGCACGAGACGCCAAACTTGATTACGCGTTGTGTAACTCATTTGGTTTTGGTGGTACTAATGGCTCGTTACTGTTTAAAAAGGTATAATCTTTTTTAACAACGAACGACAATAAGAACCCAGTTGTTTAACTGGGTTTTTTTATGTGTAAAAAAATATGCAAACAATAATAACAGCAAGTGAAACCAGTAGCGTAAGTACCCGCGATAGAGGCTTAAACTATGGCGATGGCTTTTTTACAACCGCGATTATTACTGATGGACAGGTTGAACATTGGTCTTATCATAAAGCGCGTTTAATTGAATGCGCGCAGCGTTTAGGGTTTCCAGCGCTTGAGTTTAGCGCACTTGAGTCGCACATTACTCAGCAAATAGCATCAAAGGTTCAAGCGGTTGTTAAAATAGTGGTAACACGCGGCGAGGGCGGGCGAGGCTATGCGTCACTAAGCGAATGTAATTTAAACATTATTGTGAGTGTTTTACCTTATCCAGCGCATTATAACAGCTTACACGAGACAGGAATTAGTTTAGCCATCAGTCCAATTAAACTGGCTTTACAACCGCACTTAGCAGGGCTTAAAACCTTAAATAGACTTGAGCAAGTATTGATCAAAAATGCCCTACAAACCGAGCAAAGTGATGATGCACTTGTACTTGACTACAACAACAATGTAATTGAAACCTCGGCGGCTAATATTTTTGCAATAAAAAATAATAAAGTAATTAGCCCCAGGCTTGATGAGTGCGGCATTAAAGGTGTTTTTCTGCAATCTTTATGTGATAAATTAGCAATTGAATTTAAAACTATCAGCGTTGATGAGCTTACCCAAGCAGACGCGGTATTTGTATGTAATAGTTTAATGAAAATTGTGCCCGTAAAAAGCATAGGCGAGCACTGTTTTGATATTGCTCACAGTCGGTCATTACTAACAGTAGCCAAGGAGGCTTAGTGTTAAAAGTTATTGTATCAGTATTATTGCTGGCTTTTTTTAGCTCAGTGATTGGCTATCAGCAATTACAGGCAACAATTCAAACGCCCTTACAGATAGCCGATAACACCCAATTTGAAGTTAAAAAAGGCACCGGCTTTAATAAGTTGTGCCGTCAATGGCAGCAGCAACAGTGGGTAGAAGACTGTTGGCGGTTTCAAATATTAGCTAAACTCGACCCAACCTTGACCGATTTAAAAGCGGGTTTTTACGAGTTAAGCGCAGATAGCGTAATCAACAATATAAAAAAAATAAACCAAGGCGAGCAAGTTAGTTTTAGTTTTACCATTATTGAAGGCCAAGCACTTAGAGATATATTAAATGCACTAAGTACGGCACCACACTTACAAAACGATTTAAAACGCGAACAACTTGGCGAGCAAATAATAGGTAGGCAAACCCATCTAGAAGGTTGGTTATTCCCCGATACCTATCATTACCATAGCAATGATACTGCCAGCAGTTTACTAAAACGTGCTGCGCAAAAAATGCAGCAAACGTTGGCTGATGCTTGGCAGCAACGGGCAAACGATTTACCTTACGATACCGCCTATGAAGCACTGATCATGGCCTCTATTATCGAAAAAGAAACCGCGCTTGCCAGTGAGCGTCCGTTAATTGCATCGGCGTTTATAAATAGATTAAACACCAATATGCGCTTACAAACCGATCCAACCGTAATATATGGGCTAGGCGAAGATTTTGACGGTGATATTAAACGTAAAGACTTGATAAATTACACACCGTATAATACCTATCGTATTAACGGATTACCGCCCACGCCAATTGCCATGCCATCCAAAGAAGCGATTTTAGCTGCGGTAAACCCGCCTAAAAGCGAGTATGTTTACTTTGTAGCAAAAGGCGATGGCAGCCATCAGTTTTCAACCACATTAAAGCAACATAATGCGGCGGTTAACCGGTATATTTTAAATAAAAAGAATTAGTGTTTATGAAACCAAAATTTATAGTGATAGAAGGCCTAGAGGGCGCGGGTAAATCAACCGCTATTGCCCTGTGCCAAGACTTTTTAAATCATCATCATATTGATTTTATTAATGTCCGTGAACCCGGTGGCACACCACTGGCTGAATCGTTGCGTACCTTAGTAAAAGCAGAGCATCAAGAAGAAATCGCCTTTGAAACTGAGCTACTTATTATGTACGCAGCTCGCTCACAGCTAATGCACAATGTAATAAACCCTGCACTTGAGCAAGGGCAATGGGTATTGGCTGATCGTCACGACTTATCGTCACAGGCGTATCAAGGCGGTGGACGCGGAATAAGTGCAAACACGTTAGCGTCGTTATCCTCTATGGTGTTAAAAGGATTAAAACCCGATTTAACCATTTACCTTGATATTGACCCTGTTATTGGTCTTGAACGGGCAAAAGGGCGTGGTGAACTCGATAGAATTGAACAAGAAGCCATTGAGTTTTTTCAGCGCACCCGTATGCGTTACATAGAACTGGCAAACGATGATGAAAGCATTAAAACCGTTGATGCTAACCAAAGTATTGATAAAGTACACCGTGATATTACTAATGTACTGCGTACGTTTTTTTCAGGGTTAAAATAATATGGCATTGCCATGGCTTAACGATGTAGAGCAACGTTTAGCTCAAAGCTATAAAGCGCAGCGCTTTCATCACGCGCAGCTATTTTGCGGGCCTATTGGGGTAGGCAAGTTTGAGCTAAGCGATCAATTAACTAACAGTTTGTTATGTCACAATACACAATCGCAGTTAAGTGCACCTAATAGCGTGCTAACGCCGTGTGGGCAGTGTAAAAGCTGCTCCTTAAACCTAGCTGGGACGCACCCAGATAAACGCGTTACTCAAGTAGAAGGGCAAAGCATAGGTGTAGACGACATACGCGGCATAAGCGATTTTATGCACCAGTCGGCGGCGCAAAATGGCAACAAAGTGGCGATTATTGAAAACTGCGAAAAAATGACAACGGCGGCAGCAAATGCATTATTGAAAACCTTAGAAGAGCCCAGTAACAGCCGATTTTTAATTCTTACAACCAGCCAAGTGGCACAATTACCAGCGACTATTTTAAGCCGCTGTGCTAAAACTGAGGTCAAAGTAACCAATAGCCAGCTAGCACAGCAGTGGCTAAGCTCTTTAGATGTGCCTAACTACCCATGGTTATCATTGTTTTACAGTCAACCCCTGCAAGTAAAGCAGTGGCAACAGCAAAATCAGCTAGAAAGCATTGATACACTCTATAAATTTGCAACTGAGTTTAAACAAAGCCATAATTTCAATGCGTTAGTCGATATAATAAATAAACAGCCTGAGCTTGTTCGTATTTTTACCTTATTTTTAAGTGAGCAGTTAAAACAGCAGCTTTTAAATGGCATGAGTTTTGAAGCCTACCAAGTTGCACAGCAAGCCTTGAATGATTTTTTACAAAATAACATACAAATTCTTGGGCTAAACTTACCGCTTGCGGTATCACGACTAGCGTATACATTACGCAACCAATAAAAAGGATTAGATATGCAAGAGCTATTAGTTGATATAGATGACCTTGACGAACTATATCGCTGCTACATGCCTTTTTTAAAAAAAGGGGGGCTATTTGTACGCACCAATATGCGTTATGAGCCTGGGTATTCACTCGCTTTACGCGTAACCTTACCTGATGCCTTAGAAGACGATGTGGTCACCGGCAAAGTTACGTGGATCACTCCGCAAGGTTCACAAAGCTCAAACCCTCCGGGGATCGGCATTAGCTTTTTAGATGATAAAACAAACCTAAACGCGAAGATCGAAAAACTGCTGGGGACTATGTTAAACTCCGGCAATCCAACTTATACCATGTAGTAAAAACAGGCCTTATTTTGATTGTAGATTCTCATTGCCATTTAGACCGTCTTGATTTTGATAAACTCGATTTAAACCTAGACCAAGTACTTGATAACGCTCGCGCCAAAAAAGTAGAACACTTTTTATGTGTGAGCGTCACACTTGATCAGTTCCCTAATATGCTAGAGCAAATTAAGCATTACGACGACGTATCTGCGTCATGTGGTGTACATCCGCTTGATCAAAAAGACGCGCTTAATAAACAGCAATTAATTGATTTAGCCTCGCACCACAAAGTAGTGGCGATTGGCGAAACTGGGCTCGATTATTACTATGCAAAAGACACCCATGCCGTACAACAAGCCAGTTTTGTTGGCCATATTGAGGTGGCAAATGAATTACAAAAGCCGCTTATTATTCATACCCGTGACGCCCGTGCCGACACCATTAACTTAATGCGTGAACACAAAGCAGAAAATTGTGGTGGGGTACTACATTGTTTCACCGAAGATTGGGATATGGCCAAAAAAGCCATTGATATGGGTTTTTATATTTCTATTTCAGGTATTGTGACCTTTAAAAATGCGGTAGAGCTTAAAGAAGTGGTAAAACAAATTCCACTTGATCGACTGCTTATAGAAACCGACTCGCCGTATTTAGCACCAGTCCCATATCGTGGTAAAACCAATCAGCCAGCGTATGTTGAAGACGTGGCTTATTACATTAGTGAACTCAAAGGCATTAGCTTTAACGAGTTGGCAAAAGCCACCACCGATAATTTTTATTCTTTATTTAAATTAGCAGCTAAAGGCTAACCTCATGACGACTCTCTCGGTGCAACACCCGCTGTTACTTATGGGGCCCATGGTGCGCCGAGCAGAAAAAACCGCAGTCTGTATTCAGTTTGCTACCTCAAAGCAGGTAAACGGCCGTATAGAGCTAATGGGCTACGAATGCTATAGCGAACAAAACAGCGTTAGACTGGGTGAACATTTATTTTTACAGTTCATAGTTATTAAACCCATAAACAGCCAGTTCCCGCGCGATATATTACTACAATATCAGTTATTTTTTGATGACAGCCCCGTTGATTTATCAGCGTTTAGTTTTAATGATGGTGCGTTACCTGCGTTTGTGATCCCCAAAAGACTGACGCAAATATTACATGGCTCGTGTCGCAATGCACATCATCCCGCAAAAGACAGCCTAGTTAGTTCAAGTCAGTGGCAAGCTACTCAACGCAGTAATAATCAGCAAGGGGCGCAGTTGCTATTGCTCTCGGGCGATCAGGTATATGCTGACGATGTAGCAGGGCCTATGTTATTAGCTATCCATCAACTCATTGAGCAACTAGGTATTTACAAAGAGCAACCGCTTGCACTGGATTTACCCGACGATATTAGCCAACAGCTTTATGGCCGCCATCATTTATTACCCACCACCTCGTGGAAAAAGCGCTCTAAATTAGGCATAGGTTATTGGTTAAAAAAAGACGAGCCACATTTTTCTAGCGTAAAAGCGTATAACCACCTTATTCATTTTGAAGAGTTTGTAGCGCTGTATTTACTTAATTTTAGTAGTACCGCGTGGCAATATGTTGACTTATCAAAGCTAAATTACTCAGGCGGTAACGAAAAAAGCCAAGCATTGTTTAGCACAGAAAAAGCCACACTAATTGATTACGCTAAAGGCTTAGCTGAGGTAGAGCGATTATGTGCCAATGTGTCTACCTTAATGATGTTTGACGATCACGATGTCACTGATGATTGGAACCTCACCGCCGGGTGGGAGCAAGCCATTAACCAAAACCCCAGTAGCAAACGTATTGTAAATAATGGCTTAGCAAGCTATTGGCTGTTTCAGGGAATGGGTAACGACGCACTACAAAAAACCGGTGCGCTACTTACTCCATTTACAACAAGTCTAGCTGGGGATAAGCAATGGCAATTCAAAGCATTTGATAAACATCTAAATGATTTTAACCATTGGCATTATGAGCTAACAACTATTCCTAAAGTGGTGGTGCTTGATACCCGAACACACCGCTGGCGTAACGAGCAGAACTTTAATGAACCCTCAGGCTTGTTAGATTGGGAGCGTCTTACTGAGCTTGAAGAAAGCCTACTCAGTCATGACCAAGTCATTATTGTATCGCCCGCTCCGGTGTTTGGGGTTAAATCAATAGAGGCGATTCAAGCGGTGTTTAATATGTGTGGGCAACCGCTTATGGTTGATGTAGAAAACTGGATGGCGCACGAAGGCTCAGCTAAAAAACTGCTCGACACATTTAGACGTACCGACACCCCAAATGAAACGCTGATTTTATCAGGCGACGTGCATTATTCGTTTTGTTTTTCAGTGCAAAAGCGTTTTGGCGATCATCATAATAGAATTTGGCAGCTCACAGCCAGTGGCATTAAAAACGAGTTCCCGCGTAAGCTAATAAATGTGCTTGATAAGCTCGACTCCATTTTATATGGCCCTAAAAGTCCGCTTAACTTTTTTACCAAACGCTGGCACATGGAAGTAGACAAACACCAAACCAAAGGCAAAGGGCAAAAGTACTTAGTAAGCGATTCAGCTATTAGTTTGGTTACCCTCAAAGGCGGTAATTTAGTCCGCTACCAGCTCATACACGGCGACGGCCACACCACCGAATTTGATTTAGAAGAGCAGTAGATTAAAAACAGATATTAGGTGCTAGGTATCAGGTCGATATTATTGCCGACGTGTAGCAGCGACTTCATGTCGCGTCATTTTTAATGTCGTGAGCGACGGGCGACGGGCGACGAGCTTCGAGTTGCGGGCTAAATATCTAAAAGCGCAGCGTCTCATAGCCCTCTTTGTGCATAATTTTCTTAAGATCTTATTGTAATGATATAACTGGATGAAGTGTTAGGTGTTAGAGCTTGCTGACGGCGGGTTGCGAACTACGGGTTTCGGGATTAGGCTCGTAACCCGCTTCCCGCTTCCCGCAGCCCGTTAACTTTCGCTGCGCCGTTTTTTAATCCGTTTTGGTGCCGGTAACTTGTTGGTTAATAAAGCTAAACATAACACCACTATAAACAACATCGAATTAGCCCCCGCCTGAAGCGAATAATCAACCGACGAATGCAGCATCATTGCTACAATAGCTGTAGCACAACCAAACGCCACCCCCTGATAAAGGGCCGTTTTGCGCGTTCGCATAGTATTAATACATAACCATAAACAATAAAGCACCAGTAGTCCCAATAACGCCGTTGCAGGAATACCCAGCTCAACTGCAAATTGCACATAATCGTTATGCGCATTGTCGTAGTAGCCAGAGTAGGGCTCAGACTGATACGCAGGAAACGCAGTGTAAAAAGTACCGCCGCCCGAGCCTAATAACGGGTTATCTAAAATCAACGGGATTGAGTCGCGTACAACTTCATCGCGAGTTTCCGATTGTAAACTGGTTTCGCTAATACGTTGTTTTACCTTTTCTACATCGAAAATGGCACCAATGATGATTAAATCGATAATAAAAAAGCTCACAATCAGTAACTTAAATGCTTTAGGCTTTTGCTTATAAACAAACAGCGCCAGTAAGCTCACTATAATTAAGGCAATAAAAAACGCCGAGTTACCCATACGGCTGCGAGTTAAAATAAGCGCCACAATAATAATAATTAACGAAATACGTAAGATTATTTTAGAACTTAATATAATCTCAGCCCAAGCACGTAAGGTTTGTTTTAAAGTAGGCTTGTAGCCGTTGTTAGTGCGTTTTAGTTCGCTAATTAACACACCAATGCCTAAGCATAAGCACAGCGCTAAATAGTTAGCTAAAAAGTTAGAATAGGTAAAAGTACCAATAGCTCTGTCGGTGTGTTTGTAGCCAAATAAAGGGCTAACAATATCGGGCGATAAGTTTAAGTAACTAGCATACAAAGCCTGAAAAACACCGGCACAAATGACGGCGTAAATTAATTTTTTAATACGATTTACATTATTACAGTAATTAAATATTAACCAGCTCAATATTATTAAAAAGCTGGTTTTTAATAACATTTGTTTGGTTTGAAAAGCATCAACACTCACGCCAAATAACTGAACTCCACACACTAAAGCAACAATGCCTAAGGCAGTAAATAACGGCCAAGTATATCGAGGAGGTAAGAGTGCTTGTTGGTTATTTAAAACACTGTTTGCCAAGTGAGTAATAAAGGTAAAGCTAGTTAAAATACCAATAGCTAAAATTGCCCAAGGCCTGTAACTACCTAAAGGAAGGGGAAGCAAAAAAAGGATCAGACAAACAAGAAAAAATATAAAACGATTCAAAATAAACTCAAACAAAGTAAAAACGCAGCCAATTGGCTGCGTTTAAATATACTAATAGTAAAAACTAGTTACCTACTTCAGATATACCGTTATCACCGCCTGTACCACCAGAACCTGGAGGTGTTGGTAATGTTGGTAAGCTGCCTACTGGCGGAGCTGGCTGGCCAGTACCCGGACCTGCAGCAGTTGCTTCAGAAGCGGTTGTAGCATCAACACCCGCAGTAATTGCTGCCAGTGTAATTGCATCAGTATCTAAGCCCGCAGCTGTAAGTGCAGCTAAAAAGTCAGAAATTAATGGGTTATCTGCACCAAAACGTGCCACAACAGCAGCAACCATTGCATCAATGTCTGCAGCGCCACATGCGCCATTTAGTAGCTTTTCGTCTAGCTTGATTTTTTCTTTATTTTTACAAATACGTTTAATAGCTTCTACTAAATCTTCGCGTAACTGCTCTGTTGTAGTATCTGCTGTTACGTTGTTAAGAATATCAATTATGCTATTTATGTTCACTTCTTGAACCACTGCAGCATTGTCCGTTTGTGCATAGGTTGGAAGAGCAGTAAGAGCCGTTGCGCTAGCGACTAAGCCAGCTAAAAGTAATATTTTCATTTCTCGTCCCTTGGTTGAGTACTAATTGCAAAATTTTAGCGCATCGGTGCAAAAAGTAAACTCTTTATTTACGCCATTTTCATTAGATTTAATGATTTTTGATGGTGGCAATATTAAATTACCTTGTACCCCATCACATCCTAGGTATTCAAGTATTTCTAAAGTCTCGGTTTTTTCAATTAAACAGGCTAAAACTTTAATACCAAAACCATGACAAATATTATTAACTGTTTGAATATAAAATTGGCTTTGCGGGTTGACCACTAAGTCTTGAATATAACTACCATCAATTTTAACGTACTCAATATCAAGGCCTTGTAAATACCTAAACGACGTTAAGCTAGTACCAAAGTGTTCAATACACACATTAATACCCAGCTCTTTAATTGCATCTATATGTAAAGACGCAATATGCACGTTATACAATAAGCTTATTTCATGTAGTTCAAACACTAAGTTTGTTTTAATGACTGGTTTAGTGTGCGAGTAAAGCGTAAGCCATTGTATAAAGTTGGCTGAATACAAGGATGCCTTACTAATATTCAGGGCAAACACTTCATTTGGGTATTGTTCTTTAATATCCACAAAATTGCGTATAATTTTTTTATCGAGTTCTTCAGTTAAATTTAACTTTTCGGCCATGGCAAATAAGTGGCCGTTATTTACTTTTTCGCCATCATGAATAAAATGTGCAAACACTTCAAAGTAACATTGAGAATTAACTTTATTAGCTTGTTTAACAGGTTGTACCGAAAAACTCACTTCGCCAGCACTTATAATTGACTTAATAAGCTTACGCCATTGGTTAACACTAAATAAGGATTCTTTATCGTTTTTATCAAACGTAGTGTCTTCACCTATAGTGCAACCAGTATCAAGTAGCGATAACACTTCACCTAAACTCGCTCCTTGCTCAACGCCAACAATGGCTAAATTAGCGTAACCGTTTATATGTAAGCTGTTTTCTTTTTGACTTAAATTATCAATGAGGTCTAGGCGGGCTTTATTTAAAAATAAAACGTCATACGGGGCCAGTAATACAAACGTGGCGCCGTTTAACCTAAAAACGGTTGAATTTGGTAACTCATCGGCAACATGCTTAAGTATTTTAGCTGCATCTAATACATGCTGGTCACCATCTTGGTAGCTTACTATTTGGTTTATATTATTTAACGAGGGTAGGGTCAGCATCATTGCAGTAATGGGCGCATCGTCAGAAATGTTATTGACCACAGAATTAAAGTGGTTTTCAAACGACTTACGGTTACCCAACCCCGTTAACGAATCTATGTATACTTCTTCAGTAAGCGCTTGTGTTTGTTTGGTCAGTGAATCAAACGTACTTTGTAAATTCATAACCATGTTATTGATGGCTTGTGTAACAGTACGAAGCTCCCGTGCTACTGGTATTTCTTTATTTAAGGTAAAGCGTTTTCGAGTCACTAAAGTGGCTTGATTTTCTACGGCTTTTAACGGCTTAAATACGGCGCGTAAAATTAAAAATGCAATAGCCAGCGATGCTGCTAATAGTAAAAACGAGCTATATAAACTGCGGAGTGTGTGTTGCCATAAGGTAAGGTAAGATTGCCCAGTATGGCTGGTTACATCAAGTGTACCTGCCATCATCCAACCATTATTTATTTCAGAATGCATAGTGGGCGCACTCAGTTTAACAGCACTAATAAACCAACCAGGAACAGATTCAACGCGTTTAGGGTTTTGTAACTCAAATACAGTATTATTTTGTACATCAGTAAACTTAATTTCACTGTAGTAACCAGAGTCAAAAATAGCGGTTGCCATCGTTTCGGCAATCATTAGGTTATCGTCTTCTAAATAGGGAGATATAGAAAGCCCTAAACTGGTAGCGGTGTCTTGCGCATGGCTGGCCATTTGTGTTTGTAAATAATTACGGGTTGTATCCACATCGGTAATAACGCGTACACAAAATGAAATAACCGAAATTAATATGATCAAGCCATATACTTGAGTTTTTAAACTCAATCCATATTTAAATATTCGAGACATAACTACTAGTTCCTTTATTGTTACCAGCGGCGGGGGCAAGCTCACCTTGTTCAATTCGTTCTAGCATAGTGTTCCAAGCAGAAACCCCACGGCTATTTTTAACCTTATTACCTAACCCTTTCGATTTGGCTAACCATAAACCTTGGCCATTAAAACTGTATATAGGTTTTAAATCGCCCCGATTGCTTGCAGGCACTAATTTTGTATTAAAGTTATCAAGCACCAACGGTATTTGGTTAGGCTGTTCAAAGTATATAAGCACCATGTGTGGTTGATTAACCGTACGCTGGCGTACATACATAAAGCGTATTTTATCTTCGGGGATACCTAAAGCGATTAAAGTAAAATATTTAGCAATAACATAATCTTCACAGTCACCCATGCCAACACCTAGGCTTTCTAGCGGGGTGGCCCAGTAATCTTTTTTTTGCCAAAGATCGTCATCGGTTTTGTACTTTATATGCTTATTAAAAAAGTCATTAACCAAATGAATTTTTTGCCATTCGCTTTTGTCGGCAGAGTCATCTATAAAACTCAGCCATGTTTTTATTCGTTGGTGGCCTGCATCGCCGTAAAACTGCTTTGCACGGGTAATTATATCGCTATTACGCAAATGTAAAAGCATGTCTTGTGCACAAGCAAAAAAAGACACTAATATAATTATGCAAATTCCTACGCGCACAAATCCCATCCCTTAAAAGTTAACCGCACTATTATATTCCCATTGAAAGTAAATTGATAGATTACAAAAAAGGCAAAATAACTGGTTAACAAAAAATTAACACAAAACAATCAAAAAGGCTGCTTTTTATATTGAGCGATTATATGTGTTGTGTATAATAACCGCCCATAAGGGTTAGTAGTGCTTAAAACTCGCTATTCGCAGCGACATTTATAAACAGCTACGTTATAACCAAAAGAAACTATAAAAGGAATTGAAGTGAAAGTATTAAAAGCAGTCTTGCCTGTTGCAGGCTTGGGTACCCGTATGTTACCAGCTACCAAAGCAACGCCAAAGGAAATGCTTCCATTAGTCGATAAGCCCCTCATTCAATACGTTGTAAACGAAGCAGTAAAAGCCGGTATTAAAGAAATTGTACTGGTTACTCATGCTTCTAAAAACGCGATAGAAAACCATTTTGATACCAGCTTTGAGCTAGAAGCCACCCTAGAAGCGCGCGTAAAACGCAGCTTATTAGAAGAGGTGCGTTCAATAATCCCAAGAGATGTAAGCATTATATCGGTTCGTCAATCGGCGCCGTTAGGCCTAGGCCATGCAATACTTGAAACCCGGCCAATCATTGGCAATAACCCTTTTGCTATTTTATTGCCCGATGTAATTATCGATCAATATAAGTCAAACCTTAAGGTAGATAACTTAGCGCAAATGATCGCCCAATTTGAACGCACGCAACATAACCAAATTATGGTTGAGCCCGTCCCACAGGCAGAAGTGCACAACTATGGTGTGGTTGATTTAGCTGGTAAAAATATTGCGCCTGGCGAAAATGCAGCCATTACCAATATGGTTGAAAAACCAAATAATGACGAAGCGCCCAGTAATTTAGCCATAACAGGGCGCTATGTTGTATCACCCGCTATTTGGGATTTACTCGAATATACGCCTCCAGGGGCTGGCGGTGAAATACAATTAACAGATGCATTACTGCAGTTACGTCATCTTGAAACAATTGAAGCGTACCATCTAAAGGGTAAGTCACACGACTGCGGTTCAAAACTAGGCTATATGCTTGCAAACGTAGAGTATGCAATGCAGTCAAGCATAATGGGTGAAGAGTTTACTAAACGTGCTAAAGCACTACTAGGGTCTTAAAGGTTTAAAATGAAAGTTACATTTTATGGAATTGGTTATGTAGGCCTTGTACAAGCGGCTGTGCTGGCAGATGCAGGACACGATGTATGCTGTGTTGACATAGATGAAACTCGCATAGAAAATCTAAAAAAAGGCATCATTCCTATCTATGAGCCAGGTTTAATACCGTTAGTTGAAAAAAACTTCGCGGAAGGGCGTTTAACTTTTACAACAGATGCTCAATTTGGTGTTGAATTTGGTGAACTGCAGTTTATTGCAGTAGGTACTCCGCCAGACGAAGACGGCTCTGCAGATCTAAAATACGTATTAAAAGTAGCAGAAACCATTGCTACATATATGGAAAGTCCAAAATTAATTATCGACAAGTCAACCGTACCTGTTGGCACTGCAGATAAAGTTAAAGCGACAATACAATCTGTACTTGATAGCCGTAAAAGTGATTTAACCTTTTCAGTGGTATCAAATCCTGAGTTTTTAAAAGAAGGGGCTGCAGTTAATGATTGTAAACGTCCTGATCGCATAATTATTGGTACAGATTCAGCTGATGCAGAAGACCAAATGCGCGAACTATATGCGCCATTTAATCGAAATCATGAAAAAATTATTGTAATGGATATAAAAAGTGCCGAGCTTACTAAATATGCTGCTAACTGTATGCTTGCTACCAAGATCAGCTTTATGAATGAAATGGCGAATATCGCTGAACACGTAGGTGCTAACATAGAACATGTACGCCACGGTATTGGTTCAGACCCGCGTATTGGCTACCAGTTTATTTACCCTGGTTGTGGCTACGGTGGTTCATGCTTCCCAAAAGATGTACAAGCACTTATACGTACAGCAGATACTATTGGCTACGAATCAAAAATTTTAAAAGCGGTCGAAGCCGTAAACTATGCTCAAAAAAATAAGTTGTTTGAATATATAAGCAAACATTTTGACTTAGCAAACAACCCTGACGCAATAAAAGGTAAAACCTTTGCATTATGGGGGTTAAGCTTTAAACCTAATACAGATGACATGCGAGACGCGCCAAGTCGTGTCCTCATGGAACAGCTGTGGAAAGCGGGTGCTAAGGTACAAGCATACGATCCTGAAGCGATGAATGAAACTCAACGTATCTATAGAACGCGTTCAGATCTAAGCTTAATGGGGACTAAAGAATCTGCGCTAAATGGTGCTGATGCTCTTATTATTTGTACTGAATGGCAAAATTTCAAAGCACCTGATTTTTCTTTAATTAAGCAGCAACTTAGTGAAGCTGTTATTTTTGATGGTCGAAATTTGTTTGACCCTACCAGCATGCAAAAGAAAGGCTTCGTTTATTGGTCCATAGGGCGTTAAATTTAATGACTTATCCTTCACATGGCCGCGTACTGGTCAACTCACTAGCAAAAAGCATGGGCGGTAAGTACAGCTTGTATTTAATACAGATTCTGTCAATGGTTGTGTTAGCTCGGATGTTTACACCCGAACAATTTGGTGTTTTCGCTGTAATTCAAGTATTCGCATTGTTCTTTGCGTTGTTTAGTGAAGTTGGTTTAGTGCCAGCTTTAGTCAATGAAAAACATGTTTCGGTGCGGATGAGAAATGGTGTCTTTGGGTTTACGATAGTTTTAGGTTTTTCTGCATTTATTCTTTTTCTCATTTCTTCACCTCTAATAGCATTGTTTTATGAATATAGTGCATATCAGTATTTAGTTATTCCTGTGGCCATTTCAATAATATTCAATGCTTGTTCTATCGTTCCAATTGCAGCATACAGTCGAGAGAAAAAATTTCTGCACATTGCTAGGGCTGAAATTATAGCTGAAATTGGTTCGCTTCTATTTGTAATATTTACATTTATGAAGCTTGAAGCTGTTTTAGTGTTGGCAATTAAACCCCTTGTCTTTTCAATTTTTAAGTTTTTTCTTCTTTGGTTTGGTAGTAAGAAAACTATTATTGGTAAACCTAATTTTTCAAACGAGTTTGGTCAGGTAAAGCCATTATATAGATTTTCTCTATACCAGTTTATGTCTAATGTAATGGTGTATTTTTCACGTAATTTGGATAATTTGTTAGTAGGTAAGTATTTTGGTGTAGTTAGTCTTGGTGTTTACGATAAAGCCTATCAACTTATGCGCTATCCCCTCATGTTGTTAACTTTTGCTATGGCTCCTGCAATACAACCTGTACTAAAAGAGTTAAATGAAGATGTACTAAAATTCACTGAACTACATAATAAGCTAGTAAAGTATTTAGCTGTTGTAGCAAGTTTTGTTGGGCTTGGGATCTACTTATCATCTGAACTAATCGTTTGGGTTATGCTGGGTGAACAATGGGAAATGGTGGGGGAGTTGTTAAAAATTTTGGCAGTTTCAATACCTATTCAAGTTGTATTGAGCTCAAGTGGTGGTTTTTTTCAAGCTGCAAATAGAACTGATCTACTATTTAGTGCAACTGTTTTTTCGACTATAACAAATGTGACTGCTATCTGCTTTGCAATTTACTTTGGTGACTTATATGTGCTTTGTTGGGCTATAACAATATCATTTACGATTAATTTTTTCCAATGCTACTATTTGTTGGGAAAAAATATACTCAAAGGATTTGATTTGAAGCTTATCGGCCCTTTACTTCTTGTGTTGGTTTCATCGGCTTCATTGGCTTTGATGAACCTTTTTAGTATTTAAATAATCTATAGAGCTTTTATGAAAATTAGTATAGTTGTTCCTGTATATAATGTTGAAAATTATTTAGAAGTAGCGTTAGATAGTATACTTGCACAAACATATCAACATTATGAGGTCATAATAATCGATGATGGTAGTACTGACAGTTCCCCATCACTTTGCAATAAATATTTGACGGACAAAAGGTTTAATTACTATAGACAGGCTAATCAAGGTCAGTCGGTAGCCAGGAATAATGGTTTCGAAAAAGCAACAGGTGAAATCGTATATTTTTTTGATTCGGATGATTTGCTAAGAAAAGATGCATTTAGTGCTTGGATCTCTGAATTTTCAAATGAAGATGTAAAGGCTATATTATTTAATGCTGATGTATTTTATGACGGCGGAGCTAATGAATTTAAGCCTAGTTATCATAGGCAAAAAACAAATGAAACGAAAATATATAAATCTGATGAGTATTTTGCCAAATCATTAGGTAAGGGATGTTATTTCGCATCACCTTGCTGTTATGTTGCTCGAAAAGCTATTTTAGAAGAAAATATTTTCTTACCAAATATAATTCATGAAGATGAATTATATTATTTTCAAATTTTTGCAGCGAACCAACATAGCATAAGTGTGATGAGTGAATCCTTTTTCTTACGTCGAGTCAGGGATGGCTCGATCATGACTTCTTCGAAGATAGAAAAACGAATAGATGGTTATACCGAAGTGTTGCTGGGTATGGTGAAGTCGCAAAGTAACGTGAAAAATAAGAAAGTAAACTTGGTTATGAGTAATATTCTTAGACAGATAGTTTTATTGTACGCAAATGCTAGTAACAATGACTCGGCTCGATTTGTTCCATTATCATCAAGATTGAATATTTGGAAACTTTACTTTAGTGCAGTAAGGTTTGTTCCGATTGATTTTAAATTGATGATGTTAGCTACTTTCCCAGATTACTATATATATAAATTTAACCGAAAAGTTAAATAACACATTCGTTATTGTTGATAAGTATAATCATCCAAGTTTTTTCGATAAATTATTAGTGTGGTTTTTTATTTGGCAATAAGGTGTAGTCGAGTCTTTTATTATAATTTATGTAATTCCAACTGCTTATCGTGCCTTGAGAAGGCTTACGTGATCAGTGTTTATATGTAATCTATGATTTTAATGTTATTAAAAGTTAGGTTGTTGGAAGGGATTTTCAATTTTTGATGTAGGGTGGATAGGGTTTTGCAAGTTAATCGGTTGGTCACAGTTTATATCACCACATACAATCGCCTTTCTCTATTGGAAAGAGCTGTCAATTCTGTTTTGAATCAAACCTACTCTCTTATCGAGATTATAGTTGCAGATGATGGTTCAACCGACGGTACCCATGAATATCTTGCTGCGATGGAAGCTAGGGGAGTGTTGAAAAGTACGATTAATCGTTCTGGTGTCTCTAAAGGTGCTTGCTATGGTCGGAACAATGCAATATCTATGGCCCAGGGCTATTTTATAACAGGTTTAGATGACGACGACTATTTTGAATCGTTTAGGGTTATGGAGTTTATTAGGGCTTGGCAAGAGTTGGAGAGCGCTGGGAATAATATTTCAGGGTTATTTGATGGTGTTGTTGAACTGCGAGATGATGGTAAGTTCCATTACAATGAAGCAACAATCGTTAATTACAAGATGTTGCGAGAATCTAACTTTATAGGTAATCAAGTATTTACCACGAGAGAAAAATTATTAGACGTTGGCTCTTTTGATGTAAACATGCCTGCTTTGCAGGATTGGGAAACATGGATAAGATTAAGTAAAAAACATGGTAACTTTATTAACATTAGTAAATTTTCCTACATTGTAGATCAAACTCATGGTGGCGAAAGGATTTCTGAAAAAAAAGCGAAAAAAATTCGATTGGCTTTTTATAAGCTTGCAGAAAAGAATGCCCCCCTCTCTTTTAGGGAGAGGGTATCTCATCTAGAGTCACTTTATGCATATAAGCAAGTTGATATTGTGGGCACTGAGGTATTAACTCTACTGTTTGCAGGTAAAGTTCGTAAGTTCATGCAGGTTGTAAAAAGGTTTATAAAAAATGCTAAATAGTAGATTATATGCATTTTCATCTATTCTATTTTATATTCTCTTTTTTAGGGCCTCTCTCGATCCATTATTGAATCTAACTAAGATTGGCGGTATCGGCCTAGGGGCTTTACTTAATCTTCTTGTATTTATGATGTTTATTATGGTTTGTTTTAAGCAGCGCTTATTAATACCTAAAACTTTTATCTCGGTGTGGGGTAGTTTTCTGCTTGTTGGCTTAGCATCGATTGTGCTTTCACCTGATAAGGTTACTTCATTACGTTCATTTTTTTCGGTACTTACATACTGGTCTGTGTTTTGCTTGAGTTACTTCTTTATAAAAAATAAGAATGATGGTGAATTTTTCATTAGGTTTGTTATATATTCTGCCGTTATACCTATCTCATCTGTTTTTTTTGAATTCTTATTTCCTGAGTCCAGTACTACGAGAAGTGGATTTCGATTGTTTGGTAGTTTTTCTCATCCCAATATTTTTGCTTTCTATTTAGTGTTAATTGGTACTCTTTGTATGTATGCAATTAAGTCTAATATTTTTTGTTTTAGTCGAGCATTTTTAACTCACTCTAAAGTAATATTTATAATTAGTATATGTTGTTTATTACTGACTCAAACACGTAGCGCATGGCTAGCTATGATTGTGGTTATTTTTATCTATGGCTTACTAGCAGAAAGAAAATACCTGATTTATCTATTTTCTCTAGTCTTATTGTCTTTACTTATTCCTTCAGTTCAGGATAGGGTGTTTGACATCTTTAGTGGGCCATCTGCTGCAGACTTAGCGGTAGGAGAGAGTTTGAACTCTTATGAATGGAGGAAAGTTGTGTGGCTAGCTTCATGGGATTATATTGCTAGCAAGCCTTTTTTAGGTCATGGCTATGATACATTCTCTTATTACTTCTTAGAGTTCTTTCCTTTGCAGGAAAGTACAAAATTTGATGCACACAATGCCTATGTTCAAATTGCTTTTGATATGGGTTTTTTAGGTTTAACCTCATACTTAATAATTTTTTTTCTACTTACTGTTCGTTTTGTAAAGTTTTTTAGGGTTGATAATAAAGGGGCCTCGTTAATCCTTGGGCTTATTGCCTCTTACATGGTTGCTGGTTACTCGGATAATATGTTGTTTTACTTATCTTATAATTGGTACTTTTGGTCTGTTATGGGATTCTTTTACTTCTATTCACTGAATGTATCGCAAAACAATAGTGTTTGACATTTTCAGTTTATCAAAGCTTGATGTCTCTATTTTTTAAGAGGCGTTTAAATTTTTGCAATTATTGCAGGACACTTACATTGGCTAGGAGCACCTGGGGAGGCTTATTACCTTATTTTTTATCAGAATTTTATTTAGTAGGCCAAAGGATAATAATTTAATGGATGATTCAAGTTGTTTTTTACCGTCAGAGTTTTACTCTATTTACTTTTCTTTCTTATGGAAGTTATTGTTAGCTACAGTGCTTTACGTTATGTTTTTATACACTTTTTTGGGTGAATTTTTTATTGGTGGCTTGTTTATAGTTTCAAACTTTTACGAACCCATGTATGCAAATGGTCTCAGCTTCTTATTTACGGAAGCAGAAAAATTAGCTTTATTAATTAGGGAAAAACAATGATTGGTTATTTAGACTACCTATTAGGTGGTGTTGTTTTTCTGATTATATTTATACCTTCAATATTTTTAAGCTTGGAATTGTTGTTTGGCATTTTCTTTAAACAATCACAGCATAACGTTAGTGCCGATGTATCACTAGATGGTGTTTTTGTCATTATTCCGGCTCACAATGAAGAACTTATTATTGAAGATACATTAAAGAAGCTTCAATTTGAGTTAGGCTGTTTGAATAATGTTGTTGTTGTTGCTGATAATTGCAGTGATATGACTGCCAGTATTGCTAATGGTCTTGGCGCTCAAGTTGTAGAAAGGCAAAATGAAGCCCAAAGAGGAAAAGGTTATGCACTTGATGCGGGTGTAAACCATATCCGAGATCTATCACCCGAGGTCGTCATTATTTTTGATGCTGACTGTGAATTCGTTTCTGGTAGTTTTTTTAATCTGGTGCTTTGTTGTAAACATAACAATTCAGTGGTTCAGTCTGAATATTTAATGCAAGCGCCAGCTTCAGCTTCAGTTAAAACGCGAGTCGCTGAGTTTGCCTGGCTAGTTAAGAATAAAATTCGACCTCAAGGTTTGTCATTGTTTAATATTAATTGCCAATTGCAAGGTTCCGGAATGGCCTTTCCTTGGCGAGTGTTTGAGCATATCTCTTTTGCATCCGGCAGTATTGTTGAAGATTTAGAGCTTGGCCTTAAACTAAACTCATTATCTGAACGTGTTGCTTTTGATTCTTCATCCAAAGTGATTAGTTATTTTCCCGAATCAGAAATAGGTACTCAAACGCAACGCACTCGTTGGGAACATGGTCATTTAGCATCGATAGCCATGTTGCCAAAGGCAATGTTAGCGGCGTTATCTAAAGGCAATATCCGTAGCTTATTCACCTCGCTTGATGCGATGATTCCTCCTACTGTGCTCTGGCTTATGCTTGTGTTTACTTGCTTAGTCGCTTCTGCTCTTGTTACATTCTTTGGGATGTATTTGCCTTTCTATTTGTCATTTATTGCTTTTGGTAGCATCTCGCTATGCTTATTCCTTAGTTGGTTTTGCCTTGGGCGTAATATTTTACCACTGAGGGACTTTAGCGCGATATTTATTTATGTATTAAGTAAATTCAATGTTTACGGTTCTTTTTTACGTGGGCGAGAAAAATCTTGGGTAAGAACCGATAGAGGGAAGAAAAATGACGATAACTGAGATACTAAAAAAAGTTAACTATTTTGATGAACCAGAGTTAGCATCTTTTATATCCGATGTTGTTTCTACTGACAAGCCTATTTCGATAGGTTTTGTTAACCAGCATGGTATTAACTTAATGCTTAATGAGCGTGAGGTTTTTGAAAACTTTATGGGTATAAACTGTTTACTAAGGGATGGTATCGGCGTGAAATTAGCCTGTCGCTTCAAAGGTATTGAGCCAAAGTTAAATTTGAACGGTACTGATTTTATCCCAAGATTGATTAGCAGTATTGAACTATCAAAGCGAGAAGCCAAATATTTTGTGTTTGGAACAGAAGAGCCGTGGCTTAGTAACGGTGCTGAAAATTTAATTCTTGGTAATAGTGCCAGTTTAAAGACTGGTTTCTTCGATGATGATGACTATATTCATTACTATTCCGAAAATATTGATGTGAACTGTCTTAATGTTGTGGTTTTAGCTATGGGGATGCCTAAGCAAGAAAGAATCGCTTTAGCTCTGTCAAAGCTTGATGTGGCATCGGTAATCATTTGTGGTGGTGCTATCATTGACTTTCAAGCGGGTAAAACGAAGCGAGCGCCAGCGCTAATGCGAAAGCTAGGATTTGAATGGTTTTATCGCTTAACTCAAGAACCAAAGCGCATGTTTCACCGTTATGTCATTGGTATCCCAAAATTTTTCTTCCACTTGATTCATTAACTTTGTTATTAAGGGATCAGGTCTGTAAATAGGTATCTGTTGTATGACATATCCTCAGTGTTTTTTCACAATGCTCGTTTTTCTTATTTTTGGCCTACTCTTTCCAGCTGTAGCGGCGCCACAGTGTAATTCTTTTGATCAGGATTTATCTTGGTCTGGTGGCGGAGCTTATCCACAAATTCTCAAAAACAATGGTCAATTATTCGTTATTTCAGATGTAGCAGGTGCTTGGAAGTCTGATATTAGTGATAATTATTGGCATAAATCGAATAATGGCCTTGGCAACTTAAGCCTTGCTAGTCTTACTTTTAGTGCCGCAGCCTCCAATGTTGGCTACGCAGCCACCGCTAAGGGGATTTATCGCACAGAAGATAATGCAACAACGTGGCATTTTTTAGACAAAGTGGGTAGTGATAAATCATTTATTCGTTGGGATAACTACCGTTCACTTTCAATAGACTCTACTGATCCAGATAAGTTTTACTTTGGTACTCAGGGTGGGGAGGTATTCGCTGCCAGTACAGAAGGGGCATCACTGATAGGTCAAACCCACAATAATGAACCAGTGAAATCTGTTTTAATTCATAGTTACAATCGGTTATTAACGGTTGGCTCAGCCGTTGAAAGGGTTTTGTTTCAAAAAATTAACGATGCTTGGCAGCTTGTTGAAAGAGCTCCTATATCTGTTATGGATATGACATCGATTCACTCTGATAATAAAGAATATATCTTTACGGTTGGTAATAAAACCTTGCGATACTCAACCGATGGCGCAAATGAGTGGAGTGATATTTATCTTGCTAGTTATTTACCGAGCCAAGCAAAATTACATCGTGTTGCAGTTGCAACAACGAGTAAGAGTTCTATAAGAGTATTGGTTGCATGGTTTGATGGTTGGAAGTCTGGCATGCTTTATACTGATGATGTTGGCGCTACTTGGCATGCTTTACAGTTAAGTGACCTTGATTTTTCAACTGAAAACCCTACACGAAGATGGAAAAATACGGTTTTAGATCGAATTTTGTCTATCTACATTGATCCGGAAAACCCCAATTCATTTTTTATGACGACTTACTGGGGGATATGGAGAACGAATGACAGTGGTTTAACATGGCAAGAAGACTCTCTAAAAGGGGCTTCCAATCGTGCTGGCTCAAGTGTCATATATTCTGAAAAAGGTGATTTATTAACAGCATCTATGGATGTTGGTATAATCCGATACCGGTCGCAATTATTAGCCGATACGGTTACGGTTTCTCAGCCTTTTTCTCTTCTTCCAAATTCACCAAACTATAACGTGCATCGTTCAGTTGCTGGTCACATGTGGAATATTGTAAGCATTGGCGACCATATTGTTGCTACGAATAGCCCTTGGGATAGTGAAGCTAATCAAATTGTTATGAGTTCAGATTATGGGTTAAATTGGACTATTGTCACAAGCGGCCTGCCAATTGATTATAAGACAGACAATACTGTTTGGCATAAAGGTTTTGCTCGTGCTTTAGAGTTTGAGCCAAACAGTATTAATACTGATAATGATTTTAATCGATTATATTTAGGGATCGATGGACATGGCTTATATGTTTCTATCGACGGGGGGGTTAATTGGCAGCGCTCCACTGGTCAACCACAAAGCAAAAGGATTTATAACGCTTTATCCATAGACCCTATAAATGCAGGTGTCATTTATTGGGGGGCTCATGCAGTTGGTATGTTTGTTTCTAATGATTCAGGTAATACTTGGCATCTTGACGGGCTTGAGTCTATGGGGATATTTGATTCAGCTTTTTCTTCATCTGGAATGTTATATGCTGGAGTGCAGCGAGGGAAATCCCCTGAGCTTTACGTTAAAAGCTCTTTTGATGAGTCTTGGGAACTATTAAATGTGTTTCCGGGTGAAGGAACTGTTGAAGGAATTACCGTTCATCCAACCCAGCCTTCAGTTATCGCTGTCGGCGTAAACGGGTGGAGTAATAATAATACAGGTAAAGTTTATATTACTTTTGATGCTGGAGTCACTTGGCAAGAAGTTCTTGTTGATGTTGGTGTTGGGGTTGCCGATATGGCTTTTTCTCCCTGTAATAATGAGCTAGCTATGATTGAGTATGCTGGTGGGCTTAAAGTTGTTAATCTCGATTCACTAAAAGCTGACTCAGGAATGACTACTTTAGATTATATTACACAGTTTCTTAGTGGGTGGACGCGACTACCCGCACAATAATGCTGTAATTTTTACTCAGTTGCCTTGCAGTGGCGTGGTATATTGAGCTTTAACAGAAACCTAAAATTGAGTTGTCTTTAAAGGTAAAAATCATTCTCTTTCTCGAGTTTTACCCGTTAATTATCCATTTCTTAACGTTGATGTTTTTGTTTATAGTGTTAGTAAAGGTGTCTGAGTATCTTAGCTTATTTATGGATAAGATTAGAAGGCATTTGCCTAAATGTGCTGGTAAAAAATTAACATAAAGGTTGGCGCTTTAGTATTACTTTATAATTGGAGGATTGGAGACTACAGTCAAGCTGAAATAAAGCTTAAAAAGCATGTTTGTATTGAGATAAACTTATCAGCGTTTATAACATTCTGTATTTATAGGAGTTATCCATTTGGGATGGCTCACATCCAGTGTTTGTATTATTCTCTTTGTCAATCGGCGCTATTGTTTTTTGTGCATATAATTAACAGCTGAATTGCTGCAGTTACGTCATCTTGAAACAATTGAAGCGTGTCATTTAAAAGGTAAGACGCAAGACTGCGGCTCAAAACTAGGCTACATGCTCGCAAATGTAGAGTATGCAATGCAATCAAGCCTATTAGGTGAAGAATTTACCCAATTAATGGCAAATGCATAAAGTTATGCAAAACCGGAGAATAAAAAATTAAGGGAAATCATGGCTATTAAAATATTAAGCGTATTTGGCACTCGCCCTGAAGCAATTAAAATGGCACCGCTAGTTAAAGCACTAAACGCGGCAGGCGGGATTGACGCTAAAGTATGTGTTACAGCCCAGCATCGTGAAATGCTTGACCAAGTTTTAGACCTGTTTGAAATTGTACCAGAGTACGATTTAAATATTATGAAACCTGGGCAAAGCCTTTATGATGTAACAACAAATATTTTATTAGGCTTAAAATCTATTCTCGAAGAGTTTAAACCCGATTTAGTGCTTGTTCATGGCGATACCTGTACCACGTTATCAGCAAGTTTAGCTGCGTTTTATCAGCAAATTCCAGTTGGGCACGTAGAAGCAGGTTTACGCACAGGCAACTTAAGTTCTCCATGGCCGGAAGAGGGTAACCGTAAACTCACCAGTGTAATTGCCAAGTTACATTTTGTACCAACGCAAACATCGCAGCAAAACTTACTCAATGAAGCAGTTAATACTGACAGTATCGTAATTACTGGAAACACCGTTGTTGATGCATTATTACAAGTGGTTGATAAGGTAAAAACCGACACGGTTTTAATCTCAAAACTAAAAGCTAAATTTCCAGAACTCGATGAAACTAAAAAGCTTATTTTAGTTACAGGGCACCGCCGTGAAAGCTTTGGTGGCGGTTTTGAGCGTATCTGTGAGGCGCTAGTAGAAATTGCAACCGCGCACCCAGATACACAAATTTTATACCCAATGCATTTAAACCCAAATGTACGCGAACCAGTAAACCGCATATTAAAAAATGTTGATAATGTGCATTTAATTGAGCCGCAAGATTACCTACCATTTGTGTACTTAATGAATCAAGCACACATAATAGTGACCGATTCAGGTGGTGTTCAAGAAGAAGCGCCAAGCCTAGGTAAACCTGTACTTGTTATGCGTGACACCACAGAACGCCCAGAAGCTGTAGAGGCCGGAACAGTTAAATTAGTAGGTACAGACAAAGCCCGCATAGTGAGTGCGGTAAATAACTTACTAACGAATGCTCAAGAATATCAATCAATGAGCCGTGCACATAATCCTTATGGCGATGGTAAAGCGTGCGAACGCATAATTGATAATATCTTGAAAGAGTTTAATTAAAATAAGCTGAGATTATAGCTAAGGTACCTAAAAAAAGTTTATAGTTATTACAACTTTTCTTAAGTTTCATCACTAAGATGCGGTGTATTTACAAACTATAATAGGGCTGTAGGTACTATATTGAGTTATACTAACTCTTAATTATATACCAACATATTGCTGAATGAGTTTCTGATGTGTATGGGCCTTAAATTTTTATATGATTTATACGCAAAACTCAATTTTTTGAGTTGGGGCTAACCGTTTTGAAGCTTGCTTAACTGTGGGCTTTTGAAAACTTTCTGATTATAATGAGCTTAATTATTTCAGTTATTACTTTCTTATTTTTCAAATTTAGATGAGGGGAGCTCATGCGAATTATTCACTTACTGTTCATCTTATTTTTTATTAGCTATAACATAAGATTAATGTCTTATTTGATTGGAAACTTTGGCTTATAATTTTTTTGTATACATGGAGGTCATCGAAAGGTGAATATTTTATATGTAATTAATCAATACCCTAAAATTTCACATACTTTTATTCGCAGAGAAGTACTAGAAATGGAAAGTCAGAATGAAACAGTATTGAGAGCGTCAATAAGACGGCCACCTGAGGGGCTAGTTGATACCACTGACTTAGAGGAAGAGGTAAAAACCCACTATATTATTAGTAACTTTAGTGAGGTTTTTTGTTATTTAATTAAGGGTTTAACGGCTAAAGGGATCTGGGCTAGTATAAAGCTTCTAATACCTTATTCTTTAAAGTCAAGGCGAAAGCTTAAAACCATAATTTATTTTGTTGAGGCTATTTGCTTAGCTGGAAAATATAAAAAAGAAAATGTTAATCATGTTCATGCGCACTTCGGGACTAACTCAGCTGATGTTGCAATGTTTACAGCTAAAATGCTGAAATTACCTTTTTCATTCACTATACATGGTGCAGATGAGCTCGATAACTTTGAAGACTATTCTATAGCTAGGAAAGTAGAGCAATCTTTTAAAATATTTTGTGTTTGCTCATACATTGCTGCACAGGTTAAACGAAAAGTACCGTTCAAAGAACATTATAAAGTAATTGTCTCAAAATGTGGTATTGAAGTAATCGAGCATCAAGCTGAAGTTGTTTTGCAGAATAAAGATGCTACTTTACTAAATCTCGTAATTGTAGCGAGGGCTTGTCCTGAAAAAGGGTATTTCACCCTGCTAGAATCTTTAAAGTATGTAAAGCTTAACTCATCATGTCAATTCTACTTACGTATTATTGGGGGAGGTGAAGAACTTCAAATAGTTAAAGAACAAGCCAAGGAATATGGATTAACCAAAAATATACTTTTTATGGGCTGGAAATCCACAGACGAGGTGCTGGATATTGTAGCTCAGTCAGATTTATTTGTTTTACCTAGTTATATGGAAGGACTACCTATTTCAATAATGGAAGCAATGATGGTTAAGACACCTGTACTATCAACTTATGTTTCCGGTATCCCCGAACTAATCAAGCATGGCATTAACGGGATGTTAGTACCTGCAAATGACCACATTAAGCTGGCCGAGGAAGTTATTAGTTTTTCAAAAATGTCGAAGACATTAAGAGCTAACATTGCTGATGAAGCAAGGTTAAGTGTAGTAACGAATCATAATTTAGTAAACGTTGTTGGGAATATGCGAGAGGAACTAAAATGTGACTGTTGAATCGGTATTAGTTTGGTTATCACTCATACCTGGTATAATTTTATTGGCTGAGCTTGCAATTTCACTCATTAAAAAAATAGAACCTCAGGCTAATGTTAGTAGTCAGGTTACAAAATATGAATGTAGTTTAGCAATAATAATGCCTGCACATAACGAAGAAGCTGTCGTTGAGAAATCTGTTCAATCTGTCCATTCTCAACTATCCATAGGCGATCTTCTTGTTGTTGTTGCAGATAATTGTACAGACGATACTGCAAAAGCTGTTCGCTCTCTAAATTTAGAGGGTGTAATTATATTAGAAAGATTTGATTCAATTCATAAAGGGAAAGGTTTTGCTTTAAGCTATGGGTATAATTACTTGATACAAAAAGAAGAAGCATACGATTTAATAGGTATTATCGATGCTGATTGCCTGTTTGCTGAGCAAGGCTCTATTGATCTGATTAAACAAGAGTGTAAATACGAAGATTTATTTCAGGTTAGATATTTAATGAAGTCTAATGAGAATAACTCTTTAATGTCTGCTTTTGCTTGGTATTTAAAAACTTCAGTTCGTTCAGTTGGTATGAATAAATTATTCGGCGCATGTCATATTCAAGGGTCTGGATTCTTTTTTTCGTCCAGAGTCATGAATCTGGTTGACTTTGCTTCTGGTAGTATTGTGGAAGATTTAGAGCTTGGTTTGAATATGGCAGAAGAGAAAGTTTTTTGTAAATATCTTTCTAATGTCACATTGCTTTCAGTAATGCCTTCTGACTTTTATACGCTTCAAATACAGAAGTCTCGATGGGAAGTAGGCCATTTAAATGTTTTGCTTAATGAATCCTTTCCTAGAGCCCTGCGAGCAATAAAAAATCTTAATCCTCGTTATTTTTTTTTAATTTGTGATCTTTCTATCCCACCATTAGTTACATATTTAATATTCTTAACAATTTTTATGTTTACATTGCTAATTATGGGAAGCGTAATTTCAAGTATTTATCTAGTTTATTTTCTTGCTATTTTACCCTTAATCTATCTCCACTGGAGAAGGTTTTGCAAATCTTTTAATGTTAATTTTGAATTTATTCAGTTAGTTACTTATTCAAAGATCAAACTGAAAGTAGTCATTAATTATTTCAACAAAAAAGCAAGAGTTTGGAACAAAACTAAAAGGTAATTATAAATGATAAAACACACTGTATTTGGTTTGAAATATCATGTGTTTACTCCTGATGAAAGTATTGACTTGATCTTCGAAAAAGTAGGAACTAAAGCTGCCTTGGTCCGAGCTGATTTAAATGTGGGCACAGTAGTTTCAGCTCAAGAAAACATTGATATTGCAAATTATATAAATGACTCAGACTTAGTAAATATTGATGGTATGGGAATTTTATTTTATTTGCGCTTAAGAGGGGTTAAGGTTGAGCGATATACTGGTGTAGATATATTTATTGATGTACTTAAACGTTGTACTCAGTCTCATAAAAAGGTTTTTGTTTTTGGAGCTAAACCTGAAACATTAAATAAGGCAGAGCATCGTATAAAAAGTGAGCACGGGGATGTTATTGCAGGAGTGCGCCATGGATATATTGACTTTACTAGTGAAGGTGCATGTAAAAAGGTGGTCGAAGACATTAACCGTTCAGGAGCTGATTTCTTATTTTTAGGCATAAAGTCACCAGAAAAAGAATTATTCATCACAAATTATCGATCTGAGATAGAGGTTTCTTGGATATTTGGTGTTGGTGGTGCCATAGATGTTGTTGCAGGTGAAGTGCAGCGTGCTCCTCAGTGGATTCAAAACATTGGTTTCGAGTGGTTATATCGAGTTTCTCAAGAGCCTAAAAGAATGTGGAAGCGATACTTAGTCACAAACTCTAAATTTGTATACCTTTTAATAAAGAATAAGTTTAGTAGCTAATCTATTAATATTTACTAAAAGTCCTTCCTCGAAAAGAATCATCCATCAAATCTTCAATATAATAATATAGGAGAAGCAAACCTTACTCTTATATTATTACCTAACTATTATTTTTAACATCCTGTTAACTATATTTGGTTCTTTAGGTTGTTTTTTAGGGTTTTTGAAATTAATTTTGATTTTTTCTCTGCTATAACTCATTGATATTGCGTTTCCGTTCTTTTCTAGGTACTAAAAATTAGTACTTTCGTCGTGTTTTTCATTCCTTTTGATTTTATTTGTGTATATAATGTTCACCAAGCACTTGATGAATTAACTTTCATTAAACAAATGACTCAAACTTGGTGCCTATAATGCACTTTTCATTTTCGAGGAAAAAAATGACTAACTCATTACTTAAATTTAAAAAGATAAGTGCAGTGATCGCACTTTCTTTAGCCAGCTCTACAACACTGGCTGCAGACTTAGGCGTAGCCAATAATTTTTCAGCATTTGTTTTTGACGATTTTAAATCACACTTTGGCCGCGCTGATGGCGCAATAGCCGCTGGCGAAATCGATCTTCAAGGTTATAGCGTAGGTTATACTCGCCCTTATAATCGCGATGAATACTATTTAATTAGTGAATCAAGCATAAAATTTAAATACGGCCGCCAATATGTAGGTAGTATGATTGCTGGTGGCGGTACTGACATTCATTGGGGTGTACGCTGGGGTATGGAATGGGGTTCTAAAATCCTTTCTAACCAAGATGAATCGGCCATGCCATTTAACTTTGATGAACAAGAAGAGTATTATAAAAGTTTAAGCGCCGAGTTAAACCAGTTAAACCAAACAGGTACAGTTTACCGTAAATGGGGTGGTTTATACCTTCAAGGTGACGGCAGCTCTGATAGACAAGTGTTTAATATTGATGGCCGTGATTTTGCCCGTGCTCATACCTTTAAAGTATGGGGTATACCAAGCGATGCAACTATAATTTTTAATATTACAGGTGGTGCTGATTTACATGTGCGCGGAAAAGGTTTTTGGCATTTACGCCGCCACGCAAGTAAAACCGTATTTAACTTCCCTGATACGCAAAACCTTGATATCAAGGGTAACCGTTGGAAGGGTGTAATACTTGCTCCTTATGCTGACATTAAAGGCGCTTACGGTACTGCTAAAATGCCAATTATTGGCCAAAGCTTTAAAGGCTCTATGGCATTGCTAGGTGGCGAATTCAATGGCGATCTTCCATCTGTTGCTGAGCCAATAGCTCCATTTTCAATGCAACAAAAATGGCAATGGAATTCAAGCGATTTTATGCCGGAACATAATCAAGTAATATCTACTCCAGTTGTTGTCCAGTTAAATGACGATAATGGAGACGGAATTATTAACAATAACGATGTTGCAGATGTTCTTGTTACTACCTTTAGTGGAAGTAATTATAGTAATGCTGGTTTAGTAAGAGCGTTAAGTGGAATTGATGGGACTGAATTGTGGGCATACGAAAACGGTGGCGTCTTTAGTGACTCGCGTAGCTCTTTAGCTGCAGCCGACTTAGATAGTGATGGCGTTGTTGAAATTGTTTTAAGTGATTTCTCGTCATCTACTATACAAATAATTAACCACTTGGGTGAAGTGAAAAAAGAACTTACTAAATCAGGCAAGCCTCTAGGTGCTAGCTCATTGAGTGACATAAATAACGATGGACTAGTTGAAATAATCTCAAGTAATAACACATTTAGTTACGAAACAGGCTTATTATACAAAACGAACTGGTCTATAGATCCGATTACGTTTGACGCAGATGACAATGACAATCAAGAAACATTTGCTGGTGGAGGCTTGTATGATTCAAATGGTGTTAAGTTATGGCAATATGGTGCACCTGAAAGTATGTGGTTTAGTGCAGTCGCTAATTTAGATGACGATTTAGATCCTGAAATTGTTGTCAGTAACCCGAGCACTAATTTAGAAGATAGCGTATTTGCGGTACTTGAGCACAATGGTAATGTTAAATGGGAAGTGACTAATCCAGACAATCTAGGTGGCGGAGTTCAAGCAATATCAACTTTCCTTGGTACCGATTTACTGGGAATTGTTTACGCTGGTTATACGGCAGTTGACATGTACGACCAAGATGGTCAGTTAGTATGGTCCGTTGCTAATGATGATGAGTGGAGCGGTAAGATTGGTTTAAGTGCTTATGACTTTAATGGTGATGGTATTGATGAAATAATCGTTCAAGATCATTATACAGTAAGAGTGCTTAATGGCGTGAATGGTGAGGTGTTATCTACAGTTGCAAATTCTACTGCATCACTGTGGGAGTATCCTATTGTTGTTGATTTAGAAGGCGATGATAATGCTGAGCTAATTACTGTTTCTAACAATTTTGACGGTCGTTACAGCATTAACAATGGTGTAACAGTATATGGTGCTGCAGATAACAGCAAGCCTTGGAAAAATGCAACTCGCATTTGGAACCAACATTCGTACCATCAAACAAATATTAACCAAGATGGTACAGTACCAACAGTTGAGCTACCAAGCTGGTTAAATAATAATTCCTATCGCTCTAGTACCCTTAAATAACAGTATTTATAGCAAATAAAAAGCCAGTTAAGTTTTAATTGGCTTTTTTATTAAATAGTTGTTTACAATAATTGGTAAATAATAATCACGATATATTGAGGCTTTTTTGTCGAATTTACAGCAAGACCCAGCTATTAGAAGTTTGCTGGAGCGAATGCCTAAAAACGTTCAAACTACATTTACCGATGAGCAGTTAGCTCATTTAAAAATAGCCATTGGTGCAAGGCAGTGGGGTAACCATGCTGTTGATTGCAGAGGCGTAGTTAAGCTTTTTAAATATCGTTATTACTATGTGCTATTGGCAGGGCGAAATAGGCGTGAATTAAGCACAAAAGAGCAAAAAATAGCAAGATTTACTCAAGCATTAATTTTAAGCATCGCAGCTAATTTTATTATTCTATTTATATTGCTGGTTTTATATTTGTTTAAATCGACATTAGGCATTGATATTTTTGAAGGATATTCGTTTGGTGTCTGGAGTTGGTTTAAAGGATTATTTAATTAATCCTCACTAAAATGCGAGTATTCTTTTTGATACTTAATGAACAAAACAAGAGTTAGCTAAAAAGATATAAACATGAATTTTAGTACTTTTGTCGGAATCAGCAATTGAACAAAATTGGCTAATACTATATCATCCCCGTGGATTTTGTGAGGTGCCACTCACACTGAATTAGCTATAAGGAATTAAGCAAAATGACATCTCCAAGGACTTTTAAACCCTCAGGTTCCTCTGATGCCAATTTTTACCGATTGTTTGATATATTTGCGTTGTTTTTAGCGTTTCAGTGTGCAGCCCTAATTTATGATTTTAAACTCACTCCTATTTATGCTACTTCTGCACTAACCGTTGCACTTAGCTACTTGTACAGCGCTGAGTTGTTTTCTACTTATCGCTCTTGGCGTGCAGGTAAATTTAAAAGCATGGTGATGTGTGCATGGGGTAGTGTACTCATTGCTTTTGCATTTTTATTAGTTGTGTCATTTTTATTTAAATTTACCGAGTCACTTTCTCGCGTGGGAATAGCCATTTGGTTTGTTTTAAGCGTAGTGTATTTATATATCTGGCGTTTGGGTGTGTATTTATACAAACGTAACCGCCGTAAGCTAGGGCTATCGCAACGTAAAGTTGCCATTATCGGTGCTACCGAATCTGCTGCATACTTACATGCTGAAATTGTAAAACACGACGAATTAGGGTTTAATTTTAAAGGCTTTTACGACGACAGAAACCCAGAACGCCTGTTTGAACAACTCGAAAAACAAGGCGTTGAGGGCCGTATTCAAAGTGCGGTTGATTCTGCACGTAACGGTGAAATAGATATTCTTTACATTGCACTCCCCATGAAAGCGCAAAAACGTATAGCCGATATTTTATTACAGTTAGGCGATACTACCGTAGATGTGCATATAGTCCCCGATTTTTTACTCTCGAACTTAATACATGCTCGTATTGAGCATGTCGGTGATGTAGATACGTTAAGTGTGTTTGAAGCACCTTGTATTGGTACTCACGAATTTATAAAGCGAACAGAAGATATAGTTGTTTCGGCTATTATTGTTACCTTAATTGCCCCCGTTTTAGTGATGATAGCGGCCGCAATAAAGTTGACATCCAAAGGGCCTATTATATTTAAGCAAGATCGCTATGGCTTAGATGGGCAAAAAATAAAAGTATGGAAGTTCCGCTCGATGACGGTAACCGAAAACAGCGATGTGGTAACTCAGGCAACTAAAAACGATGCCCGCATTACCCCCTTAGGTGGCTTTTTGCGGCGTACAAGCCTTGATGAACTTCCGCAATTTATAAATGTTTTAAAAGGCGATATGTCTATTGTTGGGCCAAGGCCCCATGCGGTAGCACATAATGAAGAGTACCGCCAAAAAGTAGAATTTTACATGTTTAGGCATAAAACCAAACCGGGCATTACCGGTTGGGCACAAATAAACGGCTGGCGTGGCGAAACCGATACACTTGATAAAATGGCCAAGCGAGTTGAATTCGACCTACATTACATTAAACATTGGTCTTTATGGTTTGATGTGAAAATAATTTTTATGACAATTTTTAAGGGATTTAAAAGTGAAAATGCGTACTAATACAATTACTACTTTACTTGTTGCGTTAGGCTTAAGTGCACCTGCTTTAGCAGTAGAATTACAACCAGGCAGTGTAATGACCAAAGACGGTGCTGAGGTTACACCTACGTTACAGCTAGGCGTAAGCAGCAACGATAACTTTTTTATGACTCCGTCTGCCACTCAGTCACGTTTAATATGGAATATAGCGCCGAGTTTAAATGCATTAATTGAAGACGGCCCTGATAGCTATAAATTTGATATTGCATCAAGCACGTCGTTTCATAATAAAGACACTACCGATAACTTTACTCAAGTAAACTTGGGCGCAGGTGTTCACAAAGAGTTTACTAGCCAACACCGCTTAGATATTACAGGCGATGCTGATTGGTTATACGAGCCACGTGGTGCGGGTTTAACTGAAGGGCAAGGAGCTGCTATAAGCGAGCCTACACACTACCAACAACAAAATTTAGAAGCTCGTTATGAATATGGTGCTGTTAGCTCTAAAGCAATGCTTGCTTTAACTGCAGGTTATTATAATAAAAATTATCAAAACTTTACTGCAATATCGCAGTTTCGTGATTACGATAAGCCTATGCTGGGTATTACAGGTTATTATAATACCCAAGCTGGTACCCGTGCTTTTTTAGAAGTAAAGCAAGAAAACTACCAATACGATGTAATTGATTCAAACGGTATTACTCGTGACTCAGACGATGTTAAAGTATTGTTAGGTATGGAGTGGGAAGCTACAGCCGTTACTACTGGTTCATTTAAAATCGGCTACCAAAATAAAGATTTTGAGTCAAGCCAGCGCGATAACTTTAGCGGCTTAAGCTGGGAAGGCGCTGTTGTTTGGAAGCCGTTAACCTATTCAACCTTACAACTAGTTACTAGCCGTGCGGCTAAAGATCCGTTATTAGAAGGTGATTACATCCGCGAGAGTGTTTACGGTGTAACGTGGCAGCATGATTGGAGCGACTACTTAAGCTCGGTAGTGAGTGCCAATTACGTTGACCAGCAGTATTCTGGTAACTTTAACCGTAAAGATAAAGTTAAAAATGCTCGCTTAGGCTTAAATTACCTAGCCACTAATTTTGGTATGGTAACAGGCTATGTTGATTTTATTGACCGTAATTCGACTCAAGCGGATATTGAATTTGACCGTGTAATTGTTGGCCTTAATTTTACATTTGCACTAAAGGGAAATGAATGAAAGTGAGAGTTTTAACTGGCTTAATATTGTTACTCAGCTTTTGTAGTTTTGCGAACGATTCGCAAAACTACATTTTAGGTGCGGGTGACAAAATTGAAATTAAAGTATTTGGCCAGCCCGACCTAGATGTAACCTCACTGCTTGGTAATAGTGGTGAGATTAATTACCCATTTTTAGGTAAAGTTAAACTAGTGGGCTTAAGTGTTTCGCAAGTTGAGCAAACCATAAGCGAAGGACTACAGCCTGGTTATTTAGTTAACCCTAATGTGTATGCCCAAGTAGTAGAATACCGCCCTTTTTATATACATGGTGAAGTTAAAAAGCCAGGTGGGTACCCTTACCAACCAGCTATGACGGTTAACCAAGCTATAGCATTGGCTGGCGGATTAACTGAGCGAGCCTCAGAAGATAAAATATTTATTTTTAAAGAGCAAACCAAACAGCAGCAACAAAAAGGTAGTTTAAACAGCCAAATTGCAGCGGGTGACACCATAAAAATAGAACAGCGCTTGTTTTAAGCAGTTTAAGGCAGTAATTAAAAAATGAATACACACTTTGAAAAACCTAAAAATAACGAGGAACTTATTGATTTAGGTGCTTATTTTAATATTATTAAGCAAAGTAAATGGAAAATATTAGGTTTTGCTGTTGTCGTTACCTTGCTCACTATAATGGTTGCGTTAACGTTAGTGCCAAAGTATAACGCCACAGCCACTTTATTGATTGAGTCGGAGCAAACCAAAGCGGTTAGCTTTGATGAAATATATGGTTTAGACTCCACAAAAAAAGAGTATTATTTAACCCAGTTTGAAGTAATTAAGTCTAATAGTATTGCTCGTGAGGTAATTACTAAACTTAATTTAAAAGATCACACAGATTTCATAGGTAAACCATCGCTTACAGGCGAGTTAAAAGGCATGATAAAACAGTTACTGCCTTTTTTAAATAAAAAAGAGGGCTCTGTTATTACAGAGGAAGAACAAGCTGAGCGTGAGATGTTGGGTTTGCTTGCTGCATTTAAGTCACGCTTAACTGTGTCTCCTATTCGTAAAACACAATTAGTGCAAGTGAGCTTTGAGTCGAGCGACCCTAAGTTAGCTGCTTTAGTGGCTAATACGGTAGGTGAAGTTTACATAGAAAGCCAAATGCGCGCTAAAATGGGTATTACACAGCAGGCGTCAAGTTGGTTAAATACGCGTTTATCTGAATTACGTATACAACTAGATAGCTCCGAAGTGCGCTTACAAGCTTACCGAGAAGAACAAAAGTTGGTTGATATAGAGGGCATAGCAGGGCTTGTTACCCAAGAGCTAGAGCAAACCTCGAAGCAGCTAGTGGATGCGCGTGCGACTAAAAATAATCTTGAAAGCATAAATCGTGTTATTAACGAATATGGTAATGACAACATAGAATTACTTGGCAGTATGCCTGAAATTACCTCGCACCGTGTTGTACAAGATGTTAAACGCGAAGTTGTATTGGTTGAGCGTAAGGTGAGTGAGCTTAGTGAGGTTTACGGCCCTAAACACCCGAAAATGATTTCAGCTAAATCTGAACTTGCTACAGTTAAAACTAACCTTAATAAGCAAATTAAAGGGTTAATTACCGGTATAGAAAAAGAGCTTAACAGAACAACGCGAACTGTAAATGCGCTTGAGCGCGACTTGGCTAAAATTCGTGCTGAATATCAAGATATTACCCGCAAAGAAACCCAATATAACCAGCTTAAGCGTGAAGTTGAAACAAACCGTAATATTTTTAATACCTTTTTGTCACGTTCTAAAGAAACCGAAGTAACCAGTGACTTTAGCTCAGCTGCCGCTCGTTTTACAGACCGTGCTTATGCACCAAAAGACCCAAGTAAACCTAACAAAAAGCTGATTGTTATATTAGCCTTTGTTGCTAGCTTTGGTTTTGCGGTAGTAATGACTTTTGTTTTTGATGCCTTAAACGACACAGTTAAAAATAAAAATGATGTCGAAAATAAACTTGCGCAGCGCATGCTTGGTTTATTGCCGCATGTTGCAGTTCCTAAAAAGAGCTTTTTCCCGATACATGCTTATTTAGAAGATACCTATCGTCGCTTTGCTGAGTCGGTGCGTACCTTGCGTACTAGTTTATTATTAACGCATTTAGATAGAGCGCATCAGGTTATAGCGGTTACATCTACCTCTCCAGGGGAAGGTAAAACCACCACCTCTGCCAATTTAGCGATGTCGTTGGCGCAAATGGGTAACGTGTTACTAATTGATGGTGATTTACGTAAACCAACGCTGGCTAAACGCTTTGATATACCGGTATTTCACCCAGGTTTAAGTAACTTAATGATGGGCACAGATAAATTAGCTGAGTGTGTGCATGTTGATACGCAATCGGGTGTCACTATTATGCCAAGCGGGCAAATACCGTCGAATCCACTTGAGTTGTTGTCAAGCCCACGCTTTGCTGAGCTACTTAGCGAGTTAAAAGCGCAGTACGATCACATTATTGTTGATACACCGCCTACACAAGCAGTAAGTGATGCATTGGTAATTGCACAAAGTGTTGATTCAGTTGTTTATGTTGTTAAATCTGATATTACCCGTATTAAACCAATTACAGCGGGCCTTGAGCGTTTATTTGAAGTAAAAGCGCACGTTGCTGGTGTAGTACTAAACAAGGTAGATATGAGTAAATCTAAAGATGAGCATAGCCATGGTTACTATGATTATTACGATTACTCACAGCAACCTGAAAAGCCACAAGTGTAATTAAGTAATTTATGATTGATATTCATACGCATATTTTGCCGGGTATTGATGATGGCGCTAAAGATTTAACTGAATCTTTGGCGCTTTTGAAATTGGCCGAAAGCGATGGTATTACTCATATGGTGGCAACGCCACATATACATGTGGGGCGCTTTAATAATGCGACGGCTCAAATAAAAAACGATTTAAAGAGTTTAAAGCGAGAGGCAAAAAAAGAAGGTATTAATGTAAAGTTGGCTGCCGCTGCTGAAGTACGTTTAGACGTAGAACTGATGGCAATGGTGATGGCTAATAAACTACCTTTTATTGGTAAAATAGCAGACAAAAGCGTGTTGTTATTAGAGTTACCGCATTCACACATGCCGCAAGGCTATGATAAGTTTATTCAGTGGCTCGCTAAACAAAATATACGCGTTATTATTCCGCACCCAGAGCGTAATCGCGATATTCAGTCAAACCTTTATTATATTCAACACTTAAACCAATTAGGTTGCGACTTTCAATTAACAGCATCGAGTATTGAAGGTGAGTGGGGCGAAAGCGCTCAAGCAATATCGTTGCAAATGTTAAAAGATGGGTTAGTGAACTATGTTGCCTCTGATGCGCATTCAGTAAAGCGCCGACCTCCTATATTGAGTCAAGCTAGAAAAACAGTAGCGCAATTAATAGGTGAAGAGCAGGCCACAATGCTTTTTATAACTAACCCGCTGCAGCTAACCGAGTGCTTATTTAATGACTAAATTAAACATGTTCAAGGTAGTTCCTGCTGCTATATTAGCCATGATAGTACTTGTTATCGCTTATACCAGCATGCAAAGTATGCGTGCAAATGCGTGGTACTTTAATGCACTTAATATTGTGCAAGAGTCGGATGGTGCTTTGTCTGGCTCATCGCTTCAAGCGGCAGAAAATGCGATTACATTGGCTACGAATATGGATCCTGACCATCCTCATTATTGGCATTTTTTAGCCCATATAAAAATGCTAGGTTTAGCCGGTATTGATACCACATCAAGTGAGCAGTCAGATAAAGTAAAGCAAACATATCAACAAGCTGAGCAAGCGTTATTAAAGTCGGTTGAGTTAAGGAAAACTTGGGCACTAACCTGGATTAGCTTAGCACAGGTTGTCAGCTATCAAGAGGGGCCTACCGAGCGGGTATATAATTATATTCAGCAAGCTAAAAAAGTTGGCCCATATAAGTTAGATGTTCACTTAGGTATTATTCAAATTGCGTTAATGCACTGGAATGAACTACCACCCACCTACAAAGCCCTTTATGTGAACGAGCTTAAATTAGCCTCTAAATATGGTTATAAATTTTATGATGTGTTTAGTATGGCTGAGCAAATGAATCGTTTGCCAATAGTGTGTTTATCGCTTCAATTTGGCTCTCATTATGAGGCTATTAGAAACAGTTGGATGTTTAATAAATACTGTGGTTAAAATACGCGCTTCGAGCAACGAGATATGGGCTGTGAGGTACGTGCTAAGGTCCAGAATTTAGGGTTGATTGTAGACGCATAGCTTGCTCGCTTAACAAACGCAGCTTCTGGTTTTGAGTATTTTTATCTTCTAAATGCTAAGTGTCTATAACTTCTTTTTTTTAAATAATTCACCAAGACCAAATTGCACTGAGAGAAGCGAATGAGAAGTAAATGAGAAAACACTAACGACTAGGCCTAGTTATTAATTAAAGTATTCTGTACTTGTCACTTCCTCTAAAAGCGCAGCGTCTCATAACCTCTTTGTGCATAATTTTCTTAAAGATCTTATTGCACTGAGAGAAGCGAATGAGAAGTAAATGAGAAACCAAAGCCACTAACCTAAGTACTAATTATTTTGTTACTACCTCTAAAAGCGAAGCGTCTCATAACCTCTTTGTGCATAATTTTCTTAAAGATCTTATTGCACTGAGAGAAGGGAATGAGTAGTAAATGAGAAACCAAAGCCACTAACCTAAGTACTAATTATTTTGTCACTACCTCTAAAAGCGCAGCGTCTCTTAGTCCTCTTTGTGCATCTTCACTTAAGAGAATATTAACTATCAAGTTGATTGAAAAATCATAAATTAAAGCGCTTGATACCATCAACCAACTTTAGTGTATTAAAGTTAATTAGTAAGCCCGTATTTATATTTGATAGCTTCATATATGTAATCAATTGCGCTGAGTGAATAGGTTGTAGTTTATCAACGGCCTTCAGTTCAATTATTAATTCATTTGGTAATAAAATATCCAATTTATAACCTGTTGCAATATATTGTTCCTTGTAAATTATTGGTAGTTCAACTTGATTTTTAATAAATAACCCAGCCTGAGATAACTCATACATTAAACAAGATTCATAGCTTGACTCCAATAAGCCAGGGCCTAAAGTTTTGTGTACCTCTATTGCGCAGCCAATTACTGTTTGTGTTAACTCGTCAATGTGCATGATTATCCTTATTCAATGGTAACTTTAAGAGTTAGATTTTTTATTTCTACTTGTATTGATTTAAACTGATTATAGTTTAGTAAAGTAATTTATCCTTTACTCAACAATGCAAAGCTTACCTCACATAGAAAATTGTATGAGAAAACATTAAATACTAGGCCTAGTTATTAATTAAAATATTCTGTATTTGTCACGTCCTCTAAATCGCAGAGCCTTTTCATCCTTTATATGAATAATTTACTAAGACCTAATTGAACTGAGAGAAGCGAATGAGGAGCAAATGAGAAGATCAAACAGATCTTAGGTAGAGCTCATAACTTATAGACGCTGAGCTTGCCCGCGTGAGAAGTACAGCTTCTGATTTTTAAGTGTCATCCTCTAAAAGCGCAGCGTCTCTTAGCCCTCTTTGTGCATAATTTTCTTAAAGATCTTATTGCACTGAGAGAAGCGAATGAGTAGTAAATGAGAAACCAAAGCCATTAACCTAAGTACTAATTATTTTGTCACTACCTCTAAAAGCGCAGCGTCCCTTAGCCCTCTTTGTGCATAATTTTCTTAAAGATCTTATTGCACTGAGAGAAGGGAATGAGTAGTAAATGAGAAACCAAAGCCACTAACCTAAGTACTAATTATTTTGTCACTACCTCTAAAAGCGCAGCGTCTCTTAGCCCTCTTTGTGCATAATTTTCTTAAAGATCTTATTGCACTGAGAGAAGGGAATGAGTAGTAAATGAGAAACCAAAGCCCTAATCCAATTGAATAATTATTTTGTCACTACCTCTAAAAGCGCAGCGTCTCTTAGCCCTCTTTGTGCATCTTCACTTAAGAGAATATTAACTATCAAGTTGATTGAAAAATCATAAATTAAAGCGCTTGATACCATCAACCAACTTTAGTGTATTAAAGTTAATTAGTAAGCCCGTATTTATATTTGATAGCTTCATATATGTAATCAACTGCGCTGAGTGAATAGGTTGTAGTTTATCAACGGCCTTCAGTTCAATTATTAATTCATTTGGTAATAAAATGTCCAATTTATAGCCTGTTGCAATATATTGTTCCTTGTAAATTATTGGTAGTTCAACTTGATTTTTAATAAATAACCCAGCCTGACATAACTCATACATTAAACAAGATTCATAGCTTGACTCCAATAAGCCAGGGCCTAAGGTTTTGTGTACCTCTATAGCGCAGCCAATAACTATTTGTGTTAACTCGTCAATGTGCATGATTATCCTTATTCAATGGTAACTTTAAGAGTTAGATTTTTATTTCTGCTTGTATTGATTTAGACTAATTATAGTTTAGTAAAGTAATTTATCCTTTACACAACAATTCAAAGCTTACCTAACATAGAAAATTGTATGAGAAAACATTAAATACTAGGCCTAGTTATTAATTAAAATATTCTGTATTTGTCACGTCCTCTAAATCGCAGAGCCTTTTCATCCTTTATATGAATAATTCACTAAGACCTAATTGAACTGAGAGAAGCGAATGAGGAGCAAATGAGAAGATCAAACAGATCTTAAGTAGAGCTCATAACTTATAGATAGACGCTGAGCTTGCCCGCGTGAAAAGTACAGCTTCTGATTTTTAAGTGTCATCCTCTAAAAGCGCAGCGTCTCTTAGCCCTCTTTATGCATAATTTTCTTAAAGATCTTATTGCACTGAGAGAAGGGAATGAGTAGTAAATGAGAAATCAAAGCCACTAACCTAAGTACTAATTATTTTGTCACTACCTCTAAAAGTGCAGCGTCTCTTAGCCCTCTTTGTGCATAGTTTTCTTAAAGATCTTATTGCACTGAGAGAAGCGAATGAGAAGTAAATGAGAAACCAAAGCGACTAACCTAAGTACTAATTATTTTGTTACTACCTCTAAAAGCGCAGCGTCTCTTAGCCCTCTTTGTGCATAATTTCTCTTAAAGATCTAATTGTAATGCTAGGGCAAGTTTCGGGATTAAGCTCGTAACCCGATCCCCGAAGCCCGTTAACTTTCCCCTAGACAAAAAAAGACCCAGAGCTATAAGAACTCTGGGTTATAGAGGGGCTCGTATTTGAGCCCTGCGCTAACTAAAGACACTTTCAGATTCTTAGGGAGAAGAAGAAAGTTATTTAAGTATAGTCAAAAGTGCTAAAAATACACATTTTTGTTCGTTTTTTATACTGAAATAATTACAGTGAGTTACATTTGTTATGCACACCTTTGTTACATTTAAGTTGGAGTTTACGCCCAGTTTATTAACTGCGTATTTTGTACTAAATCTCTTGGTAAAGAGTTTTTAACTTTATTTTTTTGCCATTTCCCTAACCCAATAGGGCAACCACATAAAGTTAGGATCACCTCGCCGCTTGATTTGGTTACCTCTTCTAGGCGTATATCTTTACCATTAAAGTAATCGTTAGCCTGTTCATTGGTTAATGCCAGTACATTACTTTTACACTGCTTACCAAATACGGTGGCAAATTCATGGGCGAGGCGCACGCCATTTTTATGAATAACGCCAACCTGAATACCTAATCGCGCATATTTAATTTTGTTTTGTATCGCTTCAAATTCATCAGGAAACAGCCAAAGCTCTTTGTCGCGCTGCATTAAAGTGCCTGGCAGGCTTGTTAAACCAAATTGCTTTTTGAGAGAGCTCATAAACGCACTTTGCTGTTTACTATCAAAATCAGTAAAGGGGAATGCCCCTTTTTTAACTTTTAGATTTTGGTTTTCGCAGCTGCTGTGCTTTTTAAATTTAGCAATAAAAAAGCCTTCGCTGTCGAAGGTTTGCGGCCAAACATGTAAGTAGCCCTCTGCGGTGGTGGCTTTATCAGCCCCTGGGAAAAGATCACTTAAAGGCTCTGGCTTAATGTACTCACCAAATTCTTCTAGCAATGCCTCACACACTTGCTGGTTTTCGAGAGGGGTTAATGTACAGGTTGAATACACCAATGTGCCGCCAGGTTTAAGTGCGTAAAATGCACTTTTAATCAGATCTTTTTGTACTTGGGCAATGGTAATATTTGATTCGATAGACCAATTTTTTAGCGCGTCGCTATCTTTACGTACTGTGCCTTCACCTGAACAGGGCGCATCAAGCAAAATACTATCAAAGCATTCAAACATGTAATTACCAAATACCACGCCATCAAAATGCGATAACGCACAATTACCTACACCCATTCGTTTTAATGTGGCACTGAGTACTTTTAAACGTGATGACGACAGCTCATTTGCAACCAAAACGCCTTGATTGTTCATTAGTGCAGCCAGTTGTGAGGTTTTAGAGCCCGGTGCCGAGGCCATATCAAGAACTGTTTGGCTGGTTTGTAAGCTTTGCTTTAGTGCTATTGGCGGCAACATTGAGCTTGCCTCTTGCACGTACATAGCCCCGCTTAAATGTAAATCGGTATTACCCAGCGCTAGGTTTTGCTCTTCATCGTTTGGGCGCTCTAACCAAAAACCTTCATCACACCAAGGAATAGCGGTAAGTTGCCAGTTTTTTTTAGCCGCTTGTTGCTTAAACTCTTCAACACTCATTTTTAATGTATTAACGCGAACAGACTTACGTAAAGGTCGACGACACGCATTTAAAAAATCATCTAACGTAAGGTGATCAGGCAGATAAGTTTTTACGTCGTCAATAAATTGTTCTGGGATATAAGTGTTAGCGTCCACGATTTGGCTCATACAATAAAAATTAAAGCCGGATAATAGCATTTTTAACGATTTTTTTCAGTGTTAAAAATGAAAGAGTAACCCTTTTAAAGTGTCGACACCTTGTTGAGTAAAGCGGCTTAAACACTATTTTTTATTATACTTTTAGCTAATGCTGTCGACAATGTGGTGGTTTTTTATTCATTTTTAGTGTTTTCAGGGTTGACACTGTAGGTTAATAAGCACATAGTTAACCCATAAATTGTCGACAATATAAAAATACTTTATGACACAGCACTTGTTAAACGACACCGCAGTTACAACCGCTTCCGATAAAGTGTTTGTAGATATGCGCCGCGAGATAGTAGAAGGCAGTATTGCACAAGGCAGCAAAATATCAGAGCCGGAGCTTGCAAAGCGTTATGGTGTAAGCCGTGCAACCCTTCGAGAGGCATTAAATCGTTTAGAAAGTTGTTATTTAGTTGAGCGCAAAGCCAATATAGGTTGTCGTGTTGTAGCATTAACCGCGGAGCGTTTAATTGAGGTTTACCAAGTACGTAGTGCCCTTGAAGGACTTGCATGTAGGTTAGCTGCCGACAATATGGAACCAGATGAAGTACAAGGCTTGAAACAATTACTCAACCAGCATTTGCACACTCAGCGTGTTAAAGAAGGTGAGTCGTACTATCAAGAAGCAGGCGACTTAGATTTTCATTACAGAATAATCAAAGGCAGTAAAAACGCGCACTTAATTCATTTGTTATGCCACGACCTGTACCAATTAATAAGAATGTATCGTGTACAAATGGGTATGGTAGGGCCGCGGGTATCTAAAGCGTTTGATGAGCATTTAGCGATTATAAACGCCATAGAAAACCATGATGGAGAGCTTGCCGAAATGTTAATGAAGCGCCATATCAGTGCATCACAAGCAAATATACAAACAAAATTTGATAGATATCAACAATCAGTACAAGCCACTCAAAATGAAATGGCTAGCTAGTACAGATGTTTAAAAAATACTAAGTTGCCAAAGAGCAGCCCCGTTCAAAGTTAGGAGAAGGTAATGTCAGCAGGATTAAAATTTAAACAGGCAATTGCAAATAACCATCCGTTACAAGTGGTAGGTACTATTAACGCGTACACCGCGATGATGGCTGAAAAAATGGGCCATCAGGCTATTTATTTATCGGGTGCGGGTGTGGCTAATGCCTCATTTGGTATGCCAGATTTAGGTATGACCAGCCTTGATAACGTGCTTGAAGATATTCGCCGTATTACCGGTGCTAGCGATTTACCTTTGTTAGTGGATGCCGATACAGGTTGGGGCGGGGCCTTTAATATTGCCCGCACCGTTAAAGAAATGACTAAAGCAGGTGCAGCAGGCTTTCATATTGAAGACCAAGTAGCGCAAAAGCGTTGTGGCCATCGTCCTAATAAAGAAATAGTTACCCAAGCTGAAATGGTAGACCGTATTAAAGCGGCGGTTGATGCAAAAACCGATAGCGATTTTTACATTATGGCACGTACCGATGCGTTTCAAAAAGAAGGCTTAAACGCAGCAATAGACCGTGCAGCAGCTTGTGTTGAAGCCGGTGCCGATGCCATTTTTGCAGAAGCCGTTCATGACCTTGCAGATTATCAAGCATTTACCAAAGCGATTAATGTGCCTATTTTGGCCAACATTACCGAGTTTGGCCAAACCCCAATTTACACCAAAGAGCAACTAAGCGATGTGGGCGTAGAAATGGTGCTTTACCCATTAAGTGCATTTAGAGCAATGAACAAAGCGGCACTTAATGTGTACTCGGCTATTTTGAATGAAGGGTCGCAACAAAGCCAAATTGAAAACATGCAAACGCGTGCAGAGCTTTACGACTTTTTAGATTATCACTCATACGAAAACACGCTCGATAACCTTTTTTCAGCAAAATCTGACAAATAATAAAAATTCAACAGGAGACACATCATGGTAGATAAAGCATTAGGTGGCGCAGGCTTACGTGGCCAAGTAGCAGGACAAACCGCATTATGTACAGTAGGGCAAACAGGCTCAGGTTTAACTTACTGTGGTTACGACATTAGCGAATTGGCTGAAAAAGCGCAGTTTGAAGAAGTGTCGTTTTTACTTTCACGCGGCGAGCTACCAACATCAAGCGAACTGGCAGAGTACAAAGCTAAACTTAAAAGTTTACGCGGTTTACCAGAGGCACTAAAAACAGTGCTTGAGAACATCCCTAAAGACGCACACCCAATGGATGTAATGCGCACAGGGTGTTCTATGCTAGGTAACCTTGAAATGGAAAATGACTTTAGCGAAGCAAACGATGCGATTGACCGTATGGTGGCAACTTTCCCAAGTATTATTTGTTACTGGTATCGTTTTACTCATGACGGTGTTCGCATTGAAACACAAACTGATGATGACTCAGTTGGTGCACACTTTTTAACGCTATTACACGATAAAGCGCCAAGTGAATTATTTGCACAAGTAATGAATGTATCACTAATTTTGTACGCAGAGCATGAATTTAATGCCTCTACCTTTACCGGTCGCGTGTGTGCATCAACGCTTTCTGATATTCACTCATGTGTTACTGGTGCAATTGGTACCTTACGTGGTCCACTGCATGGTGGTGCCAACGAAGCCGCCATGGATATGATTGAAGGCTTTACCAGCGCCGATCAAGCAGAAGATGCACTGATGGAGATGCTTGAGCGTAAAGATAAAATTATGGGCTTTGGCCACGCTATTTACCGCGAGTCAGATCCACGTAATGTTATTATTAAAAAATGGTCTAAAAAATTAGCCGCAGAAGTGGGTGATGAGGTGCTTTACCCAATATCAGTTCGCTGTGAAGAAGTTATGTGGCGTGAGAAGAAGTTATTCTGTAATGCTGACTTTTTCCATGCATCGGCGTACCACTTTATGAGTATTCCTACTAAGTTATTTACGCCTATCTTCGTAATGAGCCGTGTAACTGGTTGGACAGCTCACGTAAAAGAGCAACGTGCAAATAACCGTATTATTCGCCCAAGTGCTGATTACACCGGGCCAGATGCGCGTAGCTACACGCCAATTGAATCAAGAGGCTAATTAGTTAGCGTTTAAGGTGAGCCTAGCTCACCTTTTATTGTTTATAGCGCTGATGATTACTCATTATAGCGCTTTAGCGTACTCTCCTCCGTCACCAAATTAGCGAATTTATTATGACCATTATTAATAACACCCAATACCGTAAGCCTTTACCGGGCTCAAATGTTGATTACTACGATACCCAAGCCGCCGTCGATGCCATTAAATCTGGCGCATACGCTACACTACCTTACAGTTCGCGTGTATTTGCCGAAAACTTAGTGCGTCGCTGTGAGCCCGAAATGCTAACCGATGCACTGAGCCAAATAATTGAGCGTAAACAAGACTTAGACTTTCCGTGGTATCCGGCACGCGTTGTATGTCACGATATTTTAGGGCAAACCGCACTGGTTGATTTAGCGGGCCTGCGTGATGCTATTGCTGCAAAAGGCGGCGATCCTGCAAAAGTAAATCCGGTTGTACCGACTCAACTGATTGTTGACCACTCATTAGCTGTTGAGCACGCAGGTTTTGATCCCGATGCATTTGAAAAAAACCGCGCCATTGAAGATAGACGCAACGATGACCGTTTTCATTTTATAAACTGGACCAAAACCGCGTTTAAAAATATTGATGTGATCCCACCGGGAAATGGCATCATGCATCAAATTAACCTTGAAAAAATGTCGCCGGTGATTCAAAACCGCGATGGCATTGCATTCCCAGATACCTTAGTAGGTACCGACAGCCATACCCCACATGTTGATGCTTTAGGTGTTATTGCTGTTGGCGTAGGTGGCCTTGAAGCCGAAAGCGTAATGCTTGGGCGCGCATCATATATTCGTTTACCCGATATTGTGGGCGTGGAGCTTACCGGTAAACGCCAACCCGGCATTACTGCAACCGATATTGTATTGGCTATTACCGAATTTTTACGCGAGCAACGTGTGGTATCGACTTACCTTGAGTTCTACGGTGAAGGGGCTGATGCACTAACCCTGGGTGATAGAGCCACCATTTCGAACATGACCCCAGAATTTGGCGCCACCGCGGCTATGTTCTACATTGACGATAAAACCATTGATTACTTGCGTTTAACAGGCCGTGATGAAGAGCAAATTGCCCTGGTAGAAAACTACGCTAAAACAGCGGGTTTATGGAGCGATAGCTTAAAAACTGCTCAATATGATCGTGTGCTTAAATTTGACCTATCAAGTGTAGGGCGCAACATTGCAGGCCCTTCAAATCCGCATCGTCGTGTATCTACCAGCGATTTAGCAGCGCAAGGTATTTCGGGTGTTGTTGAGAACGAAGAAGGCTTAATGCCAGATGGCGCCTGTATTATCGCCGCTATTACCAGCTGTACTAATACCAGTAACCCACGCAATGTAATTGCTGCAGGTTTATTGGCGCGTAACGCCAATGCAAAAGGTTTAATGCGTAAACCTTGGGTTAAAACCTCATTGGCACCGGGCTCTAAAGCAGTGCAATCGTATCTTGAGGATGCAAAATTATTACCAGAGCTAGAGCAACTTGGTTTTGGTATTGTTGGTTTTGCCTGTACTACCTGTAACGGCATGAGTGGTGCACTAGACCCTAAAATTCAACAAGAAGTGATTGATCGCGATTTATATGCAACAGCAGTGCTTTCGGGCAATCGTAACTTTGATGGTCGTATTCATCCGTATGCAAAGCAAGCGTTTTTAGCGTCACCACCGCTTGTGGTTGCTTATGCAATTGCCGGTACCATTCGTTTTGATATAGAAAAAGACATCCTCGGTAAAGATCAACAAGGTAATGATATAACCTTAAAAGATTTATGGCCATCTGATGAAGAAATAGATGCGGTTATCAAGCAAAGCGTAAAACCAGAGCAGTTTAGAAAAGTATACGAGCCAATGTTTAACTTAACCGTTGATTACGGCGAAGATAACGACCCACTTTACGATTGGCGTCCAGAAAGTACCTATATTCGCCGCCCACCTTATTGGGAAGGGGCTTTGGCAGGTGAGCGCAGTATGAGTGGTATGCGCGCGTTGGCAGTGCTTGGCGATAACATTACAACCGATCATTTATCACCCTCTAATGCGATTATGGCAAGCAGCGCGGCAGGTGAATACTTAACTAAAATGAACGTGCCAGAAGAAGACTTTAACTCGTACGCAACGCACCGAGGCGATCACTTAACTGCGCAGCGCGCCACGTTTGCAAACCCTAAACTATTGAACGAAATGGTATTGGATGAAAACGGCGAAGTGAAGCAAGGCTCATATGCGCGTATAGAGCCTGAGGGTAAAAACACACGCATGTGGGAAGCCATCGAAACCTACATGCAGCGTAAACAGCCACTCATTATTGTGGCAGGCGCTGATTACGGCCAAGGCTCGTCGCGCGATTGGGCGGCAAAAGGTGTAAGGCTTGCAGGTGTTCAGGTTATTGCAGCTGAAGGGTTTGAGCGTATTCACCGAACTAATCTCATTGGTATGGGTGTGCTACCACTGGAATTTGCTGCAGGTACAACCCGCAAAACACTTAACCTAGATGGTAGCGAAAGCTATGATGTAAAAGGTGAACCAGCACCAGGGGCAACTTTAGAATTAGTGATCACTCGTAAAAATGGTGAAGTAGTCACTGTGCCAATGAAATGCCGATTAGATACGCAAGAAGAGCTTTCTATTTATGCGGCAGGCGGTGTCTTGCAACGCTTTGCGCAAGACTTTTTAGAAGCAACGCAAGCATCATAAGGACATAAAAAAGATGTTTAAACCACAAATTAAAGTGCCAGCGACCTATATGCGTGGCGGCACCAGTAAAGGCGTGTTTTTTAATTTAACTGATTTACCTGAGCCTGCCCAAGTGGCAGGCGAGGCGCGCGATAACTTATTACTGCGCGTTATTGGTAGCCCAGATGCGTACGGTAAACAAACCGACGGTATGGGTGGCGCAACCTCAAGTACCAGTAAAACGGTTATTTTGAGTAAGAGTGAACAGCCCGATCACGATGTTGATTATTTATTTGGTCAAGTTGCTATCGATAAGCCATTCGTTGATTGGAGTGGTAACTGCGGCAATTTAACCTCTGCTGTGGGCGCATTTGCCATCAGCAATGGTTTAGTTGATAAAAGCAGAGTGCCAGATAATGGCATTGCTATTGTGCGTGTATGGCAGGCTAACATTAAAAAAAGCATTTTAGTGCATGTACCTATGGCCAACGCTCAAGTACAAGAAACCGGTGACTTTGAGTTAGATGGTGTTACCTTTCCTGCCGCTGAAGTAAAGCTGGAATTTATTGACCCAGCTGATGGTGATGGCGCGTTATTCCCAACAGGTAATGTGGTGGATGACTTAGAAGTGCCAGGCGTGGGCACGTTAAAAGCAACCATGATCAACGCAGGTATTCCGACTATTTTTGTAAATGCTAGCGATATTGGTTATTCCGGTACTGAGCTGCAAGATGATATTAATAGCGATAATGCGGCGTTAACTATGCTTGAAAGCATTCGTGCCCATGGCGCAGTAAAAATGGGCTTAATTAAGAATATTAATGAAGCGCAAGCACGCCAACATACGCCTAAAGTGGCTTTTGTTGCTCCAGCAAAAGACTACACAGCCTCAAGTGGTAAGCAGGTTGATGCCAGCGATATAGATTTGTTAGTACGTGCAATGTCAATGGGTAAGTTACACCATGCCATGATGGGCACAGCCGCCGTGGCTATTGGCACAGCAGCCGCAATTGACGGAACATTAGTTAATTTGGCCGCTGGTGGCGGTGCTATTAACGAGGTTAATTTTGGTCATCCATCGGGCACACTTAAAGTAGGTGCCGAGGCGGTTGTTACAAATGGCCAATGGCAAGTGACTAAAGCGAGTATGAGCCGCAGCGCACGTGTATTAATGGAAGGCTGGGTAAGAGCGCCATTTGATTTTTAAACATTATATAATAGCTGATGGCTATGAGAGCATCAGCTTTATAGTTACTATGGAGTTTAAAATAAATCGTTAATTATCCAAGGTTATAACACTGCTGTTTTTTATTTTTTATAAAGCCTTCAAATTCATTATTTGCACGCATAATCGCTATTTCTGCGTTGATATCATCTAAGATAAATTGCCAATTAGGCGTACTTTTACTGATTTCATAACACAGGGCTTTGTATTCTATGCTTGGCGTTAATGCAACTAGCGCACTAAGCATCCTCTTTTTTCTCTAGCTGATAATTGTGATTTATAAATACTGGCTTTTAGCACTTCTAAGTCGGCAACAATAAGCTCAACCCGACCATTTAAAAGCAAATGAATAAGCTGATATTCACTGTTAGCAACGATGGTTTTTATTTCGCCTTGTTCAATAAGTTCATCTAATTATTTACTATTTGTATATGAGCGTACCACCCCATAACCCTGTTTTTTTTACAGACTCAATACTGCCATCGTAATCTATGCTGTGATCTTAAAGTGCTACAAATGATAAGTCGCCACTAGGAATGGGCTCAGATAACGCCAATAACGGATTACGTGTTTTGGTTAAAGTGTTTTCTGACATTACATCGTTACTAATAAAATACTCAGGAAATAAAATATCAGCTTTACCTAATTCAGCTTCACGCACGGCACGCGTCCAAGGGTAAAACTCTATATGTACACCATAGCCGCTTTTGCATTTCTCTCCGGGAAGCGTGATGTTTTTATTGTCGACCGTATAGGTTACTGGCGCAGGTTGTGCGTAAGTGAAAAATGATAGCACTAAGGCAGCGATTAAAAATATTCTCATGAGGGTAATGCATTTTATCTTTAATTTTAAGTTTAGTGCGTTATTTGGAATAAACAACTTAAATAGTGAGGTTCTTCTAGAACAATTAAATATAGCCTTAAAAAGCGATAGCTATTAACATGCAAAGGTAAGTAATTTCACTTTAATACGACATAACAACTAAAAGTCTTTTTTACTAGAGGGAATTTTTATGGCTAACAAGCCAATAAGTGAAGACAATCCATTTGCTAATTTATCTGATGTACAGTGTGAGCAGATCCAAAATTGGTACCAAAAGCATATTTCTTCAACTTTACATTCTTTACTTAGAGGCAGTAAGTCTGGGCAAATTATTGAGAGTAAGTTAGAAAGTACTTTAAATAAAGCATTCTCTCAGAGCAAACAGCTTACTACTTATGCTATTGAGGGGAATTCGAGTATTAAATTAAAAAATGCCAGTGTTATGGCTGAGCTTAATGATACCCGTGATTTGTTTTATGGCGCGCAAGTTAAAATAAATATACTAGAGCAAAAAATAACAACCAGTGCTCAAGAAATACAATTATTAGAGACAGAAAAAAGCGAGCTGCAAGTAGAAGTACGTAGCTTAAAGCAACGTTTAAGTCACGTACTTTCAAAGCTAGAATCGCAAGGAGTCTCATTCCAAAAAAGCCATTATGTAGGACGTATATTAGTCCAGGCTTTGCGAGCAAGTTTTGAAAATTGGCAGCAAACTCCACAAGGAGAGCCCTTTAAAAATCATGATTTTTACAAGCTTTTCCCGCGTGTTTTGTACTCAAGCTTATTAAAGGAAATAGAAAAACTGCTAGGGGAGCAAGATTATAATCAAATCGAGCGTTCACTTAGTGATTTTGTGTTTAAGCAAAAGGGCTCGCCTGTAGAAAATTGGCCAGATGAAGACCCGATTTACGAGACGCGATTAATTAACCAAAAGCAGTCAGAGCTGTTAATAAAATTACATAGCCAACACCTGCAACGAAAAAACTTTACGTGCTATTTAGAAAAACGCCTCTCCAATACTGGTTTTACCCATAAACACAGTGATTTATTGATGACTTTAGTTGAGTTTGCGACACACGATGAAAATAGCAAATTTTCTAGTTATTGCCATTAAATGATAAGCAAAGCTGATGGGTAGAAAATAAGCGCTACTAGAGATTATGTTGTTGTAAGCCAAGCTGCTCTAATCTAGTTGCAAAAGTATTTTGTGAGAGTGCTTTTTTTACTAATTTATAAAGCGTGTTTATACCAAGTTGCTGTGTTGGACGAATTAATAACTGGTTTTTATACGTTTGCGCGACGCGTTCAGATATAAGCAGCTTTTTTTTACTTTGTGGGTATTTATTGAGGTATTGATTTAAGTAAGAACGGGTAACAATCGCCATATCGCTGCGTTTTTTTAATACTAATTCAATACTTTTTTTATGACTGCTCAGTAACGTCATTTTATATTCGTTTTCAAGTATTGATGGATTGTTTTCAAAGTTTGCTAACTGATAATGATAGCCTAAAATCCCAATGAGGGTTTTATCGTCTAAGTTATCAAACCAAGCTTGTGACTTTGCAAATTGCTTTAAAGCAATAAATACTTCGCTGTCTGTTGCTATCACAGGGGAGTTACTGATTATATGGTTGCCTTGCAGCCACCCCCAGTTTGGATCTTCAAAAAATACCGCATCGAACAAACCTTGCTGATAATCTTTAAAGCGCCGAATAGGTGTAGTGAGCACAAGCTCAAAATGATAGTCAGATTGTATTTTATTGAGTTCGCTAATTAGCTCTACGGTGAGACCTGAAGCTCGGCCGTCAACAATCTCTACGTAGGGAGGAAATTCATAGCCACCCACTTTGACCAGAGTTTTAGCTTGAACTTGCCCAGCAAAAATAAATAGCGATAGTAATATAATGAGTGCGGCAGACTTCACAGGTAAATCCTTTCCTAGAATACTTTCTGGTATTTAATCTTATAAGATAGCCTACTTGTTAACATAGTATTAATTTTCAAGCAATAAATTCTGACTTTGCAACGTGATTAAATGGATGTTACCTGATATTTATTAAGGAAGTTTAGAGCGTGTGCGCTTTTTCTTGGAATGTTTTTTGATGTTGGGCGTTGCTTGATGGCGGTAGGTTACACAATGTCGGGTGGCGCGGCTTCGCCACTTAACCGACCTACGTTCCCAACAATTAACGTAGGTTGGATAAGCCGGAGGCGTCATCCGACGATGTTGGATAATTCGGAGGCGTCATCCGACGATGTTGGATAATTCAAAGGCGTCATCCTACGATATTGAATAACCCAGAGGTATTAGCCGTTTATTATAAGGAGATTTTTTGTGAGATATCGTCGAAATTATCAACCGGGAGGAACGTATTTTTTTACGGTTAATTTGCAGGATCGTAAAGAGTCATTATTGGTTGAGCATATTGATTTATTGCGTGGAACTGTACGCTGGGTAAAAATGCATAAACCATTTTATATTGATGCGTGGGTGGTGTTGCCTGATCATATACATGCAGTGTTAACTTTACCCAAAGGTGATAGCGATTATTCTGGCCGTTGGCGCGAAATTAAAAAACGTTTTTCTAAAGGCTTGCCTAAAAACGAACATTTATCACTCGCACGCGTTAATAAAAATGAACGAGGGATTTGGCAACGCCGTTTTTGGGAGCATACCATTGTTGATGAACGTGATTATTGGCACCATGTAAATTATGTGCATTTTAACCCGCTTAAACATGGTTTGGTTGAGCGGGTGGTTGATTGGCCTTATTCAAGCTTTCATAAAGCGGTCGCATCAGGAATGTACAGCCGTAATTGGTGTGGGGAATAATATAATATATTTTATGTCGGGTGTTTCCAATACGTTACCAATAATGAACGTAGGTTGGATAAGCCGGAGGCGTCATCCGACGATGTTGGATAATCCGGAGGCGTCATCCGACGATGTTGGATAATTCGGAGGCGTCATCCGACGATGTTGGATAATTCAAAGGCGTCATCCGACGATGTTGGATAATTCGGAGGTGTCATCCGACGATGTTGGTATTTGTTATTACCGGTACAGGCCTTGCTTTATGTTGGGTGGCGTTTGGTATTGGAATGTTACCTAATGTCGGGTGTTTCACCCATGTCGGGTGGCGCGGCTTCGCCACTTAACCGACCTACGTTCTTTTTGAATTGGTACGACCGAGTGGATTCGAACCACCGACCTCTACCATGTCAAGGTAGCGCTCTAACCAGCTGAGCTACGGTCGTACAATTTTTTTAGGATTCTTAAATGTTGGTACGACTGAGTGGATTCGAACCACCGACCTCTACCATGTCAAGGTAGCGCTCTAACCAACTGAGCTACAGTCGTACTATGAGTTTACGTACTATTTAATTCATCCATGAAGCTTCATCCTGTCGGCGTCCTGCCTCCACCTCGTTCGGCTGCGAAGCTTCGCTTCGGTCTAACCTCGCCCAACTGAACTACAGTCGTACTTCTGTATTTAAGAATTGTTAATTGCTTAACAACGGTCGCTAATATATAGCGTGATGAGTGGTGAATCAAGCATGTTTATGTTATTTGAGTTTATTTGCCGTTTTTTTATTCATATTGGACTGATTTCGCACGTTTTATAAAATTTTTGCCACCAGATAACATGTTCTTTTGCTGACGCTTTTAGCTGAGCGAGTAAGTTGTTAGAATTTGGGTCAAGTAGGGCATTTACCGCTTCGCTACTCACTGCTTGATTAAACCATAGCTGCATATAAAGCGGCTGCAATGTTTCTAAATACCCGCTCAGCTGTGCTTGATAAGGCTGTATTTGTTTTAAATAATATTTATTAAATATATTACTGACAATTTTAGCTTGCTGCTTGTTTTTACCTTTAGGGCAAATATCTTCTACTACTAATGAATTTACAAACTGGGTTGCTGTATGATTTAAGCTAATTTGTTCTCGCGCAGCTTGAATAAGCTGTTGGTCAAATTTGTATTTGTTGAGCGTTTCAAGCGCTGACAAAATATCATCGCTGTTTATTGCCATACTCCCTTTAGTTTCTATTAGGTGTTTAATGGTCGTTAGCTTTTTAAGCGCCTCAACCGTGTCACTAAACCCAGCCGGTTGGGTGCTGAGTTCTTGGCCAGTTAGCTGCCAAGTGCTGCTTAGTTCAGGTTCACTATATAAAACATTATTAAAATAATAAGTGAGTTGAGTTTGTTTTTGGTTTTTTGCCGCTGTAATTTTACTGTGAACGTTGCTTTGTTTATCTAAGGTGTTTAAACAGTTTTGCGCGCTTTGAATAAAATCTATTTGGTACTTCAATTGGCTAGCAGCGGTGGCGGTTTTGCCTAATTGATTATTATGCTCGCTTATCAGAACGTTAAGTTTACATTGGCTAATACCAGCTAGTTCAGTTATGCCAATTTTAATGGCAGGTTGCAACGCTTCAACTGGCTTTACTAAGGCTAATTGTTGCAGTGGCTTTGTGTGTGGCTCAGGCGTTTGTAAGGTATTATTCAAGCGAGACAAATAGGTTTTATTTGCCTCACTGGGCTGCTCTGAGCAGCCCAAAAGCACCATACAACATGCCGCCAATAACCAATTAACCGGCAGTTTGGTATAGATTGATTGTTTAAGTGAGAATAAATGGTTCACGTTTAAATCGCCTATGAACGGTCAGCATCAGTAGTATAGCTGCAGCTGATAAGCCAACGATAATGCCTATCCAAAAACCATGCGGGCCCATTGCTGGCACTATCATGTCTGTTCTTGCTAATACGTAGCCTAAACTAAAGCCGATTAACCAATAAGAAATAAAAGTAATATACGAAATCGGCGCTGTGTGTTTTAAACCACGTAAAATACCGTTTGCAGCTACTTGTAATGCATCAGGAAGTTGGTAAATACAGGCTAAAATCATAATTGATGAAGCAAGCGCAAGTACCGCAGGGCTATCGCTATATAATTGGCTAATCACATCACGCCCTATAAATGTAATAAAAGCGATAAACAACGCAACCATAGCCGCCATAATATAACTTGTTGATACTGCAACTTTTAATTGATCTAAATGATTCTGCCCAAATAAATTACCAATTCGTATGCTAATGGCAATTGAGAGGCTCAGAGGCATCATAAATAATAGTGCCGTAACACTGGCTGCAATTTGATGGCCAGACACAGCCACCGCACCCAAATGCGCAATAAACAAGGGAATACAGGCAAACAAGGTCACTTCAAAAAAAGTAGCGAGTGAAATAGGAATACCGAGTTTGGTAATAATACCTATGGTTTTAAAATTGGGTTTTTCAAAGCCAGTTAATAGGCCTTTGGCATCTATTTTTTTACTCAGCTGGCAATAAGTAACTTGCGCAATAGCCATTACAGTAAATACCAGTGCGGTGGCAATACCACAGCCAGCGCCCCCAAATGCGGGTAGACCAAAGAAGCCCTTAATAAAAATATAATTGAGTGGGATATTTACCGCAAGTCCGAGTAGGCTGATATAAAACGCAGGCTTGGTCATCCCCATGCCTTCGGTCATATTTCTATACACGGTAAAAATTAAAAAACCAAATACACCCCATTTAACAAAATGAATGTAATCAAAAGCAAGTCCCGCAATCGCCGGGCTAGTATCAAGCTGTAAAATAACGGTATTAGCAAGCTGGGCAGCACAAAAACCTGCAATACTTAAAAGGAGCGTTAAATAAAGCGCTTGCTGAAAATAATGGCTAATGCCGTTGCGGTCTTTAGCACCCGCGAATTGAGCAATGACTCCCGTTAGGGCTAATAGAATACCTTGTATTGCTAATAAAATTGGGTTCCATATTCCTGTAGCGATTGACAGTGCAGCAAGATCGGTAGGGCTCACTTGTCCGGCCATAATGGTATCAACCACTGACATTAATACTAAGGTCACTTGTGCTAAAAAAACGGGAAAGGCGAGGGAAAGTAAACGTTTAGCTTCCCAACTACAAAAAGTCATAAAAAACAGCTATTCAGAAAAACATGGGCGCATTGTAATCTATTGTGATTGCTCTATCTATGTAGACAATCAGCGAATCTATTTAATTGCTGCATAAGCTTACTTTTGTTGCGAATAAAAGTGCTCTTAAGTGAATTATTTTAGCGATTGATACGTTAAACTAGCACTTTGTTAGAAAGAGAAGCGATTTTTATGTTTACCGGTATTATTCAAACTCAAGCAACAGTAGTCTCTAGAACCCATACGCAGGGTGTATTACGTTTAGTCGTTTCTGTTAATGAGCAATACGTAAAGCATTTAGACTTAGGTGCTAGCATCGCTATAAATGGTTGCTGCTTAACGGTTGTTAAAGTAGAGCTTAGTAATCAAGATGTAGTGGCTCAAGTGCATTTTGATGTTATTGACGAAACTTTGCAGCTTACTAACCTTGGACAACTGGAATTGGGTAGTTTAGTCAATTACGAGCGTTCTGTGTCGTTTGGTACTGAGCTGGGTGGGCACATAGTCTCTGGTCATATTCATTGTACTGCCAAAATAGTGCAAATAGTTAAACTAGAAAACAACTATAAAATACAGCTCAGCCTGCCACAAAAATGGCAAAAATATGTGTTATACAAAGGGTTTGTATCTATTAATGGCGCCAGTTTAACGGTTGGCAATATTGATGAGCATGGCTTTTGGCTGCATTTAATACCAGAAACACTCGATATTACTAATTTAGGTGCAGCCGTTGTAGGTGATGAGTTTAATATAGAAGTTGATCAGCAAACATACACTATTATAAACACCGTCGAAAACTACATGCGCCAACATAGCTAAAATATTTGTTCGTCATCGCTGTCCACGTGTAACTCTAATTTATTACGTGCATAGTCTATATGCATATTTAAATGAATTAGATTACAGCAGGCACTGCATTCTTCGTAGTAGTCTTGGTCGCCCATACTGGCATCAAGGTCTAAATGAATATGGTGTCCACAATGTGGGCAGGCGATACGTTGTGATAAAAAGTCTTTCATAACACCCCCTTAAAAATTAAGTTATTTTACCTAGATAGCACATAACGGCTTAACACTAGGTAGCTTAAACTCTGACTAAATGATTTACTTATATTGAGCTATCAACAGTCACTTATTACAAGTAAATTCAATGCAATTAGCGTTAAAAATAACACTCGAATAGATTTATTTTTTAGAGTTCAAGTATAAGTATAGTGCTTATATTTTGTTTACTCATTTATTTAAGTTTAGTAGTTTTTCAACGTGTTCTTTAGCCTGATTTAAGTAATGGCCTGCATAAATATTGGCGTGGTTTAAAATAGGGTAAAGCTGATAAATAAGCTTACGATGTTGGTAGTTCTGAGAGAGTGGATAATGATGATTATAGGCGCTATAAAATTCATCGGGTAATGGGGCAAAAAGCTCACTCATAGCAATATCGACCTCCCGATCACCGTAATAGCAAGCAGGGTCAAATAGGGTCGGAATATTATTTACAAATCCCATGTTTCCGCGCCAAAAGTCGCCATGTAATAACGAGGGCAAAACATGATGATTATGCAGTTGCTCTTTTACTAAATTTATCAGTTGTTCGGGGTCTGCCAGCACAATGTCTTTTTCAGCTAATAGCTGTAATTGCCAACCAATACGCTCTTCTGCAAAAAATACATCCCATTTTTTATGCCATTGATTTGGTTGAGGCGTAGAGCTTAAATAATTGTCTGTATCAAAACCAAACATCGCTTGCTCGTGTTTTTGATGTAACATGGCAAGGTGTTCACCCATCGTTGACCAATGCGTGTGGGGAAGGTCATCAAGTGTAAGCCACTCTAATACAATAAACGCATATTCTATATTGGCGCCAGTTGTAATACAGTCGGGCACCATAAATATACTGTTTTGAGTGAGTTGTTTTAAGCCCTGTGCTTGTGCTTCAAAGCGATCAAGCTCATTTTTTTGCGCAATTTTAACTAAATAATTGTGCTTGCCATCACTTATATGGAAAAGCTTATCGGTTGATGTGTTTTGCAACTGACGTTTATGGGTGTGTTTAAAATCGTAATGGATAGCCTGACTGATCTGTTGATTGATTGTTTTCCACATAACAATTGCTCACCTTTTAAACCTATAAATAAACTATGGCAAAAAGGGATTAAATAAACAAATTAATCGGTGTAAAATTAAGACTATCAATTTCTGATACAAATCACTGAAATGGAATAAAAATGAATAAAAGTTTTATCACTAACTTATTGGCAGCGTGTTGTGTTGTTATTGGTTTTGTATTTGATCAAGCCATTGTACTTTCGGTGGGCTTATTTGCACTCTCTGGTGCGGTTACAAACTTACTCGCTATTCATATGCTATTTGAAAAAGTCCCGTTTTTATATGGATCGGGGGTGATTGCGCTCAAGTTTGAAAGCTTTAAAGTAGCTATAAGAAATTTAATACTTACGGAGTTCTTTTCTGAGCATAAAATAGACAAGCTTCTAAGCAAGGCGCAGCCAACGATAGACTTTGAATCGGTAATTGAAAAGGTAGATTTAAATCCCGCTTTCGATAATTTGTTAGTGGTGATAGAGCAATCACAATTTGGCAGCATGCTGGCAATGTTTGGCGGTACAGAGGCGTTAGAGCCAATGCGAGAAAAATTTATCGAAAAAATGCAATTATCACTGGTGCAAATAAGCGGCACCGACGATTTTAAAATGCTACTAAGCGATATGCTTACTCAAGGCAATAACGCGGAAAGTTTACATAATACAGTACTCAAATTAGTGGATGAACGCTTAGATGAACTCACCCCTAAAATGGTAAAAGAAATAATTCAAACTATGATCCGCGAACACTTAGGCTGGCTCGTTGTATGGGGTGGGGTATTTGGTGGCTTGTTTGGTTTGTTGGCAGCGCTTATTTAATAATAAATACACGTTAAGCAGGTACTAAGCCCTGCTTAACGTGTTTGATTCGCGTAAATTGACCGTATTAAAAACCGATTTTCTAGTCATAATTTAGGTTATTTAGATCCCGCCATAATAACCACCATCGGTTTATTTACCTTTGCCAAATCCCTTATTGATGTGTTGGTGGTAGCCTCAATATTGAAAAAGCGTGCAGATTTGTCTAAATCATAAAGCGCTACAAAATCATTCATTGATAAATTATTGCAGCGTAATTTTTTGCCAATTACATGCTTGTTGGTATGGAGATCTTTAATTGTTTTGTGCAGTGTCAGTTGCTTGTTAGACACAACAGCCATGCAAACTTGTGTACCGGGTGATGAATCAGCGGCAACAAAAGTGGTTGCCTCTTTGTTTATGTGCAATTTAAGTATTGCTTAATGTAGCCGAAATCTTGTTAACTGAATGGGGCAAGCTGTAATAAGATGTGCATATAAATCATGCAATTTGTAGGGTGTATGAAAAGTTGTTCATAAGTAACCTGAACTATGAATAATGAATCTATCTCAAGCAGCTATTTTCAGCGCTAACTGGGTTGAATTTACTTGCAATACGCCCGCTATTGACACGAAAATTCGCCTTGTTTTCACTGTAAATTTCTAGCTGGGGAAAACAAACCAAGTTATTAATATAATTCAATATGTTAGTAAATCTCTTAACCAGAGTTCAGGTTAAGTAATTTATTTTTGACACACTTTAGCGTTTTCATACTGAAATATTTTTTCAGACTGTTATTATCGCGCCCTAAATTTGTGGCATTTTATATTTTTGGAGCGCAATTGTGAATAAAACGTTAGCCAGTTACTACCAGCAAGCTTATGCATGTGAGCAACAGCATTTTAACCAATGTTTTTATTGCGGCTGTGAGGCAACAGAGCGCGATCATTGCCCGCCATTACACATGCTACAAAGTATTATTGATTTAGGCGAAGAAGCAGATTTTGTTGCTATTGCGGCTTGTTATGAATGCCATGCATTACTTCATAATGAACGCTTAATGACCATTGATGAGCGTTTTAGTAAGCTTAAAAAGAAACTCTCAAATAAATACGCCAAGCCCTTACGTGTCTACAACATGTGGGAAGAAAGCGAGCTTGGCGACATGAGCGATGAATTTGCGCACAGCATTCAAGCGGGCATGAAACTCGGTAAAGAAGCGGCTGAGCGACTCGCCTTTACAGGATTTAGTTATGCCACTGAAGAAGCGCGCGTTACGGTGCGCGAAAAAACCAAAGAGTTTGATGTAGAAGGCACCGTATTTACCGACTTTAAAGAAGCGCTTAACTATTGCATTACTGTATTAAAAGTACAAAAAAGTGATTTTTATAAAATTTTAGTCGAGGATTATCAAGGCGATTTTAATAAGGCATTGAGCCAATACAGGCATCGTCATGATAAAGTCACCGCCGCAAAAGATGGTAATACATTAATTAAAGATTTTTCAAAATTACATAAGCAAAATTCGGATTTTGTAACCCGAACGGTTAAACACTTTATTAGTAAAGATCCATCGCTCACCACAGAAGGGGCACTGGATAAGCTTTATAACAATTATATAAAAAAATAATTACAGAAACTCACCTTAAATAACGGCCTTTTCACCTGTTTTTTTAGCTTTATGCGTTTGCTTTCGCTAAAGTAGTAAAAAAACAGGAGAACCTAAAAACATGCAAAAATTTGCTCCCTCATTGTTAGCTGTTGGTTTAGCAGCGGCTCTTGTTGGTTGCCAAGAAAGCGGCCCGCAAGATGCAAAAGTAACCATTAATAAAAACCCATACCCAAGTACTTATCAACCCGTTGCTACATCAAGCACATTAATTACCAATGCTACTGTATTAACAGGCACGGGTGAGCGTTTAGATGAAGCCGATGTATTACTTGTTGATGGTAAAGTACAGCAAGTTGGTAAAGATTTAACCGCTAACGCAGACACCACTATCGATGCGCAAGGCAAATGGGTAACACCAGGTATTATTGATGTTCACTCTCATTTAGGTGCTTATCCAAATCCGTCGGTTGAGTCTCACCAAGATGGCAACGAAATGACTAGCCCAAATACAGCAGAAGTATGGGTTGAGCATTCAATTTGGCCACAAGATCCAGGCTTTAATCGCGCACGTGAAGGCGGTATTACCTCGTTACAAATTTTACCAGGTTCAGCTAATTTATTTGGTGGACGTGGCGTTACCCTTAAAAATGTACCGGCTCACACCATGCAAGGGATGAAGTTTCCTGATGCACCATACGGTTTAAAAATGGCGTGTGGTGAAAACCCTAAACGCGTTTATGGCCGTAAAGGTGAATTACCGATGACACGTATGGGTAATATGGCAGGCTATCGCACAGCTTGGATTGGCGCTCAAGAGTACAAACGTGCTTGGGACAAATACGATGCTGATTACGCTGCGGGTAAAAACCCAGAAGCTCCACACCGCGATATTAAATACGATACCCTACGTGGTGTTTTAGAAGGTGAGGTTCGTATTCACAATCACTGTTATAAAGCTGAAGAAATGGCGATGATGATCGACCTTTCTAAAGAGTTTAATTATCATGCGGGTACATTCCATCACGGTATTGAAGCCTATAAAATCGCAGATTTACTGGCTGAAAATGGCTCGTGTGCAGCACTTTGGCCAGACTGGTGGGGCTTTAAAATGGAAGCCTACGATATGGTACAAGAGAACGTAGCGATTGTTGATGCAGTTAAAAACTCATGTGCCGTTGTGCATTCAGACTCAGACACGACGATTCAGCGCTTAAATCAAGAAGCCGCAAAAGTAATGTACAGTGCAAACCAAAATGGTTTTGATATTTCTGAGCAGCATGCAATTAAGTGGATCACGGCTAATGCCGCTAAATCACTCGGCATTGAAGATAAAACAGGCTCACTTGAAGCAGGTAAACAAGCTGATGTGGTTATTTGGAATCAAAGCCCATTTAGCGTTTACGCAAAAGCAGAGCAAGTGTTTGTTGATGGCGCAAAAGTTTACGATAGAAACGATAGCGCATTCCAAGCACAAAGTGATTTTATGTTAGGTCAACAATAAGGAGCACCCAGAATGAAAAAATTATCACGTTCGTTTTCGCTTTCTCTGGTTGCTGCAGGGTTACTAGCATCGGGTGCGGTGAGCGCTCAATCTCTTGCTATTATTAATGCAACTTTACATACATCATCAGATCAAGGCGTATTAGAGTCTGCCAGCATCGTAATGAATGATGGCAAAATTACTGCAATCAATCCTAGCGATGTTAAAGCAGATAAAATTATTGATGCCAAAGGTCAAATCGTGACCCCTGGTTTTATTGCCACTGTAAATCAACTTGGTTTAGTTGAAGTCGGTGCGGTTGCAGGCTCTCGCGATGCGGGAGAAGAAAAAGCAGGTATTGATTTTGATGCAAGCTTGGCATTTAACCCTCGTTCAAGCCTAATCCCTTATGCACGTAAAGGCGGTGTTACTCGTGACTTAATCACCCCGTACGGCGGTGACAGCATATTTGCGGGCCTTGCCAGTGTAGTGGATTTAAGTGGCAGCTTTGAAAGCGTACTTAAAAAACAAGCGGCATTAGTGGTTCATTTGGGTGAGCGAAGCAAAGGCTCTCGTGCATTTACATTGCAAACACTGATCAATAAGTTAGATGAGCACCAAACCAAAGCAAGCAAAGAAGCTAAAAAAGACGATGCTAAGCCAAGTGCTGAAGATAAAATAATGGCTAAAGCACTAAAAGGCGATATGCCATTACTAATTAGTGTGTCGCGTGCATCGGATATTGTTGAACTTATAAAAGTGAAACAGCAGTTTGGGGTAAATATTGTTCTTAATGGTGCGCAAGATGCCGTTGTAGTTAAAGATCGAATCGCAAAAGCGGGTATTCCTGTGATCATCAGTGCAATGGATAACTTACCAGGCAGTTTTGATTCATTACATGCAAGCCTAAATAATGCCGGCATACTAGAAAAAGCAGGTGTTAAAGTACTTTTAACTGTGGGTGGCGATGCTAGTCATAATGTTTACCAGCTCCGCTATGATGCCGGTAATGCAGTGTCTTATGGTATGAGCCAGCAAGGCGCGTTAAAAGCGATGACTTCAAATGTGGCTGATGTATTTGGTATTAATGCGGGTAGCTTAGAAGTAGGTAAAGCCGCTGATGTTGTAATGTGGAGTAATGACCCGTTTGAGCTGAGCAGCCACGTAAATAAAATGTTTATTAATGGGGTTGAGGTAAGTACTGAATCTCGCCAAGATAAACTGCGTGAGCGCTATACAACAGAATCAAACATGCCACGTGCATACACTAAATAAACTTGTTTAGTTGAATTTAAAGGCCGCATTAGCGGCCTTTTTTATGAACAGCTTTTACTTATACCAATCTGCAAAGTAAACCACTTAAACAAGCGAATTGGTATTAGGCACAAAAAAAGGCGCTCTTTGGAGCGCCTTTTCATTCATTTTATGGATTTATACCAGTTTAGATAAAATCTCGTTAAATGTTGTGCTTGGGCGCATTGCTTTAAAAGCTGCATCATCATTTGGCTGGAAGTATCCGCCAATGTCCATTGCTGGGCCCTGTGCATCGTTTAGCTCGCTAACAATTTGCTCTTTGTTAGTTTCAAGGTCGCTAGCAATTTGCGTAAACTGCGCTTTAAGCTCGCTGTCATCATTTTGCTTAGCAAGTTCTTGTGCCCAGAATAAAGATAAGAAGAAATGAGAACCACGGTTATCAATCTCTTTTACTTTACGTGAAGGCGACTTGTTTTCAGCTAAGAATGTGCCGGTAGCTTTATCAAGTGTATCTGCAAGTACTTGTGCTTTTTTGTTACCTGTTGTTGTGCTTAGGTGCTCAAGTGACGCAGCAAGTGCTAAGAATTCACCTAAAGAATCCCAACGTAAGTGGTTTTCTTTTTCAAATTGTTGAACGTGCTTAGGAGCAGAGCCACCGGCACCAGTTTCAAATAAACCACCGCCATTCATTAGTGGCACAATTGAAAGCATTTTAGCACTGGTACCCAATTCTAAAATTGGGAATAAATCTGTTAAGTAATCACGTAACACGTTACCCGTTACAGAAATTGTGTCTTTACCTTCTTTGATGCGTGCTAGTGAGAACAAGGTTGCATCCATTGGCGATAAAATTTGAATATCTAGGCCAGCAGTGTCGTGATCTGGCAGGTATTTATTTACTTTTTTGATTAGCTCAGCATCGTGTGCACGTTCAGCATCTAACCAGAAAATAGCCGGATTACCTGTTGCGCGAGCGCGGTTTACTGCAAGTTTAACCCAATCTTGAATAGGTGCATCTTTAACCTGACACATGCGCCAGATATCGCCTTTCTCAACACTGTGCTCAAGTAACGTATTATCGTTTGTGTCTACAACACGGATAATACCGTCAGCTTTTGCTTCAAATGTTTTATCGTGTGAGCCGTACTCTTCTGCTTTTTGAGCCATAAGGCCAACGTTTGGTACGCTACCCATAGTAGTAGGATCAAATGCACCGTGCTCTTTACAAAAATCAATCGTTGCTTGGTAAACGCCAGAGTAACAACGATCTGGAATTACAAAGCTTGTGTCTTGTAATTTATCGTCTTTATTCCACATTTGACCGCTTGAACGAATTGCAGCAGGCATAGAGGCATCGATGATAACATCACTTGGTACGTGTAAGTTTGTAATACCGCGATGAGAATCAACCATTGCGATAGCAGGGCGGTCAGCGTAAACAGCTTGAATGTCAGCTTCAATTTCTTCGCGCTTAGCGTCATCTAAAGTTTGAATTTTAGAGTACACATCGCCTAAACCGTTATTTACATCAACACCTAGCTCTTCAAAAAGTGCACCGTGTTTTGCAAAAACGTCTTTGTAAAATACTTTTACAGCGTGACCAAAGATGATCGGATCAGATACTTTCATCATGGTCGCTTTCATATGAAGCGAAAATAACACGCCTTTTTCTTTAGCTGCATTAATTTCAGCTTCAAGGAATGCTTGTAATTTTGCAGCACTAATACGTGATGCATCAATTACTTCACCAGCAAGTAGCGGTGTGCTTTGCTTAAGTACAGTGATATCGCCATTAGCCGCTACGTGTTCAATACGAACATCCGTTGCTTCATCAACAGTTAGTGACTGCTCTGAACCAAAGAAGTCACCTTCTTCCATGCTTGCAACATAAGACTGGGAATCTTTGCTCCATGCACCCATAGAATGTGGGTTATTACGTGCATATTCTTTTACTGAACCTGGTGCGCGACGGTCAGAGTTACCTTCACGAAGTACAGGGTTTACTGCACTGCCTTTAATTTTGTCATAGGCGGCTTGAATCGCTTTTTCTTCATCGTTTTTAGGTTCTACAGGGTATTCTGGAAGTGCATAACCTTTTCCTTGAAGCTCTTTAATTACAGCGCGAAGTTGTGGAACTGAGGCGCTGATGTTTGGTAATTTAATGATGTTAGCTTCTGGTGTTTTTGCCATTTCGCCAAGCTCTGCAAGTGCATCACCAATGCGTTGTTCTTCTGTTAGGTAATCCGGGAAGCTCGCAATTACACGACCAGCGAGTGAGATGTCGCGTGTTTCAACTTCAACACCTGCCGCATTTGTGTACGCTTGGATAATTGGTAACAACGAATACGTTGCTAATGCCGGAGCTTCGTCCGTTTTTGTATAGATAATTTTTGATGTCATCATCATTCCTAGATAGTAGGCCGCATTGGCCAAATTCAACAATGCAAAGATATCATCGCCTAATACCTTGTAAGTAAAGCATTAATATATGCAATGAAAAGTCTGTTAGGTGTTGGTACTCGTATAACCTAAACAAGGTGAGAATAATCACACCTGACGGACTAGTGTCTCTTATAACTAAAATTTATGTAAATACAAATTAGCCATTAGGCTAAAGTAATTACGTTTTACAGGATAAAGAGTGTAACAAGCTTGGCTAAAAAGGGCTAGGATTACGCGCCAAACGCCAGTAGTTAAACATCTAACAGTGAAATTATTGGGGTAGATAAAATAAAATCAAGGAGTGGGGTTGAATTAACGAACAATGAAGCAATTAATATAGAAGTGGTTAGGGGTTTTAGGGAATTAAGCGAGGATCTAAATAGGTCGCTCGCTTTAGTCTCATATTTACAATCACTCTAAAATATCGCCGTTAGGGGCAATATTAGTAGCGTGTAGACCTTTAGGGCCTTGTTGTAATTCGAAGGTAACATCTTGACCAGCTTTAAGTGTCTTGTATCCGTCCATTACAATAGTGGAGTAATGAGCAAAAATGTCGTTCTCGCAACCGTCTTCTACGATGAAACCAAAACCTTTGGCGTTGTTGAACCATTTGACTTTACCACAAGCCATACTTCTACATCCTTCTATAAGTTGACTAATTTAGTTATCCTAAACTGTATTGTTTGCTAGACTGACTAAGGTTTAATCAATCACCATTTGACTGTAGTTTATTTAAGCAACCAGTCAAGTGTTTTGGGTTATTTTTTAACATTTTATTTATTTTTTTATTCAAGTTTGCTTGAGTTACAAAGACAAGACTATATTTAATTATGAGTGGTATGAAAGATTCTGGTGTTATCGACACCGTTCGCGATAGTGAAAAGCAAAAGCTGCAGCCACCGCGAAAATATAAAGTTGTGTTAAACAACGATGATTACACGCCGATGGATTTTGTAATTGAGATCTTGATGACGTTTTTTAATATGGATAGCGATAGAGCAACTGATGTGATGCTGCAAATACATCAGCAAGGTAAGGGCATTTGTGGTGTTTACAGCGCAGATGTAGCACATACCAAGGCTGAGCAAGTTAACCGCTACTCAAGGGATAACGAGCATCCACTGCTATGTAGTTGTGAGCAGGAATAAATACCAAAAGGGTGAACTTTCATCTTTGAAGTGCGGTATAAAATTATTATCTCTGTAAGGGGTTGCCAATGCTAAATAAAGACTTAGAACTAACTTTGAACACCGCGTTTCGTGAAGCGCGTACACGTCGTCATGAGTTTATGACCGTAGAGCATCTTTTATTAGCTCTACTCGATAATCCATCAGCTGGAGAAGCGCTTAATGCGTGTGGTGTTGACATTTCTGGATTAAAAACAGAGTTACTTGAATTTATTGATGAAACCACACCGGTTATTCCTGATTTAGAAGAAGAACGCGAAACTCAACCAACGCTTGGTTTTCAGCGTGTATTACAGCGCGCGGTATTTCATGTGCAATCTTCGGGAAAAAATGAAGTGACAGGTGTAAATGTACTGGTGGCTATTTTTTCTGAGCAAGAAAGCCAGGCAGTTTATTTACTTAAAAAGAATGATATTTCTCGCCTTGATATTGTTAATTTTATTTCTCATGGGATTGCTAAAGGTGATGACGAATTAGGCGATGACACTGACGATATACATGAAGAAGTGCAAGAAGTTGACAGTGAAGAAGCGAGTAAGCTCGACAGCTTCACCACTAATCTCAACATACAAGCCAAAGAGGGCAACATTGACCCGCTTGTTGGTCGTGACAGCGAAGTAGAGCGCACAGTGCAAGTGTTGTGTCGTCGTAAAAAAAATAACCCATTACTGGTTGGTGAAGCTGGCGTGGGTAAAACAGCCATTGCCGAGGGTTTAGCGTATCGTATTGTTAATGAACAAGTACCTGAAGTTATTGCAGATGCGGTTGTGTACTCTTTAGATATGGGCGCGTTACTTGCCGGTACCAAATACCGAGGCGATTTTGAGAAGCGCTTTAAAAGCTTATTAAAAGAGCTGCAAGCAAAACCGGGTTCAATTTTATTTATTGATGAAATTCATACCATTATCGGTGCAGGTGCTGCGTCGGGTGGGGTAATGGATGCCTCAAACTTAATTAAACCGCTACTTTCAAGTGGGCAATTACGTTGTATGGGTTCAACGACTTACGGTGAGTACAAAAACATTTTTGAGAAAGATCGTGCCTTGGTACGTCGCTTTCAAAAAATTGATGTGCTTGAACCTAGCGTTGAAGATACCACTAAAATTCTTAACGGCTTAAAAGAGCGTTATGAAGCACACCATGGTATTCGTTACACGCAAAAAGCGTTAAAGGCGGCAGCCGAGCTTAGCGCAAAGTATATTAATGAACGTCACCTGCCTGATAAAGCGATTGATGTTATTGATGAAGCGGGCGCAAACCAACGTTTGTTACCTACCTCTAAGCGTAAAAAAACGATTGGTGTATCTGATATTGAGATGATTGTGTCTAAAATGGCGCGCATTCCACCACAAAATGTGTCGTCTTCTGATAAAGAAACGCTGAAAAACTTAGACCGTAATTTAAAAATGTTGGTGTTTGGACAAGATCAATCCATTGATGCATTAACTTCTGCTATTCGCTTATCGCGCTCAGGTTTAGCAAACGAGAACAAACCGGTTGGTTCGTTCTTATTTGCAGGCCCAACAGGGGTCGGTAAAACAGAGGTTACCAAGCAATTAGCTAAATGCATGGGTGTTGAGTTTATTCGCTTTGATATGTCTGAATACGTTGAGCGCCATGCGGTGAGCCGTTTAATCGGTGCGCCTCCGGGTTATGTAGGTTTTGAACAAGGCGGCTTATTAACAGAAGCGGTTATAAAAAATCCACATGCAGTGGTATTGCTGGATGAGATTGAAAAAGCCCATCCTGATATCTACAACATTTTATTACAAGTTATGGATCACGGTACGCTAACAGATAATAACGGCCGAAAAGCTGACTTTAGAAACGTAGTCGTGGTGATGACCACCAATGCCGGCGTACAAGAAACTACACGTAAGTCGATTGGTTTTAGTGAGCAAGATCACACACACGATGCAATGGGTGAAATTAACAAAGTATTTTCACCTGAATTTAGAAACCGCTTAGATAACATTATTTGGTTTAATCACCTCGAGAAAGAGGTTATTTTACAAGTGGTTGATAAATTTGTTGTGGAGCTTCAAGCGCAACTAGACAAGAAATCAGTTAACCTTGAGCTTACCTCTAAAGCACGTGAATGGTTGGCTGACAAAGGCTATGACAAAGCAATGGGCGCACGCCCTATGGCACGTGTTATTCAGGAAGACCTTAAAAAGCAATTAGCAAACGAAATACTGTTTGGTGAGCTAATTTCTGGCGGTACGGTAAAAGTATCGGTTAAAGATAAAAAACTACGTTTTGATTACGAGAGTGATTTAACGCCAGCCTAACCTAAAAGGTTAGCGATTTTAAAAAGCCTGCTTTGTGCAGGCTTTTTTTATTTGCCAAAGAAATAGGCAACAAAAAACCCAGCAAAGGCTGGGTTTTTTGTTTATTAAATGTAATTACTGGCTACTAGGGTCTGTTGACCTTTCAAGGTTAAATTTGCAGCAGTCTGTTTGGTATTTAGGCAAGGCAGAGCCTATGTGGTGTGGTTATTCCCCATAAATAGGCGATAACGCAGCATCAATGCCAAACAGGCGCTGCCCGAAGGGTTCTGCCTAGGGGCGATTTACTCTTTGTTGCTCGGTTTTTACTTAGCCCACTAGGTTACAAACCTCGCGCCGCGATTAAACCGCCCTTAGTTTGAACAAATTTTAATCCGCAAAGGTCAACAGACCCTAGCATTAATTACATTTAATAAACGCTTAAAGCTAGTTTGCACTAGCCAAAAACTAAATCTCGTTTACGCACTTACTTAGCGAGCACGGAATACGATACGACCTTTCGATAAATCGTAAGGAGTCATTTCTACCGTTACTTTATCGCCGGTTAAAATACGGATATAGTTTTTGCGCATTTTACCTGAAATATGAGCCACAACTACGTGACCATTTTCTAGCTCAACTCGGAACATTGTATTTGGTAAAGTATCAAGGACTGTCCCTTGCATTTCGATTACGTCTTCTTTCGCCATGTTTAGCGTAACACCTCTTTAATAGTTAAACGCTGCAGATTTTGCCCAAAATACGCCAATAAGTAAAGGCGCAGGGGCTATTTTTGTAAATTAAATAGCCAGCCACTGGTCATTGCACTGTTTTTGAGAGGGTAAAAACTGCGTTTTATAGTTCATTTTGTCGCATTCATCTATTTGATAGCCTAAATAAACAAACTGTTTGCGCTGCTGTTTAGCAAATTTAAGCTGCTGTAATATCATTACAGTGCCTAAACTAAAGTGTTCGTAGTCAGGGTCAAAAAATGTATAAATGGCCGAAATAGCGCTGTCCATACAATCAGTTACAGCAACAGCTACTAAGTTTTCTTGATCCCAAAGCTCAATAAAAGTAATAGTTAACCAACTACAAAACAAAAAGCTTTGAAATTGTGATTTATCAGGCGGATACATACTACCGTCTTGGTGGCGCAAGCTAATGTATTTACTGTAAAGTGGATAGTATTGTTCGCGTTCAACTTGAGAATATTTTACCTCAAAGCGGTTTTTTGCTTTGTTAAGTTTACGTTTTTGCGATTTTGTCGGTATAAACTTATCAGCTAAAACGCGCACAGAACTACACGCGCTGCAAATAGGGCAGTGCGGACGGTAAATTTGGTTACCGCTGCGACGAAAGCCTAATGCTAATAATGACTCAAACTTATTGCTGCTGTAACAACTTGGATCGAGTATCACCAGCAATTGCTCTTGGCGATCAGGTAAATAACTGCACTCAAATGGTTGGCTTAGGCCAATACGAGCCGGAAGTTGTTCATTCATATATCGCGATTAGCTCCTGTGGCTGCCACATACTGGCAGCTGGGGTGTAACACTGTGCTTTATTGAGTTTAGTTAAAAATTCTTCACGTGGAATCACGCTGGCACCCAACGACATTAAATAAGGATTTTCTAATTGGCAATCAATAAAATGCGCATTGTGGCGTTTAAGCCAATTAACCAGCGCCCACATAGCCAGTTTGGAACAATTTGTTTGATGATGAAACATTGATTCACCACAAAAAACACCTGTTTGCATGATGCCATATAAGCCACCTGCAAGCTCTCCCTCGCGCCAAACCTCTAAACTATGAGCTAGGCCATTGTGATAGGCATTAATGTACGCCTGTTGCATTTGCAAAGTGATCCAGGTGCCATCGGTATCAATGCGTTGATCGCGACATGCTTCTATCACTTCTTCAAAGGCATGGTTTATGGTTACGGTGACCGGGTGCTTTTTTAAATGCTTACGTAGACTTTTACTAACATGAAAGTCATTGAGCTCAACAATACCACGTTCACTAGGCGACCACCACATAATTGGCTCGTGCTCACTAAACCACGGAAAAATACCTTGGCTGTAGGCATTTTTTAATCGCGATACTGATAAGCATCCACCAATGGCAAGTAAACCATCGGGATCATCTAATGCATGGTTGGGATCAGGAAAAGCAAAGTGGCTTTGAGCGAGTTGATAGAGTTGTTTAGTCATAACACCGATTGAATAACTGCATGGTCAAGGTAAAGTGTAACCTGTTGCTTTAAAATCACAAACCACAAATTATTGTGTTGTCCATAGGGTTGGGCAGGGCTTACATTCCTGTTAGATAAATTTTAGACATAAAAAAAGCGCGTTAAAAAACGCGCTTAATTAAATGGTAAACTAATCGAATTAGCTAACCACTTTTACTGGTACTGCTTCACCTGCGTTGAACTTAGTTGTCATTGCTTCTTCAACAGGTGTAAACGAGGTAAGGTCAATGCCTTCAACCGCAGACTTATACTCTTCGATAGTCGGGAAACGACCAAGTACAGTAGAAAGTACTACAACCGGCGTAGAACCTAGTAGTGACTCACCTTTTTTCTCAGATGTATCGGCTACTACACGGCCTTGGAACAGACGAGTTGATGTTGCGATAACAGTGTCACCAGGTTCTGCTTTTTCTTGGTTACCCATACATAAGTTACAACCAGGGCGTTCTAGGTATAGGATATTTTCATACTTAGTACGTGCCGCTGTTTTTGGTTTTTCATCGTCAAATTCAAAACCAGCGTATTTAGCAAGAATATCCCAGTCGCCTTCCGCTTTAAGCTCATCAACAATGTTGTATGTTGGTGGCGCAACAACTAATGGTGCTTTGAATGTGATAGAACCGTTTTTCTTTTCAAGGTTACGTAGCATGTGAGCAATAATTTTCATATCGCCTTTGTGAACCATACACGAACCAACGAAACCTAAATCAACAGGTTTGTCGTTGTAAAAAGAAACAGGGCGGATCACATCGTGAGTATAACGTTTAGAAACATCATCGTTGTTCACGTCTGGATCGGCAATCATTGGCTCAACGATTTGGTCCAAATCAACCACAACTTCTGCGTGGTATTTAGCGTTGTCGTCTGGAGAAAGTGCTGGCTCTTCACCAGATTGAATACCTGCAATACGCTTGTCAGCTAAGTCGATTAGACCTTGTAGCGTTTGCGCTTCGTTATCCATACCTTTGTTGATCATGATTTGGATACGTGATTTAGCAAGTTCAATTGACTTAATTAGCGTTTCATCATTTGAAATACAGATTGACGCTTTTGCTTTCATTTCTGCAGTCCAGTCAGTGAAAGTAAACGCTTGGTCAGCCATTAGGGTACCAATATGAACTTCAATGATACGACCTTGGAACACGTTTTCTCCGCCAAATTGCTTAAGCATTTGCGCTTGCGTTGCATGAACAACATCGCGGAAATCCATGTGCTTAGCCATTTTGCCTTTAAATGTCACTTTAACTGAATCAGGAATCGGCATCGCTGATTCACCGGTTGCAAGTGCAACAGCAACGGTGCCTGAATCGGCACCAAAGGCAACGCCTTTAGACATACGTGTATGCGAGTCACCACCGATGATGATAGCGCGATCATCAATGGTAATGTCGTTCAATACTTTGTGAATAACGTCAGTCATTGCATGGTAAACGCCTTTCGGGTCACGTGCAGTGATCAAACCAAACTTATTCATGAACGCCATTAGTTTTGGAATATTTGCTTGTGCTTTGCTATCCCATACTGATGCAGTGTGACAACCAGACTGATAAGCACCATCAACAAGTGGTGAAATCGTTGAAGCAGCCATCGCTTCTAATTCTTGTGCTGTCATTGGACCGGTTGTATCTTGCGAACCAACGATGTTCACTTTAACACGAACATTTGAGCCTGCGTGAAGTGGCGTATCTGATAGAACACCTACCGCATTACGGTTAAAGATTTTTTCAACCGCTGTTAAGCCTTGGCCTTCATGTGAAATTTCTTTTGAAGGTGCATACACAAGAGGAGTTTCAATACCCAGCGTTTCAGCAGCAAACGTTTGTAGTTTTTTACCAAATACAACAGCGTAAGAACCACCAGCTTTCATGAATTCAACTTTTTGCGGTGTGAACGCTGATGATACATCAACCAGTTCTTTATCGCCGTTATAAAGCTTTTTCTCTTTTGTATTGATTGTTAATACAGTACCTGTGGCAACTGAATAAGCTTCTTCAAGCACTGCATCGCCATTTTCATCAGTTACAGTATTGCCTTCTGCATCTACTTTCTTAACCCAGTTTTTAAGGTCAAGACCAATACCGCCGGTTACATCAACCGTCGTTAAGAAGATTGGTGCAATACCATTAGTACCTGCAACAACAGGTGCAATGTTGATGAAAGGAACGTATGGACTTGCTTGTTTACCCGCCCAAAGTGCAACGTTATTTACACCAGACATACGAGATGAACCAACGCCCATTGTGCCTTTTTCAGCAATAAGCATTACTTTAGCATTAGGGTGTTTCTTTTGAAGTTCAACGATTTCTTGTTGTGCTTCTTCAGTGATCATACACTTACCGTGTAATTCACGGTCAGCACGTGAGTGTGCTTGGTTACCCGGAGACAGTAAATCAGTTGAGATGTCGCCTTCACCAGCAATGTAAGTTACAACTTCGATTTTTTCTTCGATGTCAGGTAGTTTTGTAAAGAATTCAGCTTTTGAGAAACTCTCTAGTAATTCTTTAGCAATTGCATTGCCTGCTTCGTAGGCCGCTTTAATACGCTCCATATCAGCATCGTATAAGAATACCTGAGTTTTAAGTACTTCAGCCGCTTGTGCTGCGATTGCTGCGTCATCACCAAATGCTAAATCAATTAGCATTTCAATTGACGGGCCGCCTTTCATGTGTGAAAGCAGTTCAAATGCAAATTCTGGAGTGATTTCTGCAACGTGCTCTTCACCTAAAATGATTTCTTTTAGAAACTGTGCTTTAACGCTCGCAGCACTGGTTGTTCCAGGTAAAGTATTATAAATAAAGAAATGCAGTGAATCTTTACGGTGCTCGTTATTAGTATCTTTAATTTGATTAATTATTTCTGATACTAGTTCAGCGCTATCGATTGGTTGTGGGCTTAATCCAAGCTCCGTTTTACGGGTTTGGATTTCTTCCATATATTTTGTATACAAACTCATAGAAAACTCTCGGTAATTTACTTGATATGAAGTTAAGCATTTTAACTGATTTTACAGTCTCTAGTAATGCCTAAATGAATAAAGCTTTTATTCCTGACGATAATTATAGCTAGTTTTACTTTTATAATTTGACGGTATTCGTTGCTCACCCTTAGATCCTATCGCACCTAAGCCATTAATTGTATAAATAAAACTAATTTTAATTATAAATGCAATGAATTTTGGTCTGTGTACAGTTATGTTTGGGCACAAAAAAGGGCTGAAAATTCAGCCCCAAAAGTATGCTATGTATGCTTATAAGTTATCTAAAAAGCGTTCTGCATCAAGTGCAGCCATACAGCCAGTACCGGCAGAGGTAATCGCCTGACGGTAAATATGATCAGACACATCACCAGCAGCAAATACACCTGGCACACTGGTTTGGGTTGCATTACCGTTAAGACCAGATTCAACCACTAGGTAGCCGTCTTTCATTTCTAGCTGACCTTCAAACATATCGGTGTTTGGCTTATGGCCAATGGCAATAAACACACCCGCTAAATCAAGTTCTTCAGTAGCATCTGACGCCACATCTTTAATGCGAACGCCGGTCACACCCATTTGGTCACCAAGTACTTCATCAAGTGTACGGTTGTAGTGCATTACAACATTACCGTTCGCAGCTTTTTCAGCAAGGCGGTCAGCAAGAATTTTTTCACTGCGGAAACTGTCACGACGGTGAATAACATGAACTTCATCAGCAATGTTAGACAGGTATAACGCTTCTTCAACGGCTGTGTTACCACCACCAACAACCGCTACTTTTTGACCTTTATAGAAAAAGCCGTCACAGGTTGCACAAGCAGAAACACCGCGGCCTTGGAAATTAGTCTCAGACTCTAAGCCTAAATATTTCGCAGAGGCACCGGTTGCAATAATTAAAGCATCACATGTGTAAGTACCTTGGTCACCGGTTAGTGTGAAAGGGCGCTTAGATACGTCAACTTTGTTGATGTGGTCGAACACAATTTCAGTTTCAAAGCGTTCTGCATGCTCTTTCATACGATCCATTAATGCAGGGCCGGTTAAACCGTGTGCATCGCCAGGCCAGTTTTCAACTTCAGTGGTGGTCGTTAGTTGGCCACCTTGTTGAATACCTGTAATTAAAACAGGGTTTAAATTAGCACGTGCAGCGTAAACTGCGGCTGTGTAGCCAGCAGGGCCCGAACCTAAAATAAGTAACTTACAATGTTTTGCTTCAGTCATGATCTTTTCCTAAACGTTTAATACGGTTTTAATGCGCCCGATTCTAAGAAAAACAAGCAGGAAGTAAATAAAAGATGAGATTATTTTTTTTCGCAAATTACAAAGCTGTTCATTAATGTGTACTGGTAAATGCATTAAAGCCAGCGCCCGCCTAATAAATAGACTGTTAGCCAATAAAACGACGTTAATTCATGACCAGCCTGATTTTTTTTGTTATCTTTTAACTAATTTTGATTTGTCACTGCTTAATTATGTGACCTAAGTGAATAGGCAACTATGTTATTTTGGCAAGAGAAACCCGCATTTGGGTTGACTTCAAAAGACGTTAACGTCTTAACCAATGCGCAAGAATACCGTACGCAATTGTTAGATTTAATTGCCAACGCAAAAAAACGAATTTATATCACCACACTTTACTTACAAGATGATGAAGCGGGTCGTGAAATATTAGCCGCACTACACAGTGCATCGTTAGCTAACCCTTCGCTTGAAATTAAAGTACTGGTTGATTTTCATCGCGCACAGCGCGGTTTAATTGGTGCAGAAAAGTCTGAGGGCAATGCAAGCTTATATTGCGACAGCTTAGAGAAGTTTAATTCAAACGTTCAAGTGTATGGTGTTCCCGTAAAGGCAAAAGAACTGTTTGGGGTATTGCATTTAAAAGGCTTTGTTATAGACGATACATTGCTCTACAGCGGTGCCAGTTTAAATAATGTGTATTTGCAATATAGCGACCGATACCGACTCGATCGCTACTTTTTAGTCTTGCAAAGCGAATTATGTGACTCAGTAGTCGATTTTATTGAATCAACTTTATTAAGCTCTGAAGCGGTACCAAGAATAGATCAACGACCGCTTAAACGCATGGCTGACTTTAAACTTGAACAAAAGCAACTTATGCGTGAGCTTAAATCGGCAAGCTATAAAAGTGCGCAGCACTTGAATACTCATGCAATGGGTATTCGTTTATTTTTAGGATTAGGCCGTCGTAATAATGAGCTTAATCGCTTAATTAAAGCGTTATTTGATACCACCGAGCAAGAGCTGGTGTTATACACGCCGTATTTTAATTTTCCGGCGCCATTAATGCGCTCTTTACGCAGGTTATTAAAGCAAGGTAAACAAGTTACTATTGTGGTGGGTGATAAAACCGCAAACGATTTTTATCTGCCACCTAGCGAGCCATTTAGTAAAATTGGTGCACTGCCGTATTTATACGAAACTATTTTGCACAAGTTTGTAAAATCGCAAAAACGCCACATAGATAATGGCAACCTAAACGTATACCTTTGGAAACACGAGAGTAACTCGTTCCATCTAAAAGGGATTTGCTGCGACCGTAAAATGCATTTACTTAGCGGGCATAACCTAAATCCGCGCGCGTGGGGGCTGGATATCGAAAATGGCATTCTGATAGAAGATCCTGAACAATCTATCATGCGCGATATTGATAATGAACGCCAAGAAATTTTAAAGCATTGTCGTCGTTTAACCGGCCCAGATGATCTAGAAACCATGGACGATTACCCACAGCCAGTGAAAAAACTGCTTGGTCAAGCTAAGCGCGTAAAAGTCGACTTTATTATTAAACGATTTATATAACATTAGGGTCTGTTAACCACAGACCCTAAAATTTAGATACAAAAAAAGCAGCTAATTAGCTGCTTTTTTAATGCTTATACCTAAATTATGGCTTAGGTATAAGCGGTAACAATAATAGTTACGCGTTTTCTACTGCAGTGCGTGGGTCAACATATTCCATATTGAACGCTTCAGCTACTTCTTTGTAAGTTACTTGGCCTTTAATTACGTTTAAGCCTTTTAAGAAGTGAGCGTCATCTAGTAGTGCCTTTTTGTAACCTTTGTTTGCAAGGTTAATAATGAACGGCAATGTTGCATTGTTAAGTGCAAACGTAGATGTACGTGGAACAGCACCTGGCATGTTAGCAACACAGTAGTGAACAACTTCATCAACGATGAAAGTAGGATCAGCGTGCGTAGTTGCTTTAGACGTAGCAATACAACCACCTTGGTCAATGGCAACATCAACAATTGCAGCACCTGGCTTCATTGCTTTAATGTGTTCAGCAGTCACTAGCTTAGGTGCAGCAGCACCCGGGATAAGTACGCCACCAATTACTAAATCAGCTTCAAGTACGTGCTTTTCAAGCGCGTCAGCTGTTGAATAAATAGCTTTAACTTTATTACCAAACTGTGCGTCTAGTGCACGTAATACGTCGATGTTACGGTCAAGTACAACAACCTCAGCACCTAGGCCAACGGCCATTTGTGCAGCGCTTCGACCAACCATGCCGCCGCCAATAACAACTACTTTAGCTGGCTCAACACCTGGTACACCACCTAGCAACATACCACGACCGTGGTTTGCTTTTTCTAGCGCTTGCGCACCTGCTTGAATAGACATACGGCCAGCAACTTCACTCATTGGCGCTAGAAGAGGTAAACCACCGCGTGAATCAGTCACAGTTTCATAAGCAATACAGATTGCTTTACTTTTAACAAGGTCTTCAGTTTGTGGAAGATCCGGTGCAAGATGAAGGTAAGTGAAAAGAATTTGGTCTTCACGTAACATTGCACGCTCAACAGCTTGTGGCTCTTTTACCTTGATGATCATTTCTGCTTTTGCAAAAACATCAGCAGCTGTTTCTAAAATTTCAGCGCCTGCTTGAACATAATCATCATTTGTAAAACCAATGCCCATACCAGCGTTAGTTTCAACAATCACTTGGTGGCCGTGATTTACAAGTTCGCGAACACTCGCAGGAACCATACCTACACGGTACTCATGGTTTTTAATTTCTTTAGGTACACCAATAATCATAATTTTGCCTTGTTAGAACGGGATAAAAATTTTTCACTATTATATTCATGCTAGGGTAGTGTGTCTCACCTTTTTTTAAGCTCTTTGTAGTGTTAGTATCTGTAAAATTAATTTTATTAGAATAAAAAACTAAAAAGCCATGCATAACTTATTAGACCGTATTGATCGCAAAATTTTAGTCGAATTACAACTTGATGGCCGCCTGTCAAATGTTGAACTGGCCCGACGAGTTGGCCTAAGCGCCACGCCCTGTTTAGAGCGAGTGAAAAAGCTCGAACGAGAAGGGTATATTTTAGGCTACAAAGCAGTGGTTGATCCCGCCAAGCTTGGTCAAGGGCTTTCTGTGTATGTAGAAGTAACCATTACCAAAACATCGCCCGACGTATTTGAAGAGTTTAGTGCTGCTGTTAGAAAGCACAAAGAAATTATAGAATGTCATTTGGTTTCGGGTAATTTCGACTTTTTATTAAAAACCCGAGTTAACGATATGTCAGAATATCGCGGCGTGCTCGGTGATATACTATTAAAGCTGCCCAATGTGAGTGAAAGCCGCACCTATGTAGTCATGGAAGAAGTAAAGGGTGAAGAGGGCGTGGTGATCCGTCCTTTTGTTGCTTAATGATAGAGTAACAGCCTTTAAAATACTTTTATTGTTGCAGTCAATTTTGCTTGGCTTGGAAAAAGCCGATTAAATAATAAAAACTTGTTCATAATCAGGCCATCATGGTTAAGATAGAGTGCATCAAAATACATTTCCTGCTAAGGTATTCTATTGCCAAGTGAGTGTAAAAAATAATAATGAGGGATAGGTAATTATGCGCCTAAACGGTGTGCAAAGACTATTAGAAACGGGGCTGATCGTCAGCACCTTTGCAGCGGTATTTATTTTATGTGCTTTAATTAGTTTTCATCCTGCCGATCCTGCTTGGTCGCAAACGGGTGAATTTACCAACGTACAAAATATAACGGGTACAGCGGGCGCGTGGGTGGCCGACATACTATTACTTACCTTTGGCTGGCTTGCCTATTTTGTGCCAGCGGCTATTCAGCTGCTAGGTTACTTGGTGTTTAAGCAGCCACACCGTATTTTACAACTCGATTACACCACACTTGGATTACGCATTATTGGTTTTGCGCTGTTTATTACCTCAGCAACTGCTATTAGCAGTATTAATTTTGATGATATTTATAATTTTTCATCCGGTGGGGTAGTGGGCGATGTGATTGCATCAGCCATGATGCCAGCGTTTAATTTTACCGGTACCTCTATTTTACTACTGTGTTTCTTTTTTGCAGGGCTAACGCTATTAACGGGTGTGTCGTGGGTACAATTTGTTGATTACTTAGGTGATTTAATTGTTCGATTATACCGCTTTTTGGTGACCTATGCCCGTGGTTGGATGCAACGCGAACGCACTGCAGGTAAAGTACAAGACGAGCAACCTGATGCCTATTTTGAAAACGATACACGCCAACAAGAACCTGAGCTTGCTAATAAAGTAGCAGACAAACCAAAAGCAATTGATAAACCAGCAACTAAGGTTAATGCCCCTCAAGACGACGAATTTATGCCGTTTGACGAACTTGACCAAATACTCGATCAAGAAATTAGCTTTAGCGCCATAGACGATGAACCGATGGACACAGAAGCAGCACTTAACGCGCTGGATCAAAGCCCTGTGGTTGAACCTGAAAAACCAGCAACAACCGTGGTTTCACCAGCAAGGCCAATTAACAAGCCAAAATCAGGGTTTCAACCGCCGCCAACTGCAAAAGAAAAGTTTGAGCAATTATTAGAGCAAGAGCCACCTCCGGGGCCATTGCCATCACTTGATTTACTCGACAGACCCGACAAAGCAAAAAACCCCATTTCGCAAGAAGAGCTCGATAGCGTATCACGCCTTGTAGAAACAAAATTACTTGATTTTAACGTACAAGCAACCGTAGTTGGGGTTTATCCAGGCCCTGTTGTTACCCGTTTTGAGCTTGATTTAGCACCGGGTATTAAGGTGTCTAAAATTACTGGGCTGTCAAAAGATTTAGCGCGCTCACTTTCGGCAATTAGTGTGCGCGTGGTAGAAGTTATTCCGGGTAAAACCTATATCGGTATTGAGCTGCCTAATAAATACCGTGAAATTGTACGTTTATCAGAAGTCATAAACGCACCTAAGTTTGAGCAAAACCCATCGCCGTTAACCATGGTGCTAGGTAAAGATATTGCAGGGCAACCTGTGTGTGCCGACTTAGGTAAAATGCCACATTTATTAGTGGCCGGTACAACCGGTTCAGGTAAGTCAGTGGGCGTTAATGTAATGATATTAAGCTTACTGTATAAATCGGGCCCTGAAGATGTTCGCATGATCATGATTGACCCGAAAATGCTTGAACTTTCTGTTTACGAAGGCATTCCGCATTTATTATGTGAAGTTGTGACCGACATGAAAGAAGCGGCTAACGCACTGCGCTGGTGTGTAGGTGAAATGGAACGCCGCTATAAGCTGATGTCGGCTTTAGGTGTACGTAACTTAAAAGGTTACAATCAAAAAGTAATGGAAGCCAAAGAAGCGGGCTACCCAATTATGGATCCATTATTTAAAGATACCGATGGCATGAAAGACGGCCCAGATGAGCTAGATAAATTACCTAGCATAGTGGTGGTTATTGACGAATTTGCCGACATGATGATGATTGTAGGTAAAAAAGTTGAAGAGTTAATTGCTCGTATTGCGCAAAAAGCGCGTGCTGCGGGTATTCACTTAATATTGGCAACGCAGCGTCCGTCGGTTGATGTAATAACCGGTTTAATTAAAGCGAATATACCTACACGTATGGCGTTTCAGGTATCAAGTAAAATAGACTCGCGCACCATACTGGATCAACAAGGCGCAGAGAATTTATTAGGCATGGGTGACATGCTTTATTTACCGCCAGGCACCAGTGTGCCAGAGCGTGTGCATGGCGCGTTTGTAGACGACCATGAAGTACATGCCGTGGTAAACGATTGGAAAGCTCGTGCTAAACCAAATTACATAGATGAAATTTTAAATGGCGATGCCACTGAAGATATTTTATTACCAGGGGAAGCAAGCGAAAATGGCGATGAAGAGTCAGATCCGTTATACGACGAAGCGGTCGCCTTTGTAATAGAAACCGGTAAAGTGTCGGTATCATCAGTGCAACGTAAATTACGTGTAGGCTATAACCGTGCCGCACGATTAGTAGAACAAATGGAAACATCAGGTATCGTGAGTGCACCAGGACATAACGGTGCGCGCGATGTATTAGTACCTAATGGAGCAAATTAATGAAAAAATTAAGTAGTTTATTATTAGTGCTTGGTAGTTTAGTGGCGATGCCAAGCTTTGCTGACGACAGCCAAGCATTACAAGATAAGTTATCGACTTTAAAAAGCTTTAAAGCACAATTTAAACAAAACGTAACCGACGGTGAAGGCCAACTGGTAATGCAAGGCCAAGGTAATATTGCGTTGCAACAGCCATTAATGATCCGCTGGCAGCAAACTAACCCAGACGACACTTTATTTGTATCAAACGGTGATAAAACCTATTACTTTGATAGCTTTGCTGAGCAAGTAACTATTATGAAAACCAGCGGTTTAATTGACTCAACGCCGTTTATATTGCTCACCTCTAAAGACCCTGCGCAATGGGAAAAATACAGCGTGATCGCTACTGACTTAGGCTTTAGCATTACCCCAAATAAAGGGGTAGAAAGCCAAGTAGAGCAGCTTGATATTACTTTTGCTGATAACGAGCAAGGGCTTGCAAAACTGGTAGTTAAAGATAATTCAGGCCAGCTGTCTGCGTTTACATTTAGCAATGCACAGGTTAATACTGAGCTTGATAAAACAACTTTTGAATTTACCCCGCCAGCGGGTGTAGAAATAGACGATCAGAGTAACGGTGAGTAATTTAGGATTTAACTTTGGGCCCGATGTGCGCCCACTCGCTGCGCGTATGCGTCCTTTATCGCTTAACGATTACATAGGGCAGCAACATTTACTCAGCGCTGATAAACCCCTTCATCAAGCGATAGTAGCAGGGCGCTGCCATAGTTTAATTTTATGGGGGCCGCCGGGGGTAGGTAAAACTACGCTGGCGCAAATTATTGCCAACCATGCAGACGCTGAACTAATTCAAATGTCGGCAGTAACCGCTGGCGTAAAAGATATTCGCGATAGCGTAACCCAAGCTCGCGATAACTTACAAAGCCGTGGTCAGCGCACTTTGATGTTTGTTGACGAGGTACACCGCTTTAATAAATCTCAGCAAGACGCGTTTTTACCCCACATTGAAGATGGCACTTTTATATTTGTAGGCGCCACCACCGAAAACCCCTCGTTTGCGCTTAATAATGCGATTTTGTCTCGTGCAAGGGTGTATGTTTTAAAATCCTTGCAGGAAAGCGATTTATACACAGTAATAGAGCGCGCACTCAAACAAGACGAACAACTTAGCCAAAAGCAAATCGTGATTGCAGATAACGCTAAACAAGCGCTGTGCCAAGCAAGCGGTGGCGATGCTCGTAAAGTGCTTAATTTACTCGAGCAAGCAGTGGATTTAACCACTGAGCAAAACGGCCAATTTCATGTTGACGAACAGGTACTCAGCCAAGTACTGCCTACGCATTTAGCTAAATACGATAAAGGCGGCGATGAATTTTACGATTTAATTTCGGCGTTTCATAAATCAGTGCGAGGCAGTTCGCCAGATGGTGCGCTTTACTGGTACTGCCGTATTTTAGCCGGTGGCGGCGACCCGCTTTATGTTGCAAGGCGCTTATTAGCAATTGCTACAGAAGACATTGGCAACGCCGATCCGCGCGCTATGGAAGTGGCTTTAAACGCATGGGATATATTCCAACGTGTTGGCCCAAGCGAAGGTGAGCGCGCTATTGCACAGGCCACTTTGTACTTGGCTAGTGCACCTAAAAGTAATGCGGTTTATATGGCGTTTAATCAAGCTAAACAAGACGCTAAAAACGAGCCAAGCTACCCCGTACCAGAGCATTTACGAAACGCCCCCACCAACTTAATGAAAGACTTAGGCTATGGTGCAGAGTATCGTTATGCGCATAACGAAGAAGGCGCATTTGCTGCTGGTGAAAAATACCTACCGCCAGAAATGGATGGCAAACAATACTACCAGCCAAGTGATCGTGGACTTGAGCAAAAAATTAAACAAAAGCTCGAGTATTTAAAAGAGCGCGACGCACAAAGCCCAATAAAACGTTATGAGCATGATTAAACTTTACATGATGATAGCTCTTGGCGGAGCGTCAGGAGCCTGTTTACGGTTTTTTATTAGCGAAACCATGCTAAAACTCCTCGGTAGGGGATTCCCTTTTGGCACGTTGACGGTTAATATTCTGGGTTCATTGTTGATGGGCATTTTATACGGTTTAATAGATAAACAAGTTATTGCCGTCAGTCCTGCTAAAACCCTCATCGGAATTGGCTTTTTAGGTGCGTTAACCACCTTTTCAACATTCTCAATGGATTCGTTGTTGTTATTACAACAAGGTCACTTTATTAAAATGGCCCTCAATATCATCTTAAACGTGATGGTGTGTATTTTTATGGCTTGGCTGGGCCTTCAGCTAGTAATGCAAAAAGGTTAAAAAACTAACATGTTAGATTCTAAATATTTACGTCAAGATGTCGAACAAACTGCAGCACGTCTAGCCGCACGTGGTTATGAGCTAGATGTAGCGGTAGTGACTGAACTTGAAGAAAAACGCAAAACATTACAAGTAAAAACGCAAGAACTTCAAAGTCAACGTAACGCCAGTGCTAAAGCCATTGGTCAAGCAAAAGCAAAAGGCGAAGATGCACAGCCATTGCTAGACGCAGTTGCTAACTTAGGCAGCGAGTTAGACGCAGCTAAAGCTGAGCAAGACGAAGTGTTAGAAGCAATTAAACAAATTGCCTTAGCAATTCCAAACTTACCGGACGAGTCGGTACCAGAAGGCGCTGACGAAGACGATAACGTAGAAATTTTAACTTGGGGTACACCTAAAAAGTACGATTTTGAAGTTAAAGACCACGTTGATGTAGGGCAAGACCTAAACGGCCTAGACTTTGAAATGGGCGTTAAAATTAGTGGCGCACGTTTTACCGTAATGCGCGGCCAAGTAGCACGTATGCACCGTGCACTTACCCAATACATGCTAGACACCCACATAGATAAAAACGGCTACACAGAAATGTATGTACCGTACTTGGTTAATAGTGCAAGCCTCTATGGTACGAGCCAATTACCTAAGTTTGCGGGCGATTTATTCCACACATTAGGCCTAGTGAACGATGATGGCGAGCAACAAGCTGGTTTTAGCCTTATTCCTACAGCAGAAGTACCGCTTACCAACAGCGCCCGTGATGAAATTTACGAAGAAAGCGATTTACCTATTCGCCTAACAGCGCACACACCATGTTTTAGAAGTGAAGCAGGCAGCTACGGTCGCGATACACGTGGTTTAATCCGTCAGCACCAGTTTGATAAAGTAGAACTAGTACAACTTGTAAAACCAGAAGATTCAATGCAAGCACTCGAAGAGTTAACAGGCCACGCTGAGCAAATACTACAAGCACTAGAATTGCCATACCGCAAAGTAATTTTATGTATGGGCGACATGGGCTTTGGCGCAGCAAAAACATACGATTTAGAAGTATGGTTACCAGCACAAGACACCTATCGCGAAATTTCATCATGTTCAAACATGGTCGATTTCCAAGCACGCCGTATGCAAGCACGTTTTCGTCGTGAGGGCGCTAAAAAACCAGAGCTTTTACACACACTAAACGGCTCAGGTTTAGCGGTTGGCCGTACGCTTGTTGCCATACTAGAAAACTACCAACAAGCCGACGGCTCTGTAGTCGTACCAGAAGTACTTCGCCCATACATGGGTGGACTTGAAGTGATTGGTAAAGCGTAAAATACTAGCTGTCAGTTTTTAGCTATAAGCTTTAGAAAGCCGCTGTTTGTAATGAACAGCGGCTTTTTTGTTTTAGGCTGTACTTGAAACACTGAAAATATAAAAGTCGAGGTAAAAATTTATATTTATCATATTTGTCAGTTATTAATTTATAGCAGATATAATATTTTATTTACATAAACGGTATTTAGTGCAACATTATGTATTTTAATAAGGAAGTTAACTTGAACAAAACAATTGCAAAAAGAAAGACTTCAATGGTGCTTTACACTATTGAAGAATCGCTAGGTAACTACGTTCTAGAAAATGAGAATTCTATTTCCTTGGATGGTTCTATTTCTCACGATTTTAAAATTAAGGATTCTTTAGAGAAATCATATCTTGACGATATATTTCAGTTAGTTATTAAGGCTACAAAAGATACAACAGAGGAAGAGGCTATAAAGCGGTTGTATAAACTAGCTCATGAATTAAACTTGTTTGAAATTAGAAATGCAATTGCACACCCAAATAGAGCTTTTTTAGATGTTTATTGGTATAGGGTTGCAGCAATAGCAGCTGACCCTGTATTTGAATGTATAGGAATTAAAAATATAAAAGCAGTTCTTTACTCTGCGGAAGAAGGAACTATAGAAGAGCCACCCGAAGGTTGGGAAAGCAAGTATACCTGGAACATACCAAATAATCTCCCTGTAAAGTTTGAGTCTGACATAACAGGTTTAATTGGTCGTAATAAAGAATTAACTGATTTAAAAGAAAAGTTAATGAGTGCAAGAACATCGACTGCTGCAATAGTAGCGCCAGGTGGATACGGGAAAACAGCTGTAGTTTTAGACTTGTTAAAGGATATTGTTACCACTGCTGAGTCAACCAAGTGGGTAGATGCTGTTTCTTATATTACGTTGAAAACAGAGACATGGAAAAACGGTGAGTTCGTTAAACTAGATGCATCTTCTGAAATGATTGAAGTTGAAAAGCAAATTGCTGAGCAGTTAGGAGTTATATTTGACGAATATATTGACGATATAGAACAAGCAATAACAGAGCTTGCAGACAAGAGAATCATTATCTGTATCGATAATTTAGAGACTATTTTGCGCGATAATGATGAATTGTTCCATAATTTCGTAGACCGACTACCTAGGGATTGGAAAATTGTTGTTACCAGCCGGATATCGATTACTAATGCATATATTTATACATTGAAAGAGCTTAAAGAAAAGCCTGCAATTCACTTAGCACGCCTATATAACAAAAATCGTGGTGGTGATGAATTATTGCAAGAAAAATATACTCAATTAGCTAAAGATTGCCACTTAAACCCCCTCGCGATAAAAATGACCTTAGATCTTTATTTATCAGGAAAAGAGATACCTACTTCAATAAATGAAGCTAAAAGTAATATAGCAAATTTTTCATTTAGTAATTTAATTGAATCTCTATCTACAAATGCAATTAAGATATTAGAACTAATATTTATTGAATCAAAAAGTAGTAGGAAATTAATTTGTGATATTTTAGAAATAAATACCGATGAAGCTGCCAGTGTCATTAATGAACTTTCCAGAACATCACTGATTAATAGGAGTTCAAATGAAACAAATGAATCTTATGAGATTAATGGTTCTATTAAAGATCTACTTATAATAAACCCAAAGTGTCTTGAAATAAGAACTGAGATACAAAATAAGCTTAACAGACAGGTTACACTAGCGAATGAAATAGATATCAAACAAAAGGCCTCGAATCTTCCAGAGTGGCACTTCCAATATATACCTCCAAATATAGATCATGGTTTAAAGTTATTAATGAATAACTTTTCAAAACTACGATTCTCAAAAAACAACACAAGAAACGAAAGGTTATCTGAAGTGTATTCTAGCTTCAAAGAAAAGGAGGAACATTACAAGGAAAACTACCTTTTCTTAAGATCTTACGCAAAGCTGCTTGAGACTATGCAGCTTAAAAGGTTAGCAGAAAATTATTATATAAAAGCTACAACATTTTCAAATGATATGGTTAGTAACTATTTATTGGCTCGTTTCTATTTCGATCAAAATAACTTTGAAAAATCATTGTTTTTATATAAAAAACTAGTCGAGGTTATGGAATATATTGAAAAAGATTCTTCACTTATTCCATTTTATGACACTATTTATCAAGGTTTCTTTTTAAGTCATCTATATGATGGCGATTACCAATCTGTCTTGGATTATACAAAAAAATGGCAAGAAGAAAATGTGTTTAGAGCTCTATTCGGAACCTATCGTGCTAGTGCTTATAAACGTAGAGTCGAGGCTATTATAAATACGGAATTTGATGAAACTATTAACTCTTTGAACAGTGCAACTAAAATACTAGATGATGTTTTTAGGACTGATGGTTATTCACAAGCCTCATGTGGGCAAGGGTATAAAATAATAGAAGAGGTATACTACTGCCTACGCAAAAATCATTACGTTAAGGCATATGAGTCCGAGTGTTTACAACTCTTAAATTTTTGTGATAAACACTTAATCAATATTGTGGATACATCCAGAAGTAAAGACGCTAACGACATAAAATTTATAGTTTCAGCTTTCATTGAAATAACTATTAAAGGCAATCCGTTTATTTTAAATAGGCATTGGAAATCATATTCACAGTCATCCTTTAATGATGCGATTGATGTTAATGAAATATCAGGTGACCACACACTTGTTCATGTTAAGCATGTGGCTTCAAATCCCAAAGGAGGGAAAACTAATTTTTTATTTGCAGAATGTATAAATCATAAAGAATATTTTGTGCATTTTAATGCAATAAAAAACTGTGATTGGAGTGATTGGCTAAAAATATCAGAAGACACGGAACTAGCTATAACTGAATGTGAAATAGTCAAAGGTAAAACGGCTTTAAATGTCATTGCTTCTTATCTGGTAAACACCTAAAAGCTTAAAACCTGACTCCATATGTAAACTAAATGGGGTCAAATCTTGACTTCAGATATCAGAACTTAAATTTTTCAAAGCGGCTTAATTCAAGCCGCTATTGTGCTCTAAAAGCGCAGCGTCTCTTATCCTCTTTGTAAATTAATTTGCTTTAAACAACATCAGCTTTGCCTCTTTTCCATCCGTTAATATCGCCACATTACCTTCAGCAGTGACAAACACATCTCTGAGCCTGCCTGTGGCTTCTGGGAAAATATGAGTCTGGGTGTATTCACCATTCGCTAAATTTACACTGTAGAGCTTTTTATCGACCAATGTAGTAATAAGCACGTGACGTTGCAGTGAAGGGAAGGCTGCATGGTTAGCGCCATAATATGCCATGCCTGATGGGGCGATTGAGGGCGTCCAATCTATGGTTGGTTGAGCCATTCCGGGGTAGTCTCTAAAGGGGGAAATACGTGCTTGTGAATAATCGTCACCGTTGGTGATTACTGGCCAGCCGTAATTGGTGCCAGCCGTTAAATAGTTAAGCTCGTCACCGCCTGCAGGGCCGTGTTCGTGACTAATAATTTGCTTGGTATCGTAATCATAAACCAAGCCTTGCAAGTTACGGTGCCCGAGTGAATAAATGGCATGCGCGTTAGCGTTTTTGTGGCTAATAAACGGGTTATCGCTTGGTATTGTGCCGTTTAAGTTTATGCGTAATGTTTTGCCAAGTTGACTGGTAATAACCTGTGCTTGCTCACGGTAGTCAAAGCCATCGCCACTTGAAAATAATAAGGTGTTATCCGGCAACACAAGCGCGCGGCCAGAATAATGCTGCGGTGTGCCTTTATCGGTGACTACTTTATAAATAATTTTTGGCGTTGAAAATTGCGCACCATCAAACGTGGCTTTGGCTATTACTAGCCTGTTTGCATCAAGCTCACCTTGGGCGTAAGTGAATATAATTTCTTTTGATTCACTGTAATTTGGCGAAAGCACTACATCAAGTAAACCACCTTGCCCTGCAACGTATAAGCCCTCGAAGTTTATTTTAACTCGGGTTTGTTGGTTGTTTTTAATGATAACAACATGGCCATCACGCTCGGTGATTAACCAGGTATTGTTTGGGAGTTTAACCATGCTCCACGGTGAATTGAGCCCTGTTGCTAAAGTACTAGCAGTATATTGCTGTGTTGGTAACTCGGCACTGGCGTGACAAGAAAACGCTAAAAGTGACAGTAGCGTAATACAATATAGAGATTGTTTACCCTGCAAGCCTTTGCTAGTGTAAGGAAAAAGTTTTATTTTAAGTTGAGATAACCATGCAGTTTTTAACACGTATATTCCCGTCATTTTTAGTTTCTTGGTTACTAACATTCACTCTTGCTAGCTTGTTTCATAGTCAATACGTTGTCAATCAATTAGTTAATGTAGGTGTTGTAGTGGGCTTTAATGATCGTGTTAACTTAACCCTTGAAGATTGGCTCGGCTTGCTACCGACCTATGGCGCTATTATTGCGGTTGCACTTGCTATCGCGTTTTTGGTTACTTGGTTTATTGCTAAAAAAATGAACAAGCAAGGTACACAACTATTTGTTATTGCTGGTGTGGTGGCGTTTGCAACGGCGTTAATTGCGATTGAATCTATTATGAATATTACTATTATTGCAGGCGCAAGAGGTTGGGGTTTTTATGCGCAATTATGTGCAGGTGCAGTAGGGGGTTATGTATTTGCAAAATTCATTAAGGAAAATAAGCACAAGGCAGCGCATCGCGGCTTTTAAGTCAGTATTGGTCTGCAATGTAAAAAGCCGCTATTAATATAGCGGCTTTTGTGTGTATAAATTGCGTCTTGATATCAAAAAATCAAACTAAACAGCTTGTAACCACTTAAGCCAAAAATAAGCACTAACACCGGTAAAGTAAGCAAGTTTACCAACATTGAGTTGGTGTATTTGCCCATTACTGATTTTTGGTTAACCAGCCACACAAGGTAAGTGGTGACAATAGGCAGTAATAGGCCATTAGCTGCTTGGGCAAAAATTATCACGGCAACAGGGTCTAAACCCAGAGACGCCACGGCTGCACCAAATAATAAAATAACAATGGCGACACTTTTAAATCGGATGTTATCCATTTTATTTGACCAACCTAACATGCCACATACTGCATACGCACCGGCAAGGGGGGCTGTAATTGCGCTGGTTAAACCTGCTGCAAATAAGCCAGTAGCAAAAAAGTAATGGGCAGCATCGCCAAGTAATGGCTCAAGTTGTACCGCCATGTTGGCAGCGCTAATTTGCCCTGCATCTGTGCCATAAAATGCCACTGACGCGGTTGATAAAATTGCCAGCGTGATCACGCCACCTAAGGTGATAGACACACCCGTATCTACATTAGTTTTCTTAATAACTTTTTGCTTATCACTTTTACTGTCGTGTCTAGCAGCGAGTACGCCGGAGTGCAAAAATAAGTTATACGGCACAATGGTGGTGCCCACTAATGCCAATACCGTGGTAATTGAACCCTCAGGCATACTAGGAATAAAGCCTGCTAACACATCATTCAGCGAGGGAGCAGCCATAACTAACGTAGAGATAAACACTAGGCTCATTAAAATCACTAATAAAATAAGCGCGTTTTCAACAACTTTGTGTTTACCGCTGTAAAGTAACACCGCACTTAAAAATGCAATGAGTGGCGTCCAAAGCAGGGCATTAACATGAGGAAATATTTCAATTAATCCCATGCTGGCACCGCTAAGGTTGCCAGCCTCGTAGGCGGCACTACCTACTCCAATGGCGCTGATCACTAAAAATATAGCGAGAGATTTACATAGGGGCGTTTCAATGTGAGCTCTTAGCGCTTGCGCTAAATCTTGCCCGGTGGCTACGCCAAGGCGCGCCGCCATAGATTGTAATAATATGGTGGCAATAACTGAAAACAGTAATGTCCATATTAGTGCAAAACCAAAGTTTGCACCTGCCACGCTGGCAGTCGTAATAGTCCCTGGTCCAATGAAGGCAGCGGTGACGAGTAGTCCTGGTCCTAATCGCATAATTGACCTTAATAGTACTTTTGCATATTGCTATTTAAAGTTACATCTAACGTTTTATAACGCGATGCCTGTATTATTGCTGCCACTTATATAAAGTGCCTTGCAGCGATAGCCGCCCCTTGGCAAACCCTTTTGATGATAATCATATGTTAAAAAAGGTCGCGTAGCATACCAACTTATATATAAATTTAAAGGGGGGGGGGCGCGTTTGCACAAAATTAATACAATCAATAAATAACAGTAATACCGGCTGTCTATCATCAACATTCCCAGCTGTCACTTTTACAGCTAATAAACCACCTTCATCATTCATGATGAGGTGAAGTTTAAAGCCATAAAACCAGCCCATTGTTCCTTTGCCTCGTTTGGCTTCTCCCGCGAAAACTTGGTGGCGAGGAATACGCATGTTGTGACACACCTTGAGAGAAGTGGAATCGATAAATGCAATGCCTGTTGGTTTATCAAAGCGCTGCTTCAGATAGCTACACAGAGCAGGTAACGTGGCCTGAAGTAACTTCAACATACGTGTATAACTGACTAAATCAGGAAAATAATGTCGCCAATACTGACAAACAAATTTGGTGTAGTAAGTTTTAAAATCGCGATAACCTGATTGATGAAAAGCAATTAATATAGTCATCACTTCGCTAGAGGATAGTCGAGATGGCTTAATGCGTTGCTTTTCACCTGATTCTATTAGGTGTTTAAGCCATTGAGGTTCAAACAATAAACAAAAATCATCGACATCTAGGTAAATTGCATCTAAATTATTCATGCCCTTGCCTCGGTAATCTTATGTTTCTTGGTCGAAAGATCTGATCACCGCAAGGGCATTTAGTTCCATTTCTTATGTGCAGCTCAGGTTAGCTAATAAATCGAGATGCTGTACTTCTTCATCAGTGATGACATAACCTATAGGGTTAGTAGGGCAAGACACACAGTACGCTAATGCTGCTGTCGCTTGCTAATACTTGCTCAACAGCTTTAAATTTAATGATATATTTAAATTGGTTTGAGCCACTTTCAGTATTTAAAATTTCGATATCGGGCTTTGTTGCTACAAACATATCGTCTGTTAAGCTTTGATCTGCATAGCCTACATATCAGGTGCCAGCGGAAATAAAACCTTTTTATGGCTTCCAATCAGGCATACTGCCAGCTAACAGATTGAATAACAAAAAAATTGGCTTGGCTGCCATTACCCGCAGGGCCATCGTAAAGTCTGAATACGTTGGAAAGTGTATTATTCACAACAAACTTTTGTAACTCATTGATAATAAATTATTAACCTCAGGCACTAAGGTCGGATTACCACCACCGAGCATAACAATATTTGGATTGTTACTGTTTTTAGCATCGCCTAAATCTTCAATTAACTGAGTAATACCATTAGGTTGAGTAAATTTAGTGCCGAAGTTTGATTAATCCATAATGACCGTGTGCCTTAAAAAATGATAAGTTAGTGTAAATTAACACTATGAATTTGATATTGAAAAATTTTCACCGCTTAGATTACTATAGCGATAACCCGCTATGATCGTTTTTAATATTTTAAGTAGGGCAGCCTTATCAGCAACCTTGAATCACACACTAAAACATCGTTAAACACCACAGCAGACGATTCGGTTATTACTGATACGAGCCTTAAAATTGCTACTTTTAATTTGTTTAATTACCTCGAGCCGCCTAATGCCTATTATGAATTTGAACGCATATACACCGCAGAGCAGTGGGCTAAAAAGCAGCGTTGGCTTGTAAATTACTTAACCGAGCATCAGCCTGATGTGATTGGCTTTCAAGAAGTATTTAGTATTAAGTCGCTTAAAGAATTAGTTAAAGAGCAAGGTTATGCGTACTTTGCCGTGGTAGATGAGCCCCAGGTAATCGACGACTTTATTTACAAACGCCCTGTAGTAGCGCTTGCTGCTAAATATCCCATCGTTGAAGTGGCGAGTGTTGAGCATGACCATGAGCTTGCTAAAACTCTTGGCTTAACTGAGGATTTTACATTTAGCCGAAAGGTGCTTAGAGCTACAATAACCTTACCGCATATCGGCAATACCGATTGCTATGTGGTGCATTTTAAGTCTAAACGCTCAATGATAGAGCTCGATGAGCAAAACCAAGATCTCACACCCGAAAAAAACATTATCGAGCTATTAAAAGCCGATATAGCAGGGAGTTGGGGCTCAACAATTCAGCGCGGCAGTGAGGCTACATTGCTGATGATAGACATCATTGCACGCCGCGAATCTGCACAAAACCCAATAGTTTTAATGGGCGATTTTAATAACAACTTAGCCGATGGTGTATTAAGCCATTTGTTAACTAATACGCTGCGTTTTGCCCCGACGTTTGACAGTAAAACTTACCTTGCAAAATATTGCCTTAACGACGCGTGGCAGTTATTTACAAGGTCGCAATTAAATTCGGCTAATCAAAATAATGAAAATAAAGTAGATTTAAAGCGAAAGCCTACCCATTATATTGGCGCGAGCAGCTCAGTGCTTGACTACATTTTGCTATCTTGCGAGTTTGACTCAAGTTACGACGACAGCTTTTTTGAGGTGAGCCAGTACCATACTTACGATCGTCATTTAATTAACCCTGAATTTGAGCGTGATGATTTAAGCACCGATCATGGCGTTGTATTGATTAGCTTAGCATTAAGGTCGTGACGGATTTTGTTACTAAAAATTATAAGCTAATCTGCCGCTGACATAATTAATATTAAGGCGCTCAGTAGATGCGTTGATGTTATCCCTTTCTTTTATCCTGCTGTTTTAAAAAATCACTAATAAATAGTGCATTAACTCTAATTTATATTGATCCACATCATCTTTATTAGCGGTGAGGATGGTAGATTAGTGACGCTGGATTTTTAAGTTCGTTTAAATTGCTTATTACAACTACCCATGTTGTACTTTCAAGGCAGGGTTGCTTTAATATAACAAATAGCGTGCTGTATCATAAAAATTTTTACCTTGACTACCCTCACTTACATTACTTTATACATACATGGAGTTTTAGCACATGACAATTAAATCAACGTTCAAATCTTTGAGTAAGCTCGCTGTTTTGGTCATTGTGGGGGGGGCTGGCTGGTATGCTTGGCAAACCTTGCAGCCTACATCATTTGCTGAACAACTCCCTAACAGTGTTGCCTATGGAAATGGGCGAATTGAAGCGACTGAGTACGATATTGTTACAAAATTACCGGGCCGCTTAGTTGACGTTATGGTGCAAGAAGGCGATATGGTCAAAGCGGGTCAAACGTTAGCGGTTATTGACACTGATGATTTAAATGCACAGTTACGTGAAGCTGAGGCGGGGCTTCGTGTTGCTAATGAGTCTCGTAAATACGCATTAGCGATTGTAGAGCAGCATAAAAGTGAGCTTAATTTTGCACAAACTGAATTGCGCCGCTCTGCAAAATTATTGGAAAAAGGCCATATTTCAAAAGAAGTGGTTGATCAACAACGAACCACCTCTGCTATTGCGCAAGCTGCTTTAACCGCGGCAAACGTAAAAGTTGTGCAGTCGGATGCTGAAATAGAAGCAGCGCAGGCACGTATTGAGCGATTACAAAGCAACATAGCCGACAGCACGCTCACAGCACCAATCAATGGACGCATATTGTATCGATTAGCTGAACCTGGCGAAGTGCTTGGCAGTGGTGGTAAGGTTTTATCGTTATTGGATTTAACCGATGTTTATATGAGTATATATTTACCAACAGCGCAAGCGGGCAAGGTAACAATAGGCTCACAAGCGCGCATTGTTATTGATGCTATTGCCGAGTATACATTACCGGCTAAAGTGACGTTTGTATCTGCACAGGCGCAATTTACCCCTAAATCGGTAGAAACCCGAAACGAGCGCGATAAACTGATGTTTAGAGTTAAGGTAAAGCTCGACTCGCAGTTATTAAAAGATCATATCAAACAAGTAAAAACAGGGGTGCCAGGGCTTGCTTATGTGTTGTTAGCGCCTGAAAAAAATTGGCCTACGTCATTACAGGTACGAGTGCCTGAATAATGGATAACGACGATAAAAACATTCAACAGCCATCAAGTGAAAGTGTGGTTAGGCTTACTAAGGTGAGCCATCGCTATGCTAATAATCGCGTGCTTGACAACATTAGTATTTCATTACCTGCCGGGAAAATGGTCGGGTTTATAGGCCCTGATGGCGTAGGAAAATCAAGCTTGCTGGCACTTATCGCAGGGGCAAGGGCGATTCAAGAGGGGGAGGTTGAGGTATTAAACGGCAATATGCGCAGCAGTGGTTTTCGTAATACGGTGTCGCCACGCATTGCTTACATGCCTCAAGGACTTGGCAAAAATGTGTATCCAACACTTTCTGTGTTTGAAAATATAGATTTTTTTGGTCGTCTATTTTCTCAAAATAAAGCCGAGCGAAAACAACGAATTAATAACCTTTTAAAAAGTACAGGCTTAGAGGCATTTGCCGATCGCCCCGCAGAAAAGCTCTCTGGCGGGATGAAACAAAAACTCGGTTTGTGCTGCGCACTGATCCATGACCCTCAAATATTAATTTTAGATGAGCCAACAACCGGGGTTGATCCGTTATCACGTCGTCAATTTTGGCAATTAATAAACAGTATTCGCGCTGAAAATACACAGATGAGCGTACTGGTTGCGACCGCCTACATGGAAGAAGCCGATGATTTTGATTGGCTAGTCGCTATGGATGATGGAAAAGTAATCGGTACGGGCAGCCCACAAAACCTAAAAACGCAAACGAATAAAGAATCGCTTGATGAGGCGTTTATAGCATTACTTCCTGAAGAAAAGCGCCATGATCATCAGCGGTTAGTTGTGCCACCTCGTAAACAAGACATAATCACAACTCAGTTCGCTATAGAAGCAAATGGATTATGTAAAACATTTGGTGATTTTACCGCCGTTAACAAGGTGAGCTTGAGTATTGAACAAGGTGAAATTTTTGGCTTTTTAGGCTCAAATGGCTGTGGAAAAACCACCACAATGAAAATGCTTACGGGGTTACAACCGGCAACTAGTGGCGAAGCAAAATTGTTTGGTGAAAAGGTCGATGCCAATAACATCGAAAGCCGCAAACGCGTTGGTTTTATGTCACAAGCGTTTTCGCTTTATAACGAGCTTACAGTGAAGCAAAACTTGGTATTGCATGCGCGTTTATTTCACTTGCCTGCAGAGAAAATAGAGCCGCGCGTTAAAGATTTAATTACTCGGTTTAACCTTAAAAAATACAGTGACGATTTTCCTACCGATTTGCCCTTAGGTATTCGCCAGCGTTTATCGCTTGCTGTTGCGGTAGTACATAGCCCTGAAATGCTCATACTTGATGAGCCCACATCGGGGGTAGACCCCGTTGCGAGGGATGACTTTTGGCAGCTACTCATTGAGCTTTCGCGCGAACAAGGCGTGACTATTTTTATTTCGACTCACTTTATGGATGAAGCGGCACGTTGCGATAGAATTTCGTTAATGCATGCAGGTAAAATACTTGCCAGCGATACGCCAGCTGCACTGTGCCAAGCGCGTAATACCGACACACTAGAAGCTGCCTTTATTGAATATTTAGAAGAGGCGGTAAATGCAGCCGGAGCAAGCTCGGCGATACAAGCATCGATAACGGATAAAACCAAAGCATTGGATTCAGCGCCCGCTACTTGTAAAAATAACATTAACCCCGCATTTAGTTTGTTGCGGTTATTTGGTTATGCGCATCGCGAAACGCTAGAGTTATGGCGCGATCCTATTCGCCTAACGTTTGCTTTGCTGGGCTCGATAATTTTACTGTTTATTTTAGGTTACGGCATTACATTTGATGTTGAAGATTTAAGCTTTGCGGTACTAGATCAAGACCAATCGCCCGAGAGCCGCAACTACATTCAAAATATGGCAGGTTCACGTTACTTTATTCAAAGAGCAGATATTAAAAGCCCGCAAGAGCTTGATAAACGAATGCGAAGTGGTGAGTTAAGCGTGGCCGTTGAAATTCCACCTAACTTTGCTCAGCAATTTAAACGCGGCCGTAAACCTGAAATTGTAGTGTGGATTGATGGTTCTATGCCGTTTAGGGCAGAAACGATTAATGGTTATATGAGCGGCTTGTATTACAGCTATTTAACCAACTTATCTTTGCGCACTTATGCACAAGTACCAAACTTAGTGCCAGCTAATATTGAATCTCGCTATCGTTATAACCAAGATTTTAAAAGCATTGAGGCCATGGTGCCGGCGGTTATTCCACTGCTATTAGTATTTATTCCTGCGATATTGATGGCGCTTGGCGTAGTGCGGGAAAAAGAGTTGGGTTCAATCATAAACTTATATGTAACACCGGTTAACCGGCTGGAATTTATTATTGGCAAACAGCTGCCTTACATTTTAGTGAGTATGATCAGCTTTTTTGGCTTAGTCGCACTTGCTATTACTGTGTTTGGTGTGGCGCTAAAAGGCAGCTTTTGGGCGCTTAGTTTGGCTGCATTATTATACGTTACAGCGACTACCGGAGTTGGGCTGTTAATTTCGGCTTTTACAAAAACACAAATTTCAGCATTGGCAGCCACTACGGTGGTTGTGTTAATGATTGCCGTTAACTTTTGTGGGCTAATTGACCCTGTTTCTTCCTTAGAAGGGTTTGGCGCTATTATTGGCAAACTGTTTCCGACTACCTACTTTTTAGAGGCGTGTCGAGGGGTCTTTAATAAAGCGCTTAATTTTTCTGATTTATCAGCCCAGCTACTGCCTTTATTCGCTTTTATACCTGTGCTGACTCTGGCCAGTGTATTTTTACTTCCAAAGCAGGACAAATAGCCATGCAACGTCACGGAAATATTGTTAATTTAGGTATTAAAGAGTTGCGTAGTTTATGGCGTGATAAGGTTTTACTGCTATTTGTTTTTTTTGCTTTTACTGGGTTGATTTATGTGGTGGCTTCAGCCACGTCGATAGAGTTAAATAATGCGCCGATTGCAGTTGTTGATCACGACCAATCGCAATTATCTAAGCGTATTATTAATGCCTTTTATGAGCCTTACTTTAAAACGCCAGACAGTATTTCATTAAGCGATGTTGACTCAGCTATGGATAATGGCCGCTATACTTTTGTGCTTAATATTCCGCCTTATTTTGAGCGTGATGTACTTGCAGCTAAGCAACCTACAATTCAAGTAAATATAGATGCTACGCGCATGTCGCAAGCATTTATTGGTGATAACTATATTCAAACCATTATTAACGGCGAAGTAAATGAGTTTGTGCAAGGTTATCGAACCGTTTATTCACTGCCAATAAAGCAATCGGCGCACATTATGTTTAATCCAAACATGACAAGTGTATGGTTTGGTAGCGTGATGGAATTAATGAACGTGATCACAATGATTTCGATTATTTTAACTGGCGCCGCGGTGATCCGTGAACGCGAACACGGCACATTAGAGCATTTATTAGTGATGCCGTTAAGCCCCTTTGAAATAGTGATGGCGAAAATTTGGGCCAATGGGTTAGTGATTTTATTACTAACTGCGTTTTCATTATTTATTGTGATCGAAGGTTTGTTACAAGTGCCTATTCATGGCTCGCCAGGCTTATTTTTATTTGGCGTTGCTATTCATTTATTTGCGACCACATCGCTGGGTATATTGTTAGGCACACAGGCGCGCACCATGCCGCAACTCGGGTTACTGATGATCTTAATTTTATTACCATTACAAATGCTCTCTGGCGGTGTTACGCCGCGTGAAAGTATGCCTGAGGTGGTGCAAAATATTATGTTATTGGCGCCAACAACGCATTTTGTAAAATTTGCTCAAGCTATTTTATACCGAGGAGCAGGGTGGGATGTAGTTTGGCCTTACTTTTTAGCATTAACTGTTATTGGCAGTGTGTTTTTTACTGTTGCATTAATGCGCTTTCGTAAATCAGTGGCGCAAGGTTAGGGTAATATACCAACCTGCATAAATATTTGAACAATTTAACGAATTAAATCACCCTATAACGTTGTTAAAAATTTTTCATTTAGAACAACTAGATATCAAAAATTTTGCCTAGTTATAGAGCAATTTTCTTATCGTTAAAATAGATCCCATATCCAAGCAGATTGGTATTAAATATAACGCGTGTTTTCAAAAAATCACTTTAAGATAAAGCCACCCGTTAACGTTAAAGCGCTAATGGGTGGCTGTTGAAGTATGGGGGAGTGATACCATCCGCAATAATTATTAAGCGAATGGGTTTGACTTAGTTTAGTCTTGGGTTAAGTGGTAAACCTTTCAGTTGTTGTAACGCGTTGTTTGCTAAACGAGTATTTTGTTGTGTGTGCATACCTAAAGACGGTAGCTGATCCGCATTCAAAACCAGTTTATATTGGCTTAGCGTTTGTATAAGATCAGCGTTTAATACACTGTAATTAAGCGCTATTTTTTTGCGAAATTGCGTTTAATGGTGGCTACGTCTTTGTATTGTGCCAACTTAGCCAAGTTTTCACCTTTTTCGATTTCATATTGAGCTGAAAAAGCGGGCGCTGATACACAGTTCAATAGCGCTAAGGTTACCAAGCGTTTGGTTATTTTATTCATCATATTCATTTTACCGTTCCGTTATCAGTAACACCATAAAACAACACTTAGAATAAATGCTAAAATAAAAATTATAAAATACGTAATTGGTACTGGTTTTAAGTTGCGCTCAGACTCTAAAAAATACTAAGACGCTGTGATAGAGTAAGTTTTATATAAAGAATGAATCTATTACAAAAAATTATTTTACTAAAAAGTAATTGCTATATACATCAGTGGCTTATCTTTGGCTTGATAGTTGCTGTAACTACTACTCTAATAACAACACAAAGGATTAAACAATGACCGATATAGCACATTCAGCGTTTATAGCATTTTATTTATATTTAATTATGATGTTAGTTCAGTGGGCAGTGGCGACGTTTAGTAAAGCCAAACAGCCTGGGGCTGTACCAGGAAAAATTGATAAAGACCTATCTCATGAGAGTTTTATATTTAGAGCGCATCGCACCTTTCATAACACATTAGAAAACAGTGCGTTATTTATAGGAACGGTTTTATTTGCCTTTGTGATGAATTATCACAGTTCGGTTTTTGCAATCTGTATTTGGGTTTACGTTATTGCACGTTTAATTCATATGGTACTGTATTACGCCATTGCCACAGAGAAAAACCCCAGCCCGCGTAGTTACTTCTTTTTAATCGGTGTGATTGCAAACATTGTGATGTTAGTGCTGTTAGGACTGCGATTAGCAAGCTAATTAAATGATTAAAGCGAAAAGCAGACAGTCCCTAGCTTTTCGCTTACTTATTTTATTGGGCTGGCTTTGTTTTTCGGGTCACCATAAAACACATTAATGAGCCTAATGTAACTAATACTACGCCTTGCCAAAATGCGTTGGTGAGCGATAGTGATAAGTAAATAGAGGCAAATAGCGTAGACAATACAGGAATAAAGTAAGACAAGGTGCCTAACAACACTAGGTTACCGCCAATTATTGCTTGGTTCCATAGTGCGTAACCTCCACCAATAACCACCCCTGCCAGCAATAAAGTAAAACTAGAATATACGTTAAACTCAAAGCTGGGTTCATTACTCAGTCCGTAACTTATCCATAAAGAGATTGCCGTGGCTGCAAAAAATACACTAATGGCATTTTTACCCTCGCTAAGTTTAACCGTTACACTGCAATACACAGCCCAAATAAACGCTGCTGCAAACGCCATAGAGTAGGGCAATGGGTTGTCGCTAATATTAGCGGTTAATACAGCCATAGATAAACCACTGTTGCCTGCAATACACCATGCAACGCCTAAAAATGCAATCAGTATGCTCGGGTAGACTAATACGCTTACTTTAGTGCGGTTAACAATAATCGAAAATAAAATGGTTAACGCTGGCCAAAGGTAGTTAATAATTGCCATTTCTAACGCTTGTTGGCGACTATTTGCAAAGCCGAGGGATAACGCTAAACACATTTCGTAAATAACAAATAAGCTGCCACCAAAGACTAAATAGCGTTTTGGGTAATTGCTTAGCCTTGGTACACCCATGACTAGTATTAAAAAAATCGCACTGACGCTGTAAATTAAAGCAGCACCGCCAATTGGGCTGAATAATTCTGATAAATCACGAATAAAGGCAGTTAAACTGCTCCAAAGTAAAATAGCGAACACCCCATAGAGGGTGTATTTATGTTTGCTTAAAAATGACATGGTGAATTGCTTGATGAATGATAAAAAGTCAGTCGCGAATGTGGCATTTAAAAAACAGTAGGGCAAGAGGTAGACTATAAAATTCGACTAAATAACTATAAATAGCTTTAAAATCAAAGAATAAGTTTAATTTTAGCAAACAAGAGCGGGCTATAATAGCCCGCCCTCAATTAGTTTAATTACTCAACGCCAATAAAGCCGCCGGTTTGATGTGCCCAAAGAGCAGCATAAATGCCGCCTTGGGCAATTAATTCATCGTGACTGCCTTGCTCTACAACGCCGCCTTCATCAAGCACGATGAGTCTGTCCATTTGTGCAATGGTCGATAATCGATGGGCAATGGCGATTACTGTTTTACCTGTCATTAAATCATCTAAGCTTGCTTGAATAGCCGCTTCGACTTCTGAGTCTAAAGCGCTGGTGGCTTCATCAAGTATGAGGATTGGCGCGTTTTTAAGTAGCACGCGTGCAATAGCAATACGTTGGCGCTGACCGCCTGACAGGGTGACCCCTCGTTCGCCAACTTGCGCATCAAAGCCTTTGTTGCCTTTGCTGTCTTCTAAATCGGTTATAAAATCAAGGGCTTTGGCTTGCTTAGTCGCATCGAGCATTTCGGCTTCTGTGGCATCGGGTCTGCCGTATAAAATGTTATCTTTTACTGAGCGATGTAGTAGGGATGTATCTTGGGTAACCATAGCAATATAGCGGCGAAGGCTTTCTTGGCTTACATCCGTAATATTTTGGCCATCAATACTAATGCTGCCTTTGTCGGTGTCGTAAAAACGCAGCAACAAGTTAACTAATGTGGATTTACCCGCGCCAGAGCGACCCACTAAGCCGATTTTTTCACCGGGTTTAATGTTTAAGTTTAATCCGTTTATTACGGGGCCACGGTTATTTTCATTCGCGGCTTTACCGTAGTTAAAATGTACATTATTAAAGTCGATTGCCCCTTGGGTGACCTGTAACGTTTCGGCTTCTGGTTTGTCATCCACCGCAATAGGATAAGAAAGGGTGCGCATGCCATCAGCCACGGTGCCAATGTTTTCAAACAAGCTGCTAATTTCCCACATGATCCATTGGGCCATGCCATTGAGCCTTAATGATAAACTCAATGCCACGGCAATCGCTCCTGCACTAATGGCGCTTAACGACCATAAATACAAAGACACAGCTGCTACCGAAAACACTAACAAATAGTTTAAGCTTTGAATAACCACGTTTAAGCTGGTGACCAAGCGCATTTGTTTATAAACAGGCTGTAAAAATACATCCATACTTTGTTTAGCGTATTGTTCTTCGCGTTGAGTGTAAGAAAACAGCTTAATGGTTGAAATATTTGTGTAGCTGTCGACGATACGGCCGGTCATTTCTGAGCGTGCATCAGCTTGTGAACTTGCAATACTTTTTAATCGGGGTACAAAGTAAATTTGCACGCAAATATACAATGCTAACCACACTAATAATGGCAACATTAAACGCCAGTCTGAGGCGGCCACTAAAAACACCATTGAGCCAAAGTAAACAGCAATGTACATAAGTACATCAAGTAACTTAGTGACTGACTCACGTACTGCTAATGAGGTTTGTAATACTTTTGTAGCGATACGCCCAGCAAATTCGTTTTGATAAAAGCTGACACTTTGACGCAGTAAATAACGGTGTGCCAACCAACGAATCGACATAGGGTAATTCCCCAATAGCGCTTGGTGTAAAATAGCTGATCTAAAAAACACCACTACAGGCATGACGACTAAAAGCATTAACCCCATTTTTATTAACGCGGATTGTTGCTGCGAAAACAGCTCTTCAGGTGTGTACTCGCCAAGCCAGTCAACCAGTTGGCCCATATAACTAAATAAAGACACCTCTAAAATAGCGAGTAATGCGGCACTGAGCGACATAAGCACTAACGACAGTTCCATGCCTTTGGTGTAGTGACGACAAAATGCAAAAAGGGTTTTAGGAGGCTGAGATGGAGAACGCTCTGGGAACGGTTTAGTCATCCGTTCAAATAGTCGATACATATTAACTGCTTAATTAAATATTTATAAAGATGTCCCATTATACCATTGTAAAACACAAAGGCGCAGTGGGAATGAGGTGTGCGTCGGTTAACTCAAGTTGAGTTAACCGTTTATAGCTTAGTGTGGCCGGTTTTATTTTTTACCAGCCAATACGATATATCCAGTGCTAAAGTAACTAACGCCAGGCCAACAATTTGCTCTGAGGTCACTAATTTTAAATCGAGGACAATAATTTTACACGCCACAACCATCAATGCGGTAGCAATAACCAGTTCAACGGGCAGCGAGCTAGAGCCTAAATATAACCGGATTTAGTAAATCAGGGGATCAACATGATCATCTGGTAATTTTTCGTGTTTCTTCATGTTATTTCAGCACCTTATTGATTAAATTAGCCTTTATAAAATGATAGCTGATTAATTTTGTTTAGCACTATATACGGTCAAAACAGTATAAGTGATTATTTTTATTAAAATAGTGTGCTTGAACAGAGGACTTGTTTGGTGAGGGTTAAATTGTAAGTAAAATTCAAGGTGTTAATAATCTGTAATTAAGCGTGTGATTTTTAGTGTCTATCTCAAAAGGTTTGCGGTTATTGGTTTCTGCTGTCATGTTGGTAGCATTCATTATGAGGATAACAATGCGATGTCTTATTTAGGTTTAAAGTTAGTTAATCGACTTATAAAGTATGGTGTGTTGACATCATTATGCTCTGTAACGCTTACAAGCTTTGCTGGCGAGTCTACACAACAAGCATCATTGCATAAAATTGCACAAGAAATTTCGGCGCAGCGTATTGAGAGTGATATTCAAACGCTGGTGAGTTTTGGTACGCGACATACGCTATCAGAGACTAAGTCTGATACACGTGGTATTGGCGCTGCAAGGCGTTGGATTAAAAAAGAATTTGAAGCGATTTCGGCACAATGTGGTGGCTGCTTAGAAATAATAGAGGTAAAACAAACCATTTCGGGAGAAAAGCGCATTCCTAACCCTGTAGAAGTGGTTAACATAATTGCGATTCAGCGCGGCAGCATTGAGCCTAATCGTATGGTGATGATGTCGGGTGATATAGACTCGCGCGTTAGTGATGTAATGGATTTTACCAGCGATGCGCCAGGTGCAAACGATAACGCTTCAGGGATTGCCGGTGTTATTGAGACAGCGCGTGTTTTATCGAAATATACATTTAATGGCTCGGTTGTTTACGCGGCGCTCTCAGGTGAAGAGCAAGGTTTATTTGGCGGTAAAATTTTAACCGCTTATGCGCAAAAAAATAATTGGCAGGTTCATGGTGTTTTAAATAACGACATGATTGGTAATATTACCGGTATTAATGGCGTAACCGATAACACCACTGCACGCATTTTTTCAGAAGGGACGCGAGTGGTTGAAACCAAAGAGCAAGCGCGTACTCGTCGTTTTACAGGTGGCGAAGTTGACTCAGCGAGTCGTAATTTAGCGCGTTACATAGACACCATTGCCGATAAGTACATTGAAAATTTAGACACTATGCTGGTATACAGACTCGACCGATTTGCTCGAGGAGGGCATCATCGCCCATTTAATGATGCGGGCTTTGCGGCTGTACGTATAATGGAAACTAACGAGCATTACGACCGTCAACATCAAGACCTACGCACCGAAAATGGCATAGTGTACGGTGATACCATCGATGGGGTTGATTTTGATTACGCCGCAAAACTCACGTCATTGAATGCGGTGAGCCTAGCGTCAATGGCATGGGCACCAGCGCCACCGAAAGAAGTGAAAATTAGTGGTGCCGTACGCGCCAGTACCACACTTTCTTGGCAACCATCGGAAGATAAAAATATTGCCGGTTACAAAATTTACTGGCGCTATACGAGTGAGCCACAATGGCAATACAGCCAATGGGTTGATAATGTTAGCGAGTTTACGCTTAAAAATGTGGTTATTGATAACTACTATTTTGGCGTTGCTAGCGTGAATAAACAGGGTGTTGAATCGCCAGTGGTGTTCCCCGGTGATGTGGGGTCGTTTGATCACAACATAAAATAATCGGTTTGCTTAAAAACCCAGCAAACAGCTGCGAATAAGGTGTTAAGCACGCTATTTATGCTTGCGCCTTATTTGTTATGCCCTTAAAGTGTAAACAAAGAAGTAAAAAGGTTATTAAAATGCAGCAACAAGAACAAAAACCATTAACACCAGAGCAGCAAGCTGAACTTCAGCAACAAGAAATTCAATGGCAGCGCGAATGCTTTCAAAATGCGCAAAAGCATTTAGCTGAAAAAGGCATTATGCCCAAAACATTGCTTGAAAAAGAAAGTCGCTTTTTAGCGCCTTTATGTGCGCTTTGGAAATTTAAAGCGCAAAACGGTAAAAGCTACTGGGTGATCACCGGTCGTTTACCAACTGATCATGCTGAAGCGTCTGCAGCAAAAGATGCACGCGATGCAATGCGTTATTTTTCACTGCAGTGGCAGTTAAAGGCCGATCAAATTATTACCGCGGGTGCGCGAGATAAAACCCAAGCTGATTTTGCAAATTTACTGATTAACCGTGCACATGGTTTATATGAAATGCATGAAAACGAGCAGCTTTGGGCAAAAGAACCCGCTTAATAAATAAAAGTGAATACATTAAAAAAACCTAACTTAGCGACCTAAGTTAGGTTTTTTGTTGGAACTTTAATAATTAAGCTCGAAACATAAATAGACTCTAATAAGCGCTATCTACGCGGACTGTGTTATTAGTTAAATAAATAAGACGCACATTATCACCTTGGTGAAAACGCATAGCGGGATCGTTGTCTTGTACCACCATAAATTGCTCACCACTTTCTACTTGTATTAGCAGTTCAACTAATTGGAGGTTTTCATAGCGTTGTGTCTGTTGCTGATTATGCGCAACATTACCACCAATCACTGATCCTAAAATAGTCGCTACTGTGCGACCGCTGCCACCACCAAACTGGTTGCCAATAACACCACCTAATAGGGCACCCCCAAAGGTTTTCCAACCGTTACTTTTATCGTGAACCAATTGTTGCTCTGTAATGTTGCGCACCGACTTCACTTTACCAAATAGTACTTGCTGCACAGGAACGGCTTTATTGCGTTCATAGTTGGCAAAAGTGGGGGCGCTAAATATTAATAAAGTGCATAAAAATAAGCTAAGTGTTTTCATGGTTCGCTCCTGTTAGTTACCAACCAAAGGTAGATTTTTCACGGGTTTTACGAATTTCAGTTTCGTCAGCCCATTCAACAAGGCCACTTTGCATATCCATTAAGCGCATTGTAAATTTGTAGTATACATCGGCTTTATCAGCATTGGATTTAACAATGCTCGATAGGTTACCGTACAGCATATATTGCGCACCAATTTGTTTACCAAAGGCCACCGCAGTGCTTGGATTGATCAGTGCATCTTCATTTTGAAATGTAAGTTGTTCACGAACCGCTTCTACACGGGTCATATCAACAAATCTAAATTTTCCACTGCGAAGTAATTGAGTCGAAATTGAGTCGGTAATTGACTCAGTGTCTATGTGTTCACTGGTTTTGTTTTTAATACGCTCAACAAATACCACAGGGCGTGTATTGGCAGTCATAGTACCAACCACTGGCGAACTGAGCAGTGAGTCGGTCATTTGCGAGGCTACTTTTTGTAGGTCGGTAGAGCCAAAGTTTATATCTGTGGTTTCTACGGCTTGGGCATCACCATAACTAACGACTGCTTTATTAGCACAGCCGGTTAGTGTGAGTGCGGCTAGGCCTAAAATTGCATAGCCAGAGAGTGATTTGAATTGTTTATTGATCATCATGGTTTCCTTTAATCTTTAAATTTTTGAGCTTCAGTAGACACTTCTCTTACAGCTAAAGAGAAAGTAACGGCATTAGGGCTAGGCGCGAGTCCTGCAAGTTGAGTTTTAGCAAAGCCAAATAATGTGAGGGCTTGCCACGGCGAGTGGTTGCCTTTAATTACAAAGCCATCTTTATCAAACCAGTTAAATTGATACTGTAAATATTGTGACTTTTTATAGGTACTCGCCAAGGTGACTACCACGTCGGTTAAGTTATTTGTTTGACGGGTTTTTACATCACTAATTAATAGCTTTTTTGCTAACTGTGGATTGTTAACATTGAGCTGCTCTTTGTAGGCGTTGGTAGTTTGTTCAACTCCAATGCCTGAGGTTACAGGTCGGCTGCTACATGCACTAAGCATAAACAACGCAATAATGGGGAGTATGTATTTCATGATGGCTCCTAAAGTTGCACTACATGGGAGTTAAAATAGTTATTAACAGAGGTTAGGTAGATTAACGTTAACCTTTGCTTACTAACGGTAAAATTTATTGGCGGTTGTGAGCCAACATTTAAGGTATGTTCGCCTGCAGCCACTGCACTGCGGGCAAGACTAATTTGATTGGGTAAGGTAAGCCAGCTGCGAGTATCGGCTTGCTCAGATGCAAGATTATATAAGTTTGCTAAAATATTCCCTACATCACCGCCACTGCGGGCAAGCTCAGCGCGCAGCTTTTCTTTCGCCACTAAGCGAAATATTTGTCTCGATACGCGCTCAGCAACTTGCTGCTCTAACGTTTTAGCGGCCAATGCTTCTAAGTGTACTAACGGGCTTAGTGATAATACATGGTCATTAATTTTGACGTTGTTAACGGTGCTTTCATAAGCATTATTTATATAAATGGGCATGGCGAGACTATAAAAGCGGGCGTCTCCTTGTGAAGTATAAATGGGTAATCGTAATTTAAATTCGTGTTGTTTTGGTATCAGGCCTTGTTCGAATAATATAACCACTTCACCTTGGTTTTTTTCTAAGCTGTTAACTTCGCCAAACTGGCGTTTAAATTGGTTATAGTCATCAGCAAAACCTTGTTGCTTAGCAAGACGCAGTACATCGTGTTGTAAATACGGATTGTTAGGTTGTATTTCGAGCGCTTTTTTATAGTCTATGTAGGCATCATCTCCTTGCTTTGCCGTTTCATATAGCAAGCCTGATAAATAAAACGTGTACGCATTTTGAAAGCCATTTTTAGCCGAGCGAATTAAGTTATCCATATTGGGGTAGTGTTGCTGTGCTTGGGCAACGGCATTATCAAATTCGCTTTGATTATTTAGTAGTTCATCAACTTGTACTTTATTAGCACGGCGTATTTCAACTAAGGCGCTTTCAATATCATGTTTATAAACATAATTGAGCGCTTTGTAGCTATGCAACATACTCATTTCGTAGGCGGGCGGTGTATAACCAATAGCTGAGTCGTTGGTTAACAGCGCATTACTTTGCTCAAGCCCAGCACTTACTTGTATTTTTGCAGCTTGGCGCTTAGATTGCATTTGTTGATAGACATTTTCAAAATGAATTTGTGCGTTATCGGGGTTATTGGCTAAATCCGCGATGCGGCCTTGCTCTAATTGGCTCAGTAAATAATTACTGTGTGTTTTGCTGTTTTTGCTTATTAAGGAGCGTGCACTCTCAATATTATTATTCGTAATGGCTTGTCTAATAGGGGTGGTATTAGTGGCGTAATCATTAAAGAGATCGTCAAAGCCAATGGTGCTACAACCACTTACAATAAAGCAAAGACTAAAAGTTAAAATGTGACGCACACGCACTCCTTCTTATTTATTCTGTAAGGTTAACATACTGCCAATAAATACAAGTGTGAAAGATTGTAAAAAAGCGTAGTGTATAAACATAGAACAAAAACCCTTAACAAAAACTTTATCATTTAAAAAATAACCATGTTAACGTTTACAACATTGGGCGTTAATTTAATCGGTATATAAATACGGTACATATTTATCAATACGTTAGGAATTAATTTGAAAGCAACACTGTTTACCATTATCGCGTTAGTTGCTTTTGCTGCAAACTCATTATTGTGTCGGTTAGCGTTGGCGCAAGGCTACATTGATGCGTGGAATTTTACCGTTATTAGGTTAATGAGTGGGGCAGTGTGTTTGACCATTATTATGCTGCTCTACACTAGGCAGTTAAATAAAAAAGCGCAGTTAAGTAATCCTATTATTAACGATACTGGCAGTTGGCGAAGCAGTGCTAGCTTATTGATATATGCGCTGTGTTTTTCTGTTGCTTATATCGAGCTTGATACCGGTATGGGGGCGCTTATTTTATTCTCAGCGGTGCAATTTACAATGATTGGCTGGGGCATATATAAACAAGAGCGTTTAAGTGCTGTGCAATGGCTTGCATTTATAGTGGCGTTTGCGGCATTTGTTTACTTAATGCTGCCCTCACAGACAGCACCACCGCTGATGGCTGCATTATTAATGAGTATAAGTGGCATTGCGTGGGGAATTTACAGTATTCGTGGCAAGGCGTGTGTGTCGCCGCTAAGAGCTACTACCTTTAATTTTATTCGTAGTTTATTAGTGCTACCTATTTTAATTGTGGTGGGAATGAGCCAGCTTAAAAATATACGTATCGAAGGAGCGTTACTTGCAATAGCCTCAGGTGCCATCGCATCTGGCGTAGGGTACAGTATTTGGTATGTGGCTATGCCACTATTAAAGAGCACGCATGCAGCCATAGTGCAGTTATGCGTACCCGTTTTGGCGGCTATTGCAGGGGCTGTGTTTTTATCTGAAACATTAACTGTACAATTTATGCTCCCCAGCAGTATCATTTTACTAGCGGTATTGGTTTTTACTTTAAATAAAAAGACTAAAACTGCTTAGCTGGTGGACTTACATTGATCACAAAGCGTTCATACAATGCAGGTAAGTGGGTTAAAATAGCGTCTTTACCTAATAAATCACTGTGTTTAATGCAGTCGTGCAACACTTCTGGCGTAAGGTGGCGAATAAGCTGTGCTGATTGCGCTATGTGGCTAATATGCCAAAGCTCAGGAGCTACCCCGCCTAAGTCGAACTGGTAAGGTCGATAAAACCCAAATTCTGCTAGATGAGTGTCTAGCCATTGGCTTAGTTTAGCAAAAGGCCCACCTTGCTGATATTCATTAGGACTCAATTGCAAAACATAATCGTCACTTACTGCGCCTTTATCGTAAATATCTAAATCAGTCCCTAAATGATGGCGACTCGCCCCCGGTAGCGCAGAATAAAGCATAATGGCAATGCATTTATCAATATCACTGAGCGAATTAATATCAACGTGTTGCTGGGCTTTGTTTAATACCGGCCGCTTAGCGGAAAATTTAGCGTTCCAAATAGCTGATTGACGGTTAAAATCCCGAAAACTTGATGCAATACATAAGTCAAGGCCTGCTGATGCAGCCGCTGTTTGCAGTGCAATAAAGTCATTTACAATATCGGCATGCAAAGAGTGATTTTGTATGGCAACTAAATGTGCATCACTTTGGCCAGTGATGCATTGTATGAGTTCTTTATTTGCAGTCATTAAGTTAACAGGTGCTCTAATATTTGTTCGTAAATATCGGCCAGCGCGATTAGGTCGTCGGTGCTAACACACTCGTCCACTTTATGAATAGTGGCATTACGTGGCCCTAATTCAATAACTTTAGCACCCGTTTGTGCGATAAAACGACCATCTGAGGTGCCACCTGTTGTTTCTAAGTTAGTGGTTAACCCCGTTACCGATTTAATGGCGGCTACGGTGGCATCAACCAATGGGCCGTGATCGGTTAAAAACGGCAAGCCATTCACAATCCAATTGAGTTCATAATTTAAATTGTGTTTTTGTAAAATGGAATTTACTTTTTGTTGTAGTTGTTGATGAGTAACTTCGGTACTAAATCTAAAATTAAATTGTACCTCTAGCTCCCCAGGGATCACATTGCCTGCGCCCGTACCGCCATTAATATTAGAGATTTGAAAGCTGGTGGCTGGGAAAAAATCATTACCCATATCCCACACAGTTTGGCTTAACTCGGCTAAAGCTGGCGTGGCTAAATGAATTGGGTTTTGTGCTAAATGTGGATAGGCCACATGACCTTGCACGCCTTTTATAGTTAAAAACCCCGTGAGTGAACCACGGCGGCCATTTTTAACCACATCACCGAGTACATCGCGAGAAGAGGGTTCACCTACAAGGCACATGTCTATTTTTTCACCGCGCTCCTCTAAAGTATCAATAACGCGGGTAGTGCCGTTAATAAACGGGCCTTCTTCATCTGAGGTAATTAAAAACGAAATGGAACCTTTGTGATCTGGATGTTTAGTCACAAAGCGTTCGGTTGCCACAATCATCGCTGCTAATGAGCCTTTCATGTCGGCAGCGCCACGGCCATGCAATAAGCCGTCTTCAATTAGGCCTGCAAAAGGCGGGTGCTGCCAGTTTTTTTCAGGCCCAGTGGGCACCACATCAGTATGACCGGCAAAACAAAAATGGGGCGATTGGGTCCCTTTACGTGCCCATGTGTTTAGGGTATCGGTAAAAAATAGCGATTCAATATCAAAGCCAATGGCGCTTAGACGTTCATTCATAATATGTTGGCACCCGGCATCTTCAGGTGTAACCGACTCTCGCTGAATTAAGGCTTGGGCTAGGGTAATTACTGGATGGGTCATTATTTAAAAATCTCATCGTATTGTGCTGCTTTAAAGCCTAAGTGATATTGCCCGTTATTAACAAGAACAGGACGTTTGATCATCGCCGGTTGTTCAACGAGTAAATCTATAGCGGTTTGTTTAGTCAAGCTTTGTTTTTGCTCATCAGTAAGCGCTCTGTACGTTGTGCCACGTTTATTAACCAATTGTTCCCAATCAATATGTTCTGCAAAGTCGCTTACCATGTCGTTATTAACGCCGTCTTTGCGGTAGTCATGGAAAGTGAATGCGATGTCGTTATCGCTTAGGTATTTTTTTGCTTTTTTAATTGTATCGCAGTTGCTAATGCCATAGAGAGTGATCATAAATCTACTCCTTTTTAATAATAGTTAATAAGGTATCTACACCGGCATTAACTTGCGGGTGAGAATAATGAAAAGTGCCTAAATTATGGCCGTTGAGAATTATAAGGCTGGCTAAAATAGGCGAGTCGAGCTCACGTAAATCAAAATAAGCAAGGCGTTGGCCTTTGGTTATTTTGCTGCCGTTAAGCTGAGCAATATGAGTATGCGTAAGTGTTTGTGAATCGGGAACAGCTAGGTTTATTAATACTTTTAAGCCGTTATTGGCTTTTAAAATAAATTCACAACCGGCACTTTTTACCTGCAGTAAGGTGCCATTGAAGGGCGCTAATACTTTATGACTCGATAAACTAACAACAATACCTGGGCCGAGTGTGCCAAAACGAAAAAAGGGTTGTGGATGCTCTTCCATTGGCATTACTTTACCACTGAACGGACTCGTGATTTGTATCGCGTTTCGGGGTATTTTATTTTTAGTTAAATAGCTAACGTCTTCAGATTTCATTATTTATTGAGTTACCACGTTGTAGCCATCGGCTTTAAGGGCTGTAATTGCTTTGGTGACCGTTTGTTTTTTTACTAAAATATAGTCGGTATCGTAGGTCGATATCGAAAAAATGGACACGCCGGCTCTGGCTAATACGCCTGACAGGTTTGCCATAATGCCAGTTAACGAAAACCCTAAAGGGCCTATTACCTCCAGTGCTTGCCAATTAGATTCAGTGTCTTGGCTATCAATAATAAAGTCGACAGGGCAAACAACTGACAGTTCATCATGCGTTTTTGAGATAAAAAATAACGGTTGCTTTAACAGCGCAGGCGGTATGTCAGCATCAAGGGCTAAACTATGAATAGATAACACGGTGCTGTGTAATTGTAATGTTTGTTTTGACATTAAACGTATCGCCAGCAGCAAAATAATAGCTTTATAGTATAGAGTATTGAAGCTAAATTAAAGGCTCAAGTTTAGGCCGTGCTATATTTTTATTAGCTAAAAAATAATTGTCCACAATTTCTGTGGATAAGCTTGGGGGTTGTGAGGTATAAATAGCCTAACCAGTTGATTATTAAACAAAAAATGGCTAGGCTATAAAAAAGGCATGTTAATTACAGGCCTTAATTAAGCGCTTCTACTTGCGCCGCCTGAATGGCTGTTAAAGCAATGGTATACACAATATCGTCAACTAATGCGCCACGGCTCAAGTCGTTAACAGGTTTGCGCATGCCTTGTAACATAGGACCAATACTGGTCAAATCAGCACTTCGTTGCACTGCTTTGTAGGTGGTATTACCCGTATTTAAATCAGGGAAAATAAACACGGTTGCTTTACCGGCAACCGGGCTATCTGGCGCTTTTTTAATAGCTACACTTTCCATAATGGCCGCATCGTATTGCAATGGCCCATCGATAATGAGATCAGGACGCTTTTGTTGGGCAATTTTTGTTGCTTCGCGGACTTTTTCTACATCAGCGCCACTGCCCGAATTACCCGTGCTGTAACTTATCATTGCTACACGAGGTTCTATGCCAAATGCGGCAGCAGAATCGGCAGATTGAATTGCAATGTCGGCTAGTTGTTCAGCATTAGGATCAGGATTAATAGCACAGTCACCATAAACAAGCACTTGATCAGGCAAAAGCATAAAAAATACCGACGAGACTAATGATGAACCTGGTGCGGTTTTAATCAACTGTAAAGGCGGGCGAATGGTATTAGCCGTGGTATTGACTGCCCCTGAAACCAGCCCATCTACTTTTCCTTGCTCTAGCATCATGGTGCCCAGTACCACGTTATCTTGCAGTTGTTCCTTTGCAATAACGTCAGTTAAGCCTTTGTTTTTACGAATTTCGACCATAGGTGCTACGTAGTCATTAATAATACTAGTTGGCTCTATTACAGTCACATGCTCGTTCAGTTCAATCCCTTGTTGCTCCGCGATTCGAAATATTTCATCGCGATCGCCAAGTAAAATTGTTTTAGCAATGCCGCGCTGGCCACAAATAGCAGCGGCTTTAATGGTTCTAGGTTCGTTACCCTCAGGCAGTACAATCGTTTTATCCGCTTTACGTGCTTTATCGGTTAATAAATACCTAAAGGCCGGCGGGGATAACTTGCGGGTTTTTCCCACACTTTTTGCTAATGTGTCCAGCCAATCAGAATCGATATGTGCAGCGTTATGATCTTTTACTTTTTCAATGCGTTGTTCATCGTCGCTAGGCACTTCTAGGTTAAAGTTATGCAACAATAAAGAAGTGCGCCAGGTATCGCCCTCGGTTGCCAAAATTGGTAGGCCAGTTTGCATAGCTTGTTCACATAGCGCCATAATACGCGGCTCAGGCTCAAAACCACCGGTAAGTAAAATTGCACCTAGTTTTGTGCCATTCATGGCCGATAAGCAAGCTGCAACGAGTATATCTGAGCGATCGCCAGGGGTAACCAATAACGCACCTGGCGTAAAATAGTTTAAAATATTGGATACCGTGCGGGCACAAAATGTAATTCGTCTGAGTCGGCGGTGTACCATATCACCTTCGTTGATAATAGTGGCTTTTAGATAGGCACTTAAATCTTTAACACGTGGGGCAACCAGTTCAAAATCCCACGGAATAGCGCCGAGTAACATAAACGGGTTTTTTCTAAAAATAGGTAAAGAAGCTAAGCGGTTTAATTCGTTATCAAGCGCTTCTGGCTTATAGGTATCGACTAAATCGGCGCGAGCACGACCTTCCTCATCAAGGGGGGCGTTTACCTTATTAAAAATACAGCCAAGCACGCGAGGATGGTCAATGCCACCATAGTTACCAGCGGCTATTTCTAGTCGGTCTTCAATTTGAGTAATGTTGTAATTGCCAGGGGTAAGTACAAAAATGATATCCGCCCCTAAAGTTTGTGCGATTTCGCGATTTACTCTCCCCGCATATGGTTGGCGACGGGTAGGCACCATGCCTTCAATAATAGCCACTTCATCATCGTTAATTTTACTTTGAAAACGCTCTACAATTTCTTCTAGCAGGTCATCGCCTTTGCCATCGCCAATCATTTGCTCGGCATAATCCAGCGCAAATGACGTAGGTGGATCAATAGGTGAGCCTTGGGTAACAATTTGTGTTGACTTTTCTGGGCCTGTTTCACCCGCGCGTGGTTGAGCTATAGGTTTAAAAAAATTAACTTTAACAGTTTTCTGTTCCAGCGCCCTTACCAAACCCACCGATACTGAGGTTAAACCTACCCCTGTAGAGATAGGAACCAACATAATACGACGAGCCATATTATAACTCCTTGGTAATGTTTGCGGCATCAAGTGCGATCACCCATTCTTCGTTAGTGGGCATAACGACCGCTTTGCTACGTGAATCAGCTGTACTAATTAACCCAGCTTGGCCAAAACGTGCATCAAGGTTTGCTTGTGGGTCTAAATTAATACCTAAAAAGGCCAATTGTTTAAGTACTTTATCACGGATAATATCGGAATTTTCGCCAATACCGCCGGTAAAAATAACTGCGTCTAGCTGTTGCAGCGGGACCATGTAAGCGGCTATTTGTTTTGCGAGGCGGTAACAAAACATATTAAGTGCCAGCATAGCTTGCTGGTTGCCTGCAATAGCGGCTTCTTCTATGGTACGACAATCGTTAGACAACTCGCTTATGCCTAATAAACCACTTTTTTGATTGAGTAAGTCATCAATTTGCTGAGCAGTGTAATCGAGTTGCGTGGTTAAAAAGTTAAATAGGCCCGGATCAATGTCGCCACAGCGCGTACCCATAATAAGCCCTTCAAGCGGGGTTAACCCCATACTGGTATCAACACTTTTGCCATTTTTAATCGCACACACTGAACAGCCGTTGCCTAAGTGGGCGCTAATAAAGTTACTGTTTTCAATAGGAAGAGCCAACAACTTCGCAGTTTGTCCTGCCACATAAAAATGGCTGGTGCCATGAAAACCATAGCGCCTAACACCAAAGTCTTTATAAAGCTGATAAGGAAGGGCATAAAGATAAGCGACTTCATCCATTGTTTGATGAAATGCCGTATCGAACACGGCTACTTGCGGTAAGTTTTTAAATGATGCTTGCGCTGATGAAATACCCAGTAAGTTAGCGTGGCCATGCAAAGGTGCTAGCGTGGCTGCTTGCGTGATACCTACAATAACGCGTTCATCAATTAATACTGATTGGGTAAAATGCTCACCACCATGCACAACACGATGACCAACAGCAACTAGTTGCTCATCAAGATTGTGATCTTTTATTAAATCAACCAGCGTATCAATCACATGCGCGTGTGCCTGATTAGCAGCAAGTTTAATGGTGGTCTTTTCTCCCTTAAATTTATATTTTATTGAGGGAGCATCTGCACCTAGGCGCTCAGCTAAACCTGAAATAATGTCTTTTCCTGTGTTTGCATCAATAATTGCAAACTTTAAACTTGAGCTTCCACAATTAAGTACCAAAACATGGTTTGGTTTTTTTGGGAGAGTTGGCATAGAATCATTTTCCATTTAAATATTAATCAGTACACTTGGTTGATATATAAGCATTGTAGGCTTAAATGGGTCTAGACTAAAGTGTAGTTGACTTTATTAAAAGGGCTTTGTGGAATTCTTTCTATAATTTATGCTTTTTGTGAGTTTTACTAATGAAATTAAGCATTTTTACCGATAAAGTGAGAGTTGTGTTACACTTTTATAAGCAAGATGCTTTTACAAGTGTTAAATGCCGTGATTGTGAGGATTTATAATGCAAAAAAGTGTGATATCACAAGTTCAATTAGGGCGCGCTTATGCTAAAACATGGCCTATGCGCAAAGAGGTCGCGCCATTATTTGCCGAGTTTAAAGTGATCAGAGCAACCGAGCTTGCGATTACAGTAATGCCTATTTTAGCCATGTTAACTTTGTTTTTTCAGCTTAATTATTTAGGCCCTGATTTTTTACCTCAAGCTATTGCCAGTAGTCTATTTTTTATCTCCTTGCCGTTACAAGGGCTTTTATGGCTAGGTAAACGTGCGCAAACAGAATTAGAACCCGCTATGCTGCAATGGTACAACGAGTTGTTTGCAAAAATGGTCGCCAACGGTTACGACGCACAAATGGGGAAAAACAAGCCCCGCTATTTGGAGCTTGCTGAATTGTTAAAAGACATGTTTGATAAAATGGATAAAACCTTTACTAAAGAGCAGTTTTAACAAACTGGCTAATATAAAATGACAAGGTAACCTTATGATGCTGTTTTTGTTCAAGTGCCTGCCAATGCTCGGGTCTGAACTTCCATGCAAAGGGTGTCATCATTATTAAATTTCTTACGTCGCTAAATGTGAGTGACACTTGCTCTGTAATGAGCTGTTGCGATGATTGTTTAAAGCCTGTTGGCGTAGCAACTTCAGTATGTTCATTTACCGTATTATAGATATATTTTTTCAACTCTTTGAGGTGCATAGGCCCAGGGCTTGCCACCACTAAACAGCCATCCTCTTTCACAAGGCGAGAAAGTTCATCGTCGAACAAAGGGGCAAACACGCTAATTAACACATCAGCAAGGTGATCATTAAAGGGCGCGTGGCTTATTGATGCCACGCTAAATTGACATTGTTTGTATCGTTTTGCTGCGTATTTTACCGCCGACTTAGATATATCAACACCATACACAGTAGCTTGCGTGTTATTTGCTATAGCATGGGTGTAAAACCCCTCGCCACACCCTAAATCAATCACTATATTTGCATTGAGCGGTTTGACTAAATTAGCTAAAGCCGTCTGTAAAAATGCATAATAGCCTTGCTCTAAAAAAGAACGCCTTGCTTGTACCATTTCTAAAGAGTCACCGGGCTGTTTAGAGTTTTTATTTTGCACGGGGAGTAAGTTTACATAGCCTTCTTTGGCAAAATCAAAGCTGTGGTTATTATCACAGCGTAATGTTTTTTCATTAAGTGCCAATGGAAGTTTGCAAATAGGGCAATGGTAATGAAGACTCATGAGCCTAAATAGTCCTTATCAAAAAAAGTTTTTACCCAGTGCGGGCGATAGGTGATCATAACAGTTATTGCCATACCGTTTAGCATTGCTTCAGGAAACGCTAAAATAGGACTGAGATAAATGTAGTTTTCTGTTAGCTGATGCCAATTATATTCGCCAATTGCGTAATAAAAAACACCCCCAAGTATAATGTTAACGCAAGCAACGACACCAGCCGTTAAAAAGCTACAAACAAATATATAGATAAAAAAGTGCCGCGCTAAGTAGTGGTAACAAAGCATAAATACAAAGTAGCTTAATAATACTGGAATAAACGCACTTATTAGTAATTTTACCGCAATCAGCTCGAATGCTATTTGTCCAAAAGCAGTTAGCAGGGCTGTTGCTAATACACAACTTAAAATAGCCAGACGCCAGCCTAAAATCAGCGTAACAGCAGTAATGCCCAGTATATGAAGATCAAGACCAGGTAAAATACCGGCTTTTATACGCCATAGTAAAGCGAGCACCAGCGCGCAGGCAAACACACCGGTTTGCCTTGCTGGCGTATTAAATAAATTGGCGTATGTTGATTTATTAACACTTAAAAAGCCAATAACAATAACACCAATCCACAGTAATGCCTGTAATTGCACGCTTAGCATAATCGTTAATTAAACTCAGACCAAATAGGGGCATGATCTGAAGGCTTGTCGATAGCACGTAATTCGTAATCTATACCGGTGTCGATACAGCGAGCTGCTAAGTCATGCGTTGCCAAAACCACATCAATCCTTAGTCCACGATTATCAACAAAACCCTTAGAGCGGTAGTCAAACCACGAGTATTGATCGTTAGTTTCTGGGTTTTGCTCCCTAAAGGTGTCTTTAAAGCCCCAGTTTAATAACGTTGCTAGCCATTCACGCTCAACGGGTTGAAATGAACATTTTCCGGTTTTTAACCAGCGTTTTGCGTTTACCTCACCAATACCAATATCTAAATCGGTTGGAGAGATATTAATATCGCCCATTACAATTACATCTTGATCAGGCGTGTAATGACTATTTAGGTGAGTCATTAAGTCTTGATAAAATTGACGTTTATAAGGGAATTTAGTTTCGTGATTGATGTTATCGCCTTGCGGGAAGTAGCCATTCATAACATGTAGGTCACGGCCATTTTCTTGCTCTACGGTAACGCTGATCATTCGCTTTTGCGACTCATCTGTGTCGGTGGAAAAGCCTTTTAATACCGACTTAGGCTCTTTTTTGCATAACATTGCCACACCGTAATGCGCTTTTTGTCCATGAAAATAAACGTGATAACCCATTTTTTGTACATCGTCTAGCGGAAATGCTTCATCGTGCACTTTGATCTCTTGAAGACCAATAATATCTGGCTGGTGTTTATCAATAATAGCTTGTAACTGATGTAGGCGAGCACGCAGACCATTGATATTAAAAGAAATCACTTTCATAAAGTTTACCTTCAAATTTATTTTCATTGTTGGCCAAATTGTATCAGTATTTGGAGCGACATAACATGACTGAAACGAGAAAATAGCTGCACAAATGTTGAACAATTTTTGCTTAATGTTTAAACATTGTAAATGCAATATTAAACAATAAAATAAATAAAATATTCAATTAATATGTTAAAACTTGTCTATATAATACGCAAAAATCATATGTTTAACTCGTTCAAATAGGACCTCCTAATGAAAACTCAATTACTTTTAGCCGCCTCTCTTTTTGTTTCTGTAACTGCTACTGCGCAAAGCAATACGTATTACAGCCAAGACAACAAATTAGAGTCTAACTTATGTGTAGTAAGCGCCAATGAGGGGTTTTCGGCTGCTCGTAAAATGGCAGCAAAGCACGGTGTATATTTATCACGTTATTCAAAAAGTATCCTATGTAACGGTCAAGACATCCGTGACATTGCAAAAAAAGAAGAAGCAACGCAATCAGTTGTGTCTAAAGTAGAAGTATTTGCAAAAGATTCACACCAAGAAACACAGTTATGTATGACTGCAGTAAAGCAAGGCCTACAACCAGTACGTAAGCAAATTGGTAACTTAAATTCATTAAAGTGTAATGGCCAAAGCGTTACTGATTTTGTTAAGCGTTACCAAAACGCTGCAATCTAAATTACCGTTTTAGATATAAGTAGCTCGGTTCTTACCGAGCTTTTTTTTGCAAAAATTACCAGAGTAGCTTGCAAAAATTGCATTATTGAATATCGCAATAGAAGTTGTTTTTGGTTAATTGTTTGATTTTAATGGTTTATTTTTTTTGGCATCGTATTTGTATTACTAGATTTGAAATTTATTAATACAAGGATACGTCTGATGAAAAAATTAACGATAGTTTCTACTGTTTTAGCCGCATTGAGTTTAGCAGCTTGTTCTTCTAATCAAGGTTTAGAAAAAATCGACAGTGATTTTGCAAGCTTAGATAACGATAGCGATGGCTTTATTTCTAAAATAGAAGCCGACGATGATAGTATTTGGCAGCACTTTTCGAATATAGATACTAATATGGATAATCAAATAAGCCGTAATGAATATGACGCTTATATGCAGCTAAATGCTGGGAAAGTTGCTACAGATAGTGAAGTGAGTGAGTCTGCATTTAAGGCTGATATTGCGAAGTTTGATAAAATAGAAAATGACTTTAAAAGCTTAGATAATGATAGCAACGGTTTTATTTCAGTTTCTGAAGCTGACGATGATGATATTTCAAATCATTTTGGTTACATGGACAGCAATAAAGATAAACGAGTAAGTAAAAAAGAGTTTAATAGCTATATCCAAAAGCATGGTGATTCTGTTGCAGAGGACGATGCACTTGAGCAATTTAAAAAATAGCTAAATTACATTATTAAATACACTTGATACCAAGCCAGTGTTTTTCACTGGCTTTTTTATACCTATAAAATGTTATTTTATTAATATGTTTTCCTAGTTTGCCGTTGTTCTGTCATAATAGATGGCTGTGTGTGTTTATTAACTTTAGAGTGATTATGGTTGGTCGGCGAATTAGTGATGAACAATTAATTGAAATCATTGAAGCGGCGATTTTTGTGGCAGGCAAGCCCGTATCAAAACGTCATCTTAAGGACACGGTTTTAAACGACTTAGCAATTTCTATGGCGCGCATTAATGATGCTGTAGAGGCCATTCAAGTTCACTATCAGACGCGTGGAATACGTTTAGTTGAGGTAGGCAGTGGCTATCGTTTTCAAGCGTGCAGTAGTTTAAGCCCATGGTTGAGTAATTTATGGCAAGAACGTGCCCCTAAATACTCGAGAGCTTTACTCGAAACCCTGTCGTTAATTGCATACAAGCAACCCATAACCCGTGGTGAAATTGAGCAAGTGCGGGGCGTAGCAACAGGCTCAAATATTATTAAAACTCTGCTTGAAAGAGAGTGGATTAAAGTAGTTGGGCATAAAGAAGTACCCGGTAAACCGGCACTTTATGCAACGACTAAACAATTTTTAGATTATTTTTCGATAACGGGACTTCATGATTTACCCGCATTGCCAGAGCAACAGCAAAGTAAAATTACCCAGTTATTAAGTGATCCTTCTGTGAGAGAACCATCCAAATGAGTATACAAGGTGAAAAGTTACAAAAAGTCCTAGCCCGTGCAGGTGTAGGCTCACGCCGTGAAATGGAAAAATACATTGATGCAAATCGTGTGAGTGTAAATGGTAAAGTAGCTAAGTTAGGCGACAGGGTTGAAGAAACCGATTTAATTCGTGTTGACGGCCATACCGTTAAAATAGAAGAAAAAGCTGACAGAATTTGTCGTGTAATTATGTATAACAAACCAGAGGGTGAGTTAAGTACGCGTAAAGACCCTGAAGGCCGTAGAACCGTTTTTGACCGCTTACCTCGTATTGATGGCGATCGCTGGATAGCAGTAGGCCGATTAGACGTAAATACCTCAGGACTAATGTTGTTTACCAATGACGGTGAATTGGCAAACCGCTTAATGCACCCAAGCTATGAAGTTGAACGCGAATATTCAGCACGTGTATTTGGTGAAGTCACTAACGAAACAATAAAAAACTTACTGCGTGGCGTAGAACTTGAAGATGGCCCCGCAAAGTTCACTGGTATCAAGCCTATGGGCGGTGAAGGTATTAACCGCTGGTATAATGTAACGCTTAACGAAGGTCGTAACCGTGAAGTGCGTCGTTTATGGCAATCACAAGATGTGGAAGTGTCACGCCTAATTCGTATTCGTTACGGTAAATTAGAGCTTGATAAGCGTGTACCGCAAGGTGGCTGGATTGAGTATGATTTAGATACGGTTAACTATTTACGTAAAACAGTAAAGCTTGGCAAAGAAACACAAACTAAGCTGTCGGTTATTCCTGAAAAGCGTAAAGACAAGCGCGCTAAAATAAACCAAATTCGCAAGGCGGTTAAAAAGCACAATCAACGTGTAAAACCGACTAAACGTAAGTAAATACGCTACTAGCTACTAATAAAATAATAAAGCCGCTTTTTATAGCGGCTTTTTTACGTTTAAAACTAAATATTACTTTTTAGCTTGTGCGTCTAACGATTGGCCATTGATATCTTTAGAGTCATCACTCATTAAATACAGGTAAGTTGGCATTAAATCTTCAGGTGTTGCGAGTAAATCACGATCTTCACCTGGGAATGCACTTGCACGCATTGATGTACGGGTTGCGCCTGGGTTAATACAGTTAACACGGATTGGCGTTTTTTCAACTTCACACGCCCATGTTTGCATCATACCTTCTACTGCAAATTTAGAAATTGCATAAGGTCCCCAAAACTCTCTTCCTTTACGACCGACACCCGATGAGGTAAATACCACTGAGGCACTTTTTGATTTACGCATAACAGGGAATAGCGCTTTAGTGATCATCGCTTGTGCAGTGACGTTTACTTTCATGACGTTTTCGAATGTTGATGAACAAAAATGCTCTAACGGCCCTAAAGTACCTAAAATACCCGCGTTATTTAATAGTCCATCAAGGCGGCCAAATTGACTTTCGATCGTTGCGGCTAAATCACGATAGTTCTGCTTAGTTGCACCTTTTAAGTCCATAGGCACAATCGCTGGCTGTGGGTAGCCTGCATTGACGATTTCGTCATACACACATTCTAGTTTATTAGTTGTTTTGCCTAATAAAATAACGGTTGCACCATGTTTAGCATAGGTAATAGCTGCGACACGGCCGATACCATCACCTGCGCCTGTGATCAAAATTACTTTGTCTTTAAGTGCGTTTTCAGTTGCTTGATAGGTATGCATAAAAGTACCAATGTTTAAATTTTTTTTGATTTTAACATAGCAAATCGACAAGTAATCGAATTTATTACAAATTTAGGTGGCGAAACTAGAAAGTTTACGTTAAGTTTAACTGGTCTAATGTCTCATTAATATACTAGCTACATTATTTTAACTTAATTACACTGACTATAAACACACTATAAAAATAAGATTTGTGCGGAGAACACTATGAAAAAAATGCTACTCTCGCTCTCAGTTGCAGCTGCATTAGCAGGCTGTGGCGGCGGAGAAACGTTAGAAGATGTTAAAAACGATTCGGTTACAGTTATTCCAAAAGCTACGGTAAAGTTTGACCCTGCAAATGGTGTAATTTCGGTTCCTAATGATTTATTAATGAGCGGTACGCTTGATGGCACACTCAATATTCCTGGGGAATTAAATGACGAGAATGTTTCTATCTCTCGAGCTAAATATGCAGATCCGCAACTTGCACTAGGGGCACTTGATGGCTGGTCTACGCAAGTTCCTTTTAAAATAGATTTAACGTTTCCACCGGGCATTAGTCTAGATGAAACGTCTGCAGCTTCACCAGGCTCAGTACGTATTTTTGAAGTGATCATGGGTGCAAGCCTAACAGATGCCGAATGCTCGCAAGCACCAGCTGGTACAGCATGTAAACTAGTAGGTGAACTGACCTTTGGTGTTGATTTTGTTACACAAGGCTCTGGAGACGCGGTTGCTATTATTCCACTTAAGCCATTTAAGGCCGGTAGTTCATACATTAATGTGTTAACGACTGGACTGAAAGATTCAGAAGGGCGCTCAATTGAACCATCTTCAACGTATGCCACTGTTAAACAAGAAGCGCCTTTAGTAACGCCATCACAACTTGCGCTGCAAGGAGCTGTTAATAGCTACGAAAACGTAGTGGTAAGCTCTGGCGATATTACTAAAGACGATATTATTTACTCGGCTGCCATGACAATGCAATCAGCAGGAGCAGTGCTTGGTACGATTAAAAAGGTTTTAGCAGCAAGCTTAACAGAGCCAACAATTCCAACCCCTGCGTTGCAAATTCCAACTCAGCCCATGCAAAACGTACAGGATATCTTTGAGGACTTAGGTAGAGCAGTCCCCAACGTATTTCAGGCGGCACAATATCAAAAAGGTAGTATTCAATTACCTATGTATTTAGGTACGCCGAAGGGTAAAGAAATCAGTGATTTAAATGATACTTACTGGCAAGGTATGTGTGATAACGCTGTCGCTGTTATGGGTTACAAAGCACAGGCTGGTGAAAATTTTCCTGCTGATCCTGTTAGCGTTAATGATGCAAAATGTGCAGCCTTAAGTGATGGGCGATTGCGAGATTTAGATAAAGACTTAGACGTTACACGTCATCTAACTAAATATAACTCACTTCCTAAAGTGCAAAGTATGGCTAATGTGCCAGTGCAAATTACTAAGCCGATTTTACCGGTTGTTAATGCATACCGTACAGCTTTAGATTTAGAGCCATTTACTGCTATGCCAGCAGGTGGTTGGCCAGTAGTGATTATGCAACACGGTATAACCACACAAAAAGAAAGCATGTTGACACTAACAGCGCAGCTTTCACTGCAAGGCTTTGCCACAGTTGCAATTGATCATCCTCGCCATGGTGAGCGTGGTGTAGATGTTGATGTAGATGGTAACGATGACTTTAACGCAACTTCGGGAAAAGGCTCTGTACTTAGTTACATGAACTTGAATTCGTTATTGGTAGCTAGAGATAGCTTGCGTCAGTCAAGTGCTGACTTACTTGGTTTACGCTTAGGCTTAAGATTCAGCGGTGATAGTTCACTCAGTTATACCGATGTATCTTATATTGGCCATTCACTGGGCTCAATTGTAGCACCTGCATTTATTGCACAAGCTAATAGCCCATTAAACGACCAAGTAGATCCATTGTTTAAGGTTAACGCTGTAGCATTAGCAAGTGGCGGCGGCGGTATTGCTAGCTTCTTGTTAGAATCAGCCGCGTTTGGTCCATTTATTCAAGGCTCTGTCCTTGCTAAAGCTGGAACTGCTGAATCGATAGAGTTTAAGGCATTCAGAGATGGCCCCGCTGTTTCTAACTGTGGTGAGTCAGCGCAAACGCAAGCAAGTATCTCATGTGGCTTTACTGAGTTTGCAAAAGCACTAACGATGGCGGGAGAAACTGATAAACTTGCTAATATCAAGGGCGTGATGACGCAGTTTGTATTTGCAGCTCAAACAGCATTAGATAGTGGCGACCCAACCAACTATGCAGCAACGGTTAAAGCACTAGAAACACCTGTATACATGAACGTAGTGGTAGGTGATGGCACAGATAATAACAAGCCAGATCAAGTTATTCCGCCGATGACTGCCAATAACCCAATTGCAGGTACTGTCCCTTTGGCTAACTTTATGGGGTTAGACACGGTGAGTACCACTCAAGCGCCAACAGAGATGGGGGCTAGCTATTTAGTTAAATTTACTCAAGGTCATCATGGGTCAATATTAACACCTGCACAGGATGCGGGAGAGTCTTCTACAGTTGCGGGTAGTGCAGCTGCGAATGCTGAAATGCAATTGCAGGTTGCTACTTACCTAGCTTCAAGAGGGCGCCTTTTAATGGTGCAAAACACTGAGGTTGTGACGAATTAATAATCAACCACTCAATTAAGTACTAAAAGCCACTGTATAGTGGCTTTTTTTTATTTTAAAGCATGCTAAATTGACTGAAATTTATAAACGGAGAACACAGTTGGAATTTTTATACGAGTACGGTTTGTTTTTTGCTAAAACCATTACCTTTATTATTGCTATCGCTGTCATTTTGACCTTAATTGTAAGCTCGGCTGTTAAGCCAAAAGCAAAAAAAGGTGAGATAGAAATAGATGACTTATCAGAGCAGCTGACCAATATAAAAGAAAGCTTTTTAAATAATACGCTAGGTAAAAAAGAGTTAAAAGCCTATCAAAAACAACAAAAAGCAGAGCAAAAAATAGCGGACAAAGAAGCGCCTAAATCACGACTCTATGTTATTGACTTTAATGGCAGTATGGATGCACATGAAGTAGAGAGTTTACGCGAAGAAGTGACCGCGGTAATTTCAATCGCGGATGCAAAAAAAGATAAAGTGTTAGTTCGCCTTGAAAGTGGTGGTGGCGTGGTACATGGCTATGGTTTAGCTGCATCACAATTACAACGTTTAAAGTCAGCCGGTATTGAGTTGACTGTATCAATAGATAAAGTCGCCGCCAGTGGTGGTTACATGATGGCTTGTGTGGCTGATCATATTATTGCAGCACCGTTTGCAATTGTTGGCTCTATTGGTGTTATTGCACAAATTCCAAACTTTAATAAAATATTAAAGAAGAACGATGTCGAGTTTGAGCAAATTACGGCGGGTGAATTTAAACGCACGTTAACTTTATTTGGTGAAAATACCGATAAAGCCCGTGAAAAGTTCCGCGAAGAGATAGAGCAAACTCATGGTTTGTTTAAAACGTTTGTGAGCACTCAGCGCCCAAGTTTAAATATGGATTTAGTGGCAACGGGTGAACATTGGTTTGCAACCCAAGCAATTGAAAAAGGGTTAGTCGATACTATTAAAACCAGCGATGATGCGTTGTTAGAGCAACAACAGCAATATCAAATTTATAAAGTGCAATACAAGGTTAAAAAAGGGCTAAGTGAAAAGCTTGCAATAGGGCTCAGCCATGGAGTGAATAAAGCAGGCGTAAGTTTAATGTCAAAGTTTAAGACGTTACACCCTTAATAATTTAATCACTTAAACCCAACAAAAAAGCCTTGTTACTTAACGAAGTAGCAAGGCTTTTTTTATGACTATTGTCAGAAATACTAATCAATAGATTTGTGGTAGTCTTCTAAATCTTTAGCTGCATTAGGATCGTTAAAGATACTTTCATCTAGCTCACCCTCACTTTTAGCAACGACACAGGTTACCATACAGTCGCCTGTTACGTTTACCGCGGTTCGGGTCATATCAAGTAGTCTATCAACACCTATTATAATTGCGATGCCTTCAACCGGTAGGCCGACTTGGTTTAATACCATGGCCAGCATGATCAAGCCAACGCCAGGAACACCCGCCGTACCAACAGAGGCAAGCGTTGCAGTTAGTATCACCATTAAGTAATCAGAAATAGTTAAATCAACACTAAATACCTGAGCGATAAATACCGTAGCCACACCTTGCATAATTGCAGTGCCATCCATGTTAATGGTTGCACCAAGCGGAATAGTAAACGAAGCGACCGAATTATTAGCGCCAAGCTTTTTAGTTGCCGTTTCAAGTGTGATAGGCATAGTTGCGCTTGAACTTGAGGTACTAAAAGCAAATAAACAGGTGTGTTTCATTTTAGCCAAGAAAGTGAGCGGGCTTAGACCCGTGAGTATTTTTAGCAGCAGGGTGTAATTTACGAATGCATGCAATAACAGGGCTAAAACAACCACGCCAAAGTACTTAGCTAAACTCACAATTAAGTTCAGTTCAATGGTAGTGAACAATTTAGCCATTAAGAAAAATACGCCGTAAGGGGCAATATTCATTAGCAAAGTAACCAGTTTTAAAATAACGGTGTTTAAGTCTTCAAATACAGTAGCGACACGTTTACCTGCTTTTCCGCTAAGTGCCATTGCAATACCGAATAACAAAGCAAATACAATTACTTGTAACATATTGCCCTTTGCCATTGCTTCAAAAGGGTTGGTAGGGAACATATCAATAATTACGCGAGCTAAAGTAGGCGCTTCTTTGGCATCATAGCTTGCTTGAGAAGGAAGCCCAATGCCTTCACCTGGGTTAAATAGTAACGCTAAGGTAATCGCTACTGTAATCGCTATTGCCGTTGTAACTAAGTACAAACCAATTGATTTACCGCCTAATCGGCCTAATTTCTTAGGATCGCTTAAACTGCAGGTACCACATACCAGTGATACAAATACTAAAGGCACAACCAGCATTTTCAAACTAGCTATAAATATTTGCCCACCTACATGAAAAAGGCCATCAACAAAAAAGGCTTTAATTGGCAAAGAGAATAACCCAAGAGGGATTAGGTAATCGTCTTCACCAGCTAATATAGCCTGAAATATAAAGCCTACTGCAACACCAAGCACCATACCAATCATGATGCGAGTAGTTAAACTCATTGAACGGATTTTAGACATATTTCCAATCTATTTTTTATAAATTTGGCATAGACTAACAGCATGTAATTTTTTTTACAGAAAAAACGTCAACTTTTTAAAAATTTTTATCAAAAAAAGGAGTAAAAAACTGAGATTTTAGACTAAGTTATAGGTTAACATTAAGTAGATAAGTTTAACTTAGTAATAGCGCAACGGAGAAACCTATGCCTTTAACTCGTTTGCTCAGCATTATATGGCTCAGCACATTACTCATCGCCTGTGGCGGTGGTGGCTCACTGGAAAAAGAAAGTGGAACCGTTGGAGGTGATACTGGAGGCACCGGTGGAGACGCTATCGAACAAGCAATTCAAGTTGAACTTGATTTTGAAGATAGAATTGTTACTGCCGATAACCCGCTAGAGGTGGTTGCAACGGTAACCGGAAGTGATGGTCAACCTGTTGTGCGTCAAGAGGTAAGCTTTACCACAACACTGGGTTCTTTTATACCGGCTACAGGTAGCGCTTTAACAAATTCCAGCGGTGTTGCAACTATCGAGCTTAGCGCGGGTAGTGTTGAAGGAGCAGGAACCATTGTTGCTAGCTATGAAGACGCAACAAGTAAACTTGGCTTTTACACGGCAGGTGATGAGCCTCAATCGAATGACTCAACCGCAAATATTGACATTAAAATTTTACAAAACTGCCCTGATAGCTGGTTAAATATAGACAGAGATTCTATAGAGCTTGATCCATCTGACTGTTCTCAAAATAGTAATTTACTTGGGCAACAAGCTATTGTATACGCAAAAATCACCAAACCTGGCAGTAATACGCCAGCAAGTAATGTACTGGTTCAAGCGACAACAACGCTAGGTATTTTATTACCTGAAAGCTTAACGGCTAAAACGGATGCGTTTGGTGTTGCTATTTTGAATTTATTGCCTGGCAGTAGCTCAGGTGTTGGCCAAGTTGAGTTAACCGCTCAGGGCGGCGTTGCGAGTGCTTTATTTGAAATTAACGCTGTTCAAGTTAATGTAAATTTAAGCGCGGGTATTGCAACTGGTGATGTGTTGTCTGCAGGTTCTACTACTATTATTACCGCTCAGATTGTAGATGGCAGCAATAACTTATTCACCACTCCACTTGAAGTACAATTTACCTCGGCATGTGCTGAAGAATCTACTCCTAGAGCCACTATCGATAGTGTGGTAACTAGTATTGGCGGCACGGCAAGCGCAACTTATAAAGCGGATGGTTGTAATGGTATAGATACGATTACAGCAACCGTGGTTACCGGTGGCAACGTTGCTACTAAAACAATTAATATTAATGTAGCTGCCGCTCAAACGGGTTCAATCGCGTTTATGGGTGTGACCAATCAAGTGTTAGCTATTAAAGGAGCTGGCGGTCAGACTCTCACTGAAAATTCAGAGCTTACCTTTAAACTTTTAGATATTAATGGTAACCCTGTTGGTCAAAAGCAAATTGATTTTGCTCTTTCGCAAAACCCCGGCGGCGCGTTGCTAGACAGTGCATTTCAGTTTACCAATAATGAAGGTTTAGTGACTGTAAATGTCCGCTCAGGAAGAGCCGCAGGAGTTTTATCTGTTATTGCATCACATCAAGTTGAGGCTGGCGACGCATCACAAAATAATGTGATTTCTATTGTGTCAAATGACATAACCATTACCACAGGTGTGCCAGATCAAGACAGTTTTACGCTTGCAGTGCAAACATTTAATACCGAGTCATTAAATGAAGCCGGGGTGACAACAGACTTAACTGTATTTGCAGCCGATCACTTTAATAATTTTGTTCCTGATAACACGGCAATTTATATAGCCAGCGAAGGTGGTGCAGTAGGCACAATAGATGATCAACAATTTACACCTTTATTACTTTGCCGCACCATAGATGGTGTGTGTAAAGCGCAGTGGCGTAGCCAAAACCCAATTCCTTATCATTACAGCATTTATAAAAACTCTGTGGCTGATAAGTGTGACCGTTTTTTTGGTCAAGCAGCACCTTGTACATTAGGTATCAGAGAGTCACAACTAGACACAAACGGCAATCTAATTACTTATCTTGATAGTAGTGGTAACCCGATATCACTTGCGGATGCGCCAAGTAATGCGCCAATAGATTATCCATTAGGTGGTCGTGTAAGCTTGTTAGCATACTCAGTGGGTGAAGAATCATTTAATGATGTATCTGCTAACGGTGAATTTAATCAAAACGAGTTTGATTCTACATTACAAGATTTACCTGAAGCCTTTATAGATTTTAATGAAAACGGTATTTTTGACGGAAATTTACCCGCACCTGCGAACCCTGTAAATTCTAATGGCGGTGAGGATGAGTGGTATGTGGAGCGCTCTGGTGCACTAAATAATGGTCAGTTTGATTCCGGCGATGGCATTTACAATGGCTTGTTATGTAGTGACGAGGCGCTTGCTGCAAATGCATGTACGCGTGAAACAGTAAATGTACGCGATCGTTCAGAGTTAGTGATGTCTGGAAGTACACCTTACATTAGAGCTGTAACGGCTTTAGATGACTGTAGTTTAAGTGATGGTATTCGCTTAGAAGCTTCTGATATGGCGGGTATGTGTGACATAAACCTTATTGATATTAGCAATTCCACACCTTACAGCGCGATTTCAGTGACTATCTTCTTCAGTGATATTCATAATAATCCATTGCCTGCAGGTACTACAGTTACTGTCACTGCCGACAATGGTGTGTTAAGAGGGTTAACAGATTACACCGTTGTGAATACTGCTCAACAAGTGCCTATCTCTGTTTCAGTAAATATTACAAAAGAGGCTGAGCCAAATGATGTTGATTCTGGCTTTTTATACATCGAATTTGTGACCCCTGGTGGGGTGAAAACTCAATATACCGTGATGTCGATTTTAGACGAGCCTAAGGTTTAAAATTAATAAAGCATAGAAAATGCCAACCAATAAGGTTGGCATTTTTGTTTCTATTCTATATATTCCACATCAATTATTCAAAAAGCACTGGTTTGATTAAATTTACAACAGAAATTGTTTGTTTATTCAGTAAATACTGAAAAGTTTGTATTAAAAGCTTGTAAGAACTAGTGTTTGTAGATATACCTATAAATATTCGCGCCGCATGAGTCGGCTAAACACATTTAAAAAACTAGGTTAGAAATAGGCAACTATGGGCAAATCGCTAGTAATTGTAGAGTCACCTGCTAAGGCTAAAACAATTAATAAATACTTAGGTAATGATTTTATCGTAAAGTCCAGTATTGGACACGTACGAGATTTACCTACTTCAGGTTCTGGCAAAAACAAGGCACCAGCAAGCAAAACGCCTGCTGAAGTGCGTAAAATGCCACCTGATGAGAAAGCAGCGTATAAACAGCAACGTGACTACACTAACTTAGTCGCGCGAATGGGAATCGATCCTGAAAAAGGATGGGAGCCACATTACGAAATATTGCCGGGTAAAGAAAAGGTTGTTCAAGAATTACAAAAGCTTGCCCAAAACGCTGATAAAATCTATCTCGCAACGGATTTGGATAGAGAAGGGGAAGCTATTGCTTGGCACCTTCAAGAAATTATTGGTGGCGAGCCAGAAAAATATAAGCGTGTTGTTTTTAACGAAATCACTAAAAATGCAATACAACAAGCATTCGAAACCCCAGGTGAGTTAAACACCGACATGGTTTATGCACAGCAGACCCGTCGCTTCTTAGACCGTGTTGTTGGCTTTATGGTATCGCCCCTATTATGGGCTAAAGTAGCGCGTGGTTTATCAGCGGGTCGAGTGCAATCTGTTGCAGTGCGTTTATTAGTTGAACGCGAACGTGAAATTAAAGCATTTATTCCTGAAGAATTTTGGGACATTCATGCCGATGTTAAAAATAGCGAGTCTGACCTACGTTTAGAAGTCACTAAACAAGCAGACAAGCCATTTAAGCCAGTAAATGAAGCTCAGGCTAGTGCAGCAGTTAAAAGCCTTGAGAATGCCGAATATAAAGTTGTAAGCGTTGAAGAGAAACCAAGTAAGAGCCGTCCAAGTGCGCCATTTATTACTTCAACAATGCAACAAGCAGCAAGTACCCGATTAGGTTATGGCGTTAAAAAGACCATGATGCTTGCCCAGCGTTTATACGAGGGGGGTTATATTACTTATATGCGTACCGATTCAACTAATTTATCGAAAGATGCGGTTGAAATGTGTCGCGAATACGTAACCAATGAGTTTGGTGCCAAGTATTTACCTGCTGATCCGATTAACTATAGCTCTAAAGGTAATGCACAAGAGGCGCACGAAGCGATTCGTCCTTCTAGCGTATCAGTGCTTTCTGGGCATGTTGAAGGTGTGGATGCCGATGCGAAAAAGCTTTATGAGCTTATTTGGCGTCAGTTTGTGGCCTGTCAAATGGTGCCAGCTGAGTACGATTTAACCACCTTAACGGTCGCTGCCAACGATTTTACATTGAAAGCAAAAGGCCGTGTTTTACGTTTTGATGGTTGGACTAAAGTGCAACCGGCAGTACGTAAAAAGAATGAAGAAGAGCAATCGCTGCCTGCTGTTAAGCAAGGCGAGGTGCTCACATTAGTTGAGCTTGATCCTAAGCAGCACTTTACTAAGCCACCGGCTCGTTTTAGTGAAGCAAGCTTAGTTAAAGAGCTTGAGAAACGTGGGATTGGTCGTCCTTCCACGTATGCCTCTATTATATCAACGATACAAGAACGTGGTTATGTACGAGTAGAAAATCGTCGCTTTTTCGCTGAAAAAATGGGGGAGATTGTCACCGATCGCCTTGTTGAAAACTTTACCGATTTAATGAACTTCGATTTTACCGCTAAAATGGAAGGCCGTTTAGATGATATTGCTGAAGGTAAGCGTGTTTGGACGCAGGTACTTGATAAGTTTTATGCCGATTTTTCAACCCAGTTAAACATTGCCAAAGGTGAACCCGATGAAGGCGGTATGCGTCTTAATCAAATGGTAGAAACCGATATTGACTGCCCAACGTGTGGCAGAAAAATGGGTATTCGTACTGCTTCAACGGGCGTATTCTTAGGATGTACTGGTTATAACCTGCCACCTAAAGAGCGCTGTACTACCACTATGAACTTAGTGTCGGGTGATGAAGCGGTTGCAGCTGATGTTGAAGACGTTGAAACAGAAACATTAATGCAAATGAAGCGCTGTCCAATCTGTGAAACAGCTATGGACTCTTACCTAATAGACGAAACCCGTAAATTACATGTTTGTGGTAATAACCCTGCTTGTGAAGGGTACATCGTTGAGCAAGGTACCTTTAAGATTAAAGGGTATGATGGTCCGATTATCGAGTGTGATAAATGTGGCTCAGACATGGAGCTCAAATCAGGTCGTTTTGGTAAGTATTTTGGTTGTAACAACGAAGAGTGTAAAAACACGCGTAAGTTACTTAAAAACGGCGAAGCTGCGCCACCAAAAGAAGACCCTGTGCACATACCTGAACTTGAATGTGAAAAATCTGACGCTTATTTTGTTTTACGTGATGGCGCTGCAGGTATTTTCTTGGCGGCTAACACTTTCCCTAAATCACGCGAGACGCGCGCGCCTAAAGTGGCTGAGCTAAAGCGTTTTAGAGACCGTATTTCACCTAAGTTTTATTACCTAGCGGATGCACCAGAAAAAGATCCAGATGGTAACCTAGCGGTAGTACGTTATAGCCGTAAAAATAAAGCCCAATATGTGATGACAGAAGTTGATGGCAAAGCAACTGGTTGGACGGCACACTACGAAGGTGGTAAATGGGTAGAAGAGGCTAAGAAAAAAGCCGCGCCTAAAAAGAAAGCCGCCGCTAAAAAAGCGCCTGCTAAAAGTAAAGCGAAAGCAAAAGTAAAAAAAGACGATGAATAATTAATTATTCACCGCTTTAAGTAATAAAAAACCGGAATGCACAGCCTTTGACAGTTCCGGTTTTTTTTGTCAAATAAAACCTATCGCAATGGCATTTCTAATCTGTTTTTTTACTTTACAGGATTAAAAAATGTAACCAATTTAGGTTCAATTCACTCAATTATTCATTAAATTTTAACAGCAGTGACTTTGTTATAGCCTTCAGATGTTAGTTCATCATTCACACACTTTAAAACATAGTTATAAAGCTCTTCATTGCTTACGTCATCTTCTTTAGCCCAACTAACACACATTTCTGTGAATTCTTGAATCGTCTCAGCTGAAGCGTCTGTAGCATCGTTTGCCACTGCATTAGCAGCAGATAAAACGAAAAATGGTGCAACGATTAACGCGAGTAATGCTTTATTCATTTTCTTATTCCTAAAAATGGAGTAACAATCGAGTTATGCATGCATACAATGCCTACATAAAACAAGTGTAACCAAGCCAGAACATATCTGTTGGTATATTTATTTTTAATCGAATATAAAATAAAGGGAAACGAAATATTTTTATCGTTAAGATGAGCGTATCGCGTAAAAGTGTTTAACCTTAACTAATTGTGTTACAGCTAAATTTAGGCTAATGTCGCGTTTTAACTTTTAGGTGTTCTTATGTCAGAGCCACACACAAATAATATAAATAAAAAAATACAACCTGTTCATAAAGTAGAGCATGCTCTTGAGTCGTTTATATTCAAAGGACGCTGGTTATTAGCCCCATTTTTTGTCGGTTTACTATTTGCTGTGGTTTTATTACTAATAAAATTTTTTAAACAGCTGTATTTGATGGGGATCGCAACGTTTACTGCCAGTAATCAAGAGTTGTTGGTGGGTATACTAACTTTGGTTGATACCGCTTTGTTAGCTGGACTTTTATTAATTATTATATTTAGTGGCTACGAAAACTTTGTCTCTAAGCTTAATATCGACAATCATGAGGACCGTCCCGTATGGATGGGAAAAGTAGGGTTTTCTGGTTTAAAAATGAAACTGATTAGTGCGATAGTCGCTATTTCAGCCGTTGAGCTACTAAAGGTGTTTATAAGCTCTGCATCTCATTCAAATGATGAATTACTCTGGAAAGTGCTGATACACGTTACCTTTGTGGTATCGGGTGTACTGTTTGCATTTACTGATTACTTAAATAGTAAAACAATTAGCCATTAAAAAATGCTAAAAAAACCCGAGCAGTGCTCGGGTTTTTTATAATAATGTAAATATTAACTACAGTGGGCGTAATAACAACCAAATGGTTCAACTGTCAGTGTTTCATTATCAAGTTTTGCGTTGTGATGAGAAAGGTCGTTATGTTCATTTTCAACACTTGCATTAATAGTAAGTTTTGCTTGTGAAGCACTCAAATTGAATACACACAACATTTTTTCATCGTTTAGAGTACGGTAAAACGCTAAAATAGGTTCTTCGGTTTGTAAAAACTCAATATCACCTTCAAGTAATACCGGCTGGTTTTTACGCCATGCCATAAATTCACGATACGCATTTAATATTGAGTTTGAATCATTCTCTTGCTCAGTAACTGCTTGCAGCCTATGTTGTTGATCAACAGGTAACCACGGTTTTACCTCACTAAATCCTGCGTTGTGGGCATTTGGTTGTGAGTTATCAAGGTTTTCCCAAGGCATTGGGGTACGACAGCCATCACGACCTTTAAAGTTTGGCCAAAATGTAATGCCGTATGGGTCTTGTAAATCTTCAAACGCAACGCTTGCTTCACCGAGTCCGAGCTCTTCACCTTGATACATACATACGCTGCCGCGTAACGAGGCCAATAGGGCTGTTAACATCTTACATTGCGCAGGGTTTACTTCACCCGTTTCGCTCCAACGGCTTGCAACGCGCTCTACGTCATGGTTACTAAATGCCCAGCAAGGCCAGCCTTCAGTCATACGATGTTCAAGTGTAGTAACGGTATTTCTTATATACTCGCTCGAGTAATCATCCGTTAATAGCTCAAAGCTATAGCCCATGTGCAGTTTATCGCCACCTTGGGTGTATTCTGCCATGGTGGCTAGTGAATCTTCAGATGAAATTTCACCCAGTGACACGGTTCCTGGGTATTTATTGAGTAAGGTGCGAATATCACGCATAAACTCAATGTTTTCTGGCTGTGTGTTGTTGTAGTAGTGATACTGAAAAGCATACGGATTGTCTTCACTAAAACCACGGCCCTGACGCTTTTCTTTTGGTTTTGCAGGATTATCACGAAGCTGTGCGTCATGGTAACAAAAGTTAATTGCATCTAACCTAAAACCATCAACGCCTTTTTTAAGCCAAAACTCAACATTGTCTAGTACAGCTTGGCGAACATCAGGGTTATGAAAGTTAAGATCAGGCTGTTCCGTGAAAAAGTTATGTAAGTAGTATTGTCCACGACGCGGCTCCCATTGCCATGCACCGCCACCAAAAATAGACAACCAGTTGTTTGGTGCTGTTCCGTCTTCTTTAGCATCGGCCCATACATACCAATCAGCTTTATCGTTGGTTAAATCTTCACGGCTATCAATAAACCATTGGTGTTGATCTGAGGTGTGGCTAAGTACTTGGTCTATAATAATTTTAATATCGCGTTGATGTGATTGCGCAATGAGTTCATCAAAATCATCTAAGTTACCAAAAAGCGGGTCGATATCGCGATAATCGCTAATATCATAACCAAAATCTTTCATAGGTGATTTAAAGAAAGGTGAGATCCAGATAGCATCCACCCCTAAGCTTTTAATGTAATCAATGCGATTTATTATCCCTTTTAAGTCACCAATGCCATCGTTGTTGCTATCTTGAAAGCTACGCGGATAAACTTGATAAATAACCGCACCTTTATACCATTGCTTTTGGGTCATGCCTTTCTCCGTTTTCACACTGTCTTTGTGTTGTTCTTTTTTAGAGGTGTTAATCCTCGTTTATTTGAAAAAGCATACTTGAAGCCGGTCATACTGTAAAAAGTCTGCATACGTATGCACCGTTTTAAGGCCATTAAAAGAGGTTAAATCAATCACTTATTTCATCGATTTTAACGTCGGTTTATTGAATATCTCTTTACCAATTTGGTTTGTTAATTTATTGTTTGCGTTATTTAGGTACTTAAAAATAAGGGGATGCACTAATTTGGTGATTATTAAAATTGGTCTTACCAATTGTACTTAAATAAATGTCCTCGATAATAATAAATTAGAAAATAAAATAGCCTCGTGTCATTTTATTTATGTTTAATGACGCACTTATTTTATCAAAAAATAAGTAATGACTATCATTAAAGCTACAAATGCTAATTGCACTAAAATAAATCATAATAAAACAGTAACTTATAAAGTGGTGTGTAAACTTAATGTTAATTTAATGTGTGTAATGCAACTTTGAATACGTATGCATAAAGTTGTTAATAAAATAATACGAGCGTTAGAATTCATCCTGACAACAAAATAAGCTCGCAAACTTAATAGCAGGTAAGCGGGTATCACATTATGGGTAACGGGAAAACATTATGGCTATGTTCAAACCAAGTATATTAACGCTAGCATTAACTGCTGCCGGACTATCAAGCTTTGCCACCACTGCGGCACAAGAAGAAACAATAAAAAATGATGATGTAGAAATTATTGAAGTAAAAGGTTTTCGCGGTAGTGTTGTTGAATCAATTAATACTAAGCGTTTTTCAACACAGGTTGTTGAGTCAATTTCTGCAGAAGACATTGGTAAACTTCCAGATACATCTATTGCTGAATCAATCGCGCGTTTACCAGGTTTAACAGCACAACGTCTTGATGGTCGTGCTAGTCGTGTAAGTGTTCGTGGTTTTAGTGAAAACGAAAGTGCAACCACCTTCAATGGCCGTGAGCAGGTATCTATTGGTGACAACCGTGGTGTTGAGTTTGACCTTTACCCGTCAGAAATTATGAGTGGTGTTACTGTATATAAAACGCCGAGTGCTAGCATTGAAGCAGAAGGTATTGCCGGTGTAATTGATATGCAAACGGTAAAACCTTTAAGTAAAGGCGAGCGCGTGATCATGTTTAATGGTCAGTTAGAGCAGTCAGGTTTTGATAAGCTAAACCCAGATGGTGATGACAAAGGCTTTCGTGGCACGGTTTCATACATTGATCAGTTTGCAGATGACACTATAGGTGTTGCATTTGCTTACAATACTATGAGCTCACCAAACCAAGAAAAACGCTGGAACTCTTGGGGATACCCTGAATTCGACGTTGATGGACAGAGTTATTCAATCTTAGGCGGCGCTAAACCTTTCGTACGTTCGTCAACACTTGAACGTGATTCAGCAATGCTTGTAGTTGAAGCTGCACCAAACGACCGTTTAAACATGACATTTGATGCGTTGTATGTAGATTTTAACGATGAAAAAATCCTACGTGGTATTGAAATTCCATTTTTTCCTGGTTGGGGTGGGCAAGGCAATATAGATCAAAATAGCCTAACTATAGATGAAGAATCTGGGTTTATTACCAGTGCAACAACGCAAGGTCAACGCGTTGTAGTTCGTAATGATGTTGAAGAACGTGATGCTGAATTAACGCAATTTGGTTTTAATACTAAATATGACATTGACGATTCGTGGTCGGTAGAGTTTGATGCGAGCTTATCTGAAGTTGAGCGTAAGGACTGGAGCTTACAAAGTTATTCTGGCACAGGCCGCGGTGAAGCGAATGGTGTTGCTGACAACATTGGCTATTCACTTAATGGCGGCAATACCGGCGCCAAATTTAGCCACGAGTTAGATTATAGTGATTATGCTTTAATTCAGCTAGGTAGCCCTTTGTCATGGGGAACCAGCTCAGCGCTAAATAATAAGTACGGCTTAAATGATACGGCTTATCAAAACACTGCACAAGATGGCTTTATTAATGCACCTGAAGTCAATGATGAACTACATACTTTAAAACTAGCAGCAAGCAAGCTATTAGAAAACGATTACTTAAGCAAAGTAAGTCTTGGTATGTCATACCGCGACCGCGAGAAGAGTAAAAAGTCTGAAGGGTATTACTTAACATTAAGCGATTTCTCATTAGATAATCCTGGTACGCTTGTCGTTCCAGAGCAATATCGCCTTGGAACAGCTAGCTTAGACTTTATCGGTATGGGGGATATGATTGCCTATGATACCCGTGCACTAGTTGACGATGGATATTATAACTCAATTCAAGAAAGCTTAACGGATATAAAACACACTACGCAATCGTACACAGTTCAAGAAAAAGTTACGGCGTTTTTTGTACAAGCAGATATTAATGCAGAAGTAGGTAACTTGCCGCTTTCTGGTAACGTTGGTGTTCGCTATGTTAGAACTGAGCAATCTTCGCAAGGTTTTGCGGCTGTGCCGAATGACGTGACTGGTCTAGTTGAAGCTGTTCCTAACAATGTGTCACACGATTATAGCCATGTTTTACCTAGTCTTAATTTATCTTTGGCGCTAGATGAAGATCAAACCGTGCGTTTTGGTGCCGCTAAAACTATCTCACGAGCCCGCCTAGATGAAATGAATGCTTCTGTTAATGCGAGCTATAATTCAGAGCGTCCTGATGAAAATGGCAACTATTGGTCAGTATCGGGTGGTAACCCTACACTTGAACCAAAAGAAGCAACGGGTTTTGATTTGACTTATGAAAACTACTTTAGTGCAGAAGGCTACTTCTCAGCGGCTGTATTTTATAAAGACTTGAGTCAATGGATATTTGATGGCGTATACGAAGTTGATATGTCAGGGGTTGCTGATCCTTCAACGGGAGAAATACCAGAAAATAGTACCGGTACTGCGTCAGGTAAAGTGAATGGCGGTGGTGGAGACCTTTGGGGTTATGAATTGTCTCTTGCTCTACCGTTTAACGTCTTTAGTGATTCACTTGAAGGTTTTGGTTTAATTGCCAGCCATACTGGGATTGAACAAGATATTGAAGATCAAAACGGTAATGAATACGAATTACCTGGTTTGTCGGATAAAATTCAAAGCTTAACGTTTTATTATGAAAACTATGGCTTCCAAGCGCGTACTAGTATGCGTAAACGTAGCGACTTTAAAGGTGATATTTACAACGCAGGTTATGAAACACAGCAAGTGAATATCTTAGGTGAAACAATTTGGGACGTACAAGTTGGTTACGATTTTGGCGAAGCAGGTGTTGAGAGCTTAGATGGCTTAAATGTGACATTCCAAGTACAAAATATCACTGAAGAACCATTTACAACACTAAGTGGTGATAATGCCTTACAAGTGCGTGATTACCAAGATTATGGGCGTAACTTTATTCTTGGATTTAGCTACAAGCTTTAACTGAAATTTAGTTAAGATATTAGCCCTTGTAATTAGTTTTACAAGGGCTTTTTTATAGCTACTTTACCTAAGTTTTATCAACCTTTATGAACGTGAGCAATAATATGAAACCAATAAAACACGTCGTCATTGCAGGCGGTGGAACAGCCGGTTGGATAACCGCAGCACTACTTAATAAAGTATTAGGTAAAGTAATTAATATTACCCTTATTGAATCAAGTAGCATTGGTACTATAGGCGTTGGTGAAGCAACAATTCCGCCTATTATTCAACTTAATAACGCACTGGGTATAAACGAGCAAGATTTTATCAATGCCACTAATGCGTCTATCAAACTGGGTATAGAGTTTGAAAATTGGAAAACATCTGGGCATAGCTACATGCATGCATTTGGCTCGTTTGGTAAAGATTTTCCTTTATGTGACTTTTACAATTTTTGGGTGAAAGGGCACATTAATGGCAGCGAGGACTCTTTATGGGATTTTTCTCTTAACTATCAAGCTGCTAAAAAAAACAAATTTACGCCACTAAATGCTATTCCTAATACTCAATTACCTGGGCTTAGTTATGCTTTTCACTTTGACGCCACTTTGTATGCGGAATATTTAAAAAATCTTGCATTATCACATGGCGTTAAACACATTGATGCAAAAATAGAACACGTTGAGCAATGCCAAGATACAGGTAATATCACCAACTTAATACTTGACGATAATAGCCAAATCCAAGGGGATTTATTTATAGATTGTACTGGTCAGCGCGCACTTTTAATTGAGCAAACTCTCAATACGGGGTTTGTTGATTGGTCGCATTATTTACCTTGCGATAGTGCCGTTGCAGTGCAATCAACAGGCAGTAACGAATTAAAGCCCTATACGCGCTCCATAGCCCATAACGCAGGTTGGCAGTGGCAAATTCCGCTACAAAACCGAACAGGTAATGGCTTAGTGTATTGCAGCCGTTATTTATCGGATGAGTCAGCAACCGCGCTTTTATTAAATAACTTACCGGGTGAGCCAACAACAAGCCCGCGATTAATTAAATTTAAAACAGGTCGACGTTTAAAGCAGTGGCATAAAAATGTAGTCGCAGTAGGGCTCTCTAGTGGATTTTTAGAACCCTTAGAGTCTACTAGTATTCACTTAATACAAAGTGCGGTCACACGTTTAATTAAGTTGTTTCCTCATAATGGCATTAGTGATGCGTTAGTAACTGAATTTAATAAGCAAAGCATCAGTGAAATCGAGCATATTCGTGACTTCATTATTTTGCACTATAAGTTAACTGAGCGAGAAGACACCCCATTTTGGCGTCAATGTAAGCAAATGGAAATTCCGCAATCGTTAGTGCATAAGATGGATTTATTTAAACAAACAGGCAAAGTTGTGCGCGAAAACGATGAGTTATTTGCAGAAGTAGCTTGGCAACAAGTCATGATAGGTCAAGGCCTAATACCTGATGACTATAACAGTATTGTTGACTCATTAAGCAGTAAACAGCTAACAGATTTATTCGCAACGTTAAAAACCCTAATAAATTCAACGGTAGATAAGCTGCCCACTCATAGAGAGTTTTTAGCTAAGTTAAAAGTAAACTAAGTGGCGTAACGTGGTGCTTTAGTTGCGGGTTAATTGTCACTGAATATGGCTGTGAATACGTATGCAGCAACTGTAACCAAGCCTTATTTAGCTTTAGTATGAACCTATAACAACACTGAAATAAAAATGACACACACAATGAAAAAAAGATTTTATACGCCATTGCTTATATGCAGCGCATTGCTGGTGCACGGTTGCAGTGATGACAAACAAACAAAAACAGACTTGTTAGTTAAGCAAACAGACCCAGTTAAGCCAGTGGTATATCAAGTATTTACTCGTTTATTTGGTAATACTCAAACCGCTAATGTGCCATGGGGAACCAAAGAACAAAATGGAATTGGTAAGTTTGCTGATTTTAACGACGCGGCTTTAAAAGGCATTAAAGAGCTAGGTACCACGCATGTTTGGTATACCGGCGTTTTGCATCATGCCTTGGTGGGTGATTACACTGAATATGGAATAAAACAAGACGATCCTGATGTGGTAAAAGGGCGTGCAGGCTCGCCTTACGCAATAAAAGATTATTACGATGTAAATCCAGATTTAGCTATTAATGTTACCAATAGACTTGAAGAGTTCAGCGCGCTAATTGAGCGTACTCATGATCATGACATGAAAGTAATTATTGATATTGTTCCTAATCATGTGGCTCGAGATTATCACTCAATCGCAAAGCCTAATGGCGTGAAAGACTTTGGTGAAGACGATGATACCAGCAAGGCATATGCTAAAAATAATAATTTTTACTATGTACCGGGTGAATCATTTAAAGTACCAACAAACGACAGTTACCAAGTGTTAGGTGGCAACAAACACCCTTTAGCCGATGGCCAATTTAGTGAAACGCCAGCAAAATGGACTGGCAATGGAGCGCGCTCACCACATCCAGATATAAACGACTGGTACGAAACGGTAAAAGTTAACTACGGTGTTAAACCCGATGGCAGTTTAGAGTTTCCAACTTTACCTAAGTCGCTTGAAAACCAAGATTACCGTGCACATTATGCCTTTTGGCAAGATAAAGAACTGCCAAATAGTTGGTATAAATTTAGAAATATTGCCCTTTATTGGTTAGATAAAGGGGTTGATGGCTTTCGCTATGATATGGCTGAAATGGTACCCGTTGAATTTTGGAGCTTTTTAAATTCATCAATAAAAATACATAAACCCGATGCTTTTTTACTCGCCGAAGTATATAACCCGTTGATGTACCGCACCTATATTCACCAGGGTAAAATGGACTATTTGTATGATAAGGTCGGCTTTTACGACACCCTAAAAGGGGTTATGCAAGGTAAACAACCCGCTAACACGCTATTTAAAGCGCAAGCTGAAGTGGCAGACATTGAGCAGCACATGCTGCACTTTTTAGAAAACCATGACGAACAACGTATCGCAAGTCCTGACTTTGCCGGCGACGCTGCATGGGGTAAACCGGCTATGGTGGTTTCTAATTTAATTAGTCGCTCGCCAACCTTGCTTTATTTTGGTCAAGATGTCGGTGAAGATGGGTCAGAAAACGCAGGCTTTGGTTTGCCTACACGCACCAGTATTTTTGATTATATTGGCGTACCAGCGCACCAAGCATGGATGAATAATGGCAAGTTTGATGGCGCTAATTTAACCCCTGAGCAAGCACAGTTACGTCAATATTACATTTCAATTATGGCACTTAATGGTTTACCTGCTGTTGTTGCCGGTGATATGGCACCCTTGTTGGTAAAAGACAGTGATAGAGTGGTAGGTTTTGTCCGCTCCTTAGGCCAGCAATCATTATGGGTGCTAAGTAACTTTAGCCAGCAAGCGCAAACAGTCACTATTACTCTCACGCCAAATCAAGCAACCATGCTCAAACCAAACTCCACGCTATACGACCTGCTAGAGTCGCATAACGGTATTTTGGTAAGCAATGAGAAACAAAGTACAACCTTTACGCTGACCCTTGATGCACTCAGTAGTGCCGTTTTAACAAATAAGGCTGATCATGAATTATAACAACAAACCAACCTTAAGCTTTTGGCAAATATGGAACATGTGCTTTGGCTTTTTAGGCATTCAATTTGGCTTTGCACTGCAAAACGGTAACGTAAGCCGTATATTTCAAACACTTGGCGCTAATGTCGACGATATTCCGATTTTATGGGTTGCAGCGCCGCTCACAGGCTTAATTGTGCAACCAATTATTGGTTATTGGAGTGATAAAACGTGGGGCAAATTAGGCCGCCGTCGTCCTTTCTTTTTATACGGCGCTATATTAACCACGTTATCGCTTTTTATTATGCCAAATTCCCCCACGCTTTGGATTGCTGCGGGTATGCTGTGGATTATGGATGCCTCAATTAACGTTACCATGGAACCGTTTCGTGCTTTAGTAGGTGACAACTTGCCAAACAAGCAGCGCGCCACAGGCTATGCCATGCAAAGCTTTTTTATTGGTGTGGGAGCGGTGGTTGCATCAGCACTCCCTTGGATGATGACCAACTGGTTTGATATTGCTAATACCGCACCGATTGGTCAAATTCCTGACTCTGTAAAGTATTCGTTTTACTTTGGTGGTGTTATTTTATTTATTGCAGTCGGCTGGACTATTTTCACTACAAAAGAGTACTCACCCGAGCAGCTTGCACAATTTAATCAACAAGAATCACAAACAACACAAACCAATCTTACTAATAGCGTTAATTTCACCAAAGGCGGCGTTATTTTTAGCGGCTTAGGTTTGCTTGTTTTAGCCACTGTATTAGGGCTGGATCTGGAAAAAGAACTTTACTTGCTGGCTGCTGGGTTAGTTAGTTTTGGTGTTATTCAATTTATTGCAGCGGCATTAAAAGCTAAACAGCACACTAGCGGCGGTTTTTATAATGTAGTGAATGATGTATTTACTATGCCTGAGGCGATGAAGCAATTGGCATGGGTACAATTTTTTAGTTGGTTTGCGTTATTTGCTATGTGGATTTACAGCACCTCAGCGGTAACCAGTTTTCATTATGGTAGCAGCGATACAAGTTCAGTGGCGTATAACAATGGTGCAGACTGGGTGGGTATTTTATTTGCAGCCTACAACGGCTTTGCCGCGATTGCTGCTTTATGTATCCCGATCATCGTTAAGCGCGTCGGCTTAAAAGTAGCACATGCACTTAACCTTATTTTAGGTGCGTTGGGCCTAGCAAGCTTTATGTTTATAAAAGATCCAAGTTTACTTATTTGGCCAATGATAGGCGTAGGTTTTGCTTGGGCGTCTATTTTGTCATTACCTTATGCAATGTTAAGTACTTCGGTACCGAGTCATAAAATGGGCGTTTACATGGGCATTTTCAACTTTTTCATTGTGATCCCACAATTATTAGCCGCCAGCGTACTGGGATTAATATTACGGCACTTTTTTGAAAACCAACCTATTTACGCATTAGTACTGGGCGCCGTGTCGTTTGTACTTGCAGCGGTTGCGGTATTGCGTGTTAAGCACACTCAATAAAGTAACGAGTAAACTGAAATTAATTAAGGCTTTAGAATGAAAAAATTAAATACAATTACCACCAGTTTATTAATGCTTGGTTTAACAGCTTGTGGCGCGCAGCAAGAGCCTTCAAACAGCTCTATAATGCAAATATCGGCGCCGGGTGCCCCTGGGGCAGAGCCATTTTGGGCTTATGCAGGTAAAACCGGTATTGGCACATCTTTTGAGCAATATCAAAATGGCCATTACAGTGATGAGGCCCCTACAGGTAAAGTATCAAAAGTATGGTTTTCGATTGCCAAAGGGATGATCACCGAAACCATGTTCGGGCTTATTCATAAAGCGCAAATTAAAGACATGCAATTTGTTGTAGTCGGAAAAGATTTTACAGTCACCGAAGCTGACGATTTAGACGTTACCATTGATTACTTATACAAAGACGATAAAGGCCGTCCGTTATCATTAGCTTACAAAGTAGTAAGCAAAGATAAACAAGGCCGCTTTAGCCTCGAAAAACACATATTTACCGATCCTGATGGGCAAAGCTTATTTGTACGCAGTATTTTTAATACCCAGCTTGAAGGTGTTAAGGCCTACGTAAGCGTTAACCCGTATGTTGATAATAACGGCCTTAATGATTTTGCTAAAACTACAGAACAAGGGCTGCTGGCATGGCAAGACAACAGCTACCTTTCATTACAAGGTGCTCAGCCATTTAAACAAACAAGTGTTGGTTTTACAGGTGTAAGCGATGGTTTAAGCCAGCTTAAAACAACTCAGCAGCTTACTCAGGTTTATAAAACTACCGGTGAACAATCAGGTAATGTTAGCTTACTTGCAGAGCTGGGTGAAATTGGTGAAAACAGCCAGTTCGATTTAACCCTAAGCTTTGGTAATAGCGAACAAACCAGCTTTAAACAAGGCCAAGCTACGTTAGCCAAAGGTTACCAAGCGGTGCTTGATAATTACAACGGTAAAGGCGAAGCGCTTGGTTGGCAAGACTACCTGCAAAGCCTTGCACCGCTAAATAACATGAGCGAACAAACCGCTGATAACGGCAAATTACTTTACACCAGTGCCATGGTACTTAAAGCGCAAGAAGACAAAACTCATGCAGGCGCACTTATTGCCTCATTATCTAACCCATGGGGCGAAACCGTATCAGCTAAAACCGGCTCTACTGGTTACAAAGCGGTATGGGTGCGCGACTTTTATCAAGTTGCCATGGCGTTTATGGCCATGGGCGATACTGCAACAGCTAAAACCGCATTTGAATACCTTGAAAAAGTACAAGTAAACAGCAAAACCCCGGGCAACAACGGCGACACAGGTTGGTTTTTACAAAAAACACACGTAGATGGCGAACTTGAATGGGTAGGCGTACAGCTAGACCAAACTGCTATGCCTATTATGCTTGCATGGAAACTCCATCAAGCTGATGTTTTAACAGATGCAGAGCTGAGCGATTGGTATAGCCGTATGTTAAAGCCTGCGGCAGACTTTTTAGTTGAGGGTGGCCGTGCAAACATTCTGTGGAACGACACACAAATAACGCCGCCAGCCACTCAGCAAGAACGCTGGGAGGAGCAAGAAGGGTATTCGCCATCAACCACCGCCGCTGTTGTTGCTGGTTTAATTACCGCCGCTGATATTGCAAAAATGGCAGGTGATGAGGTGAATGCTAAACGCTATCTTGCAACAGCAAAAAGTTACAACGCCGATATAGAAAGCATGATGTTTACCACCGCAGGTAATTTAGAATCAAACGCATCAGACGGCGAGTATTTTATACGTATTGGCCAAGACAAAGATGCTAACTCAAATACCAAAATTAACGCTAATAATGGCCGTGACGGGTTTAATAAAAAGCAAATACTTGATGGTGGATTTTTAGAGCTCGTTCGCTATGGTGTACGTGATGCACTAGCGCCTAGCATAGTAAAAACCCTCCCAGAATATGATGACGAAACCCTAACAGATAACCTACAAGTTAAATACAGCTTTGAGTTTACTGATGGCAGCGGCACATTTGCAGGCTACCGCCGTTATGGTAACGACGGGTACGGTGAAGATGAAGTAACGGGCGCTAATTACGCCGAAGGTGGGAAAAACAGCCCAGGGCAACGTGGGCGAGTTTGGCCATTTTTTACCGGTGAACGTGGTCATTACGAAATTGCCGCTGCAAATGCCAATAACAGTTTAGATGCAACAAAACAGCAGGCTATTAAAAATAGCTATGTAAAAGGGCTAGAGCAATTTGCTAACGAAGGTATGATGCTACCAGAACAAGTATGGGATGGCGTAGGCGTAAATAAAGCAGGATACACGTTAGGCGAGGGTACAAACTCGGCCACACCACTGGCGTGGACGCATGCGGAATACGTGAAACTAGTGCGCTCATTAAGTGACAAGCAAGTATGGGATCATTATCCAGTTGTTACTAAAGCACTAAAATAACTGCAAACCAATTAACGAGGCTGAAATGAAAACATTTACCTTGAGCGCATTAGCATTAGCAATCATGCTAACAGGCTGCCAGAACGCACCATCATTAAATACCAAGACGAATAATACCGAAACATCGCAATTAAATACTAAACAACAAGCAAGCCCGTGGTGGGAAAGCGCCATTTTTTACCAAATTTGGCCGCGCAGTTTTTACGACAGCGATGCTGATGGCCATGGCGATTTTAACGGTATGACCCAAAAGCTCCCGTATCTACAAGAGCTTGGCGTTAACGCATTGTGGTTAACCCCGATGTTTGAAGCGCCGTCGTATCATGGTTATGATTTTACTGAATTTTACCAAGTAGAAAACGACTACGGCAGCATGGCCGAGTTTGAAGCCTTTATAAAAGCTGCTGACGACAAAGGCATGAAAGTCATACTTGATTTAGTTATAAACCATATATCAAGTAACCATGAATGGTTTCAGCGTTCAGCAAAACAACAAGCCCCTTATACAGATTACTTTATTTGGCGCGACGATATGCCAAAAGCTGGAAGCGGCTGGGGCCACGCATGGAGTAATAACGACCAACCCGATGCTGTATGGCATTGGAATGAAACTCGCCAGCAGTATTACTATGGTGCGTTTGGAGCAAGCCAACCTGACTTGAATTTACGCCACCCAGATGTTGTTGCCGAAATGGAAAAAATGGCTAAGTTTTGGCTCGATAAAGGCGTTGCAGGGTTTAGATTAGACGCAGTACGTTTTGCCATGGAAGGTGGCGCAGATGCGCAAGCTGATACCGACGAAACCATTGCATATTGGCAGCACTTTAACCAATATGTAAAAAGCGTTGATCCAGAGGCGTATTTAGTGGGTGAAGCTTGGGCTGACATTCCCGTTGCAGCAAAATACTTTGGCGAAGGTAAGGGCCTCGATCAAGGCTTTGATTTTGAAGTGGGCTATAAAATACTGGGCTTATTAAAACCCGATGTCAGTGGTGAAGCGCAATTTGGCACCATGCAATCTAACCAACAAGTGAATACAGTTGATGCCAATGTGCTTAAACAAAATTTACAACAGCGAATAGATTCAACTGCGCCACTTGATTTTTTTGCACCGTTTTTAACTAATCACGACCAAGAACGAGTGGCTTATCAACTTGCAGAGCACGACGATAAGGCAAAACTTGCCGCCGCCATGTTATTAAGCTCTCCGGGTACTCCGTATATTTATTACGGTGAAGAAATTGGCCTAACACAAGGTGGCACAGGTCACGATGTGTATAAACGTGCGCCAATGCAATGGGATAACAGCAATCAAGCTGGCTTTACTCAAGCTCAAACAAGTTGGGTTGAGCAGGCTGAACTGTTTGGTGATAACTACACCCAGTGGTGGCCAGAATTTTTAGCACAGCAAATTAATGCTGCTGATCGCAATGTAAAAACGCAACAAGCACAATCTGATTCACTGTGGCGTATATACCAGCACTTAATCACCTTGAAAAAACAGCGCCCAGAACTGGGTATTAAAGGTAGTTATGAATTAACGCAACACAACAACGGCCTTGTCGAAATAACCCGCGAGTTAAACGGCAGTAAAAGTATGTTTATACTTAACTTAACCGCTAACCCGCAAAGCATCAGTAGCATAAAACGAGAGGGGTTAACGCCTAGCTGGCAACACGACCTCAATGACGAGCAACTCGCAGCCTATGGTTTGTTGTTACTAAACAACGCACTCTAAATAAAATATACACAAATTGGGGTTAACATACGTTAGCCCCTTTTGTGAATATGCTTTAATTGCATCCCCCAACTTATAGCGCATTTTAATGAGTCATAAGTCGCTTAACTTCCTCTGGCGTCATGGCGCTTATCATAAAAATGAATATAAGATACAATCCACCTCAGGTAGGTGTCCACGGTACGTAATGAATACTGACGTACCAACATATAATAAGCGACATAAATTAAAAATGGGGAACGCGTTTTCATATCATCACCAATGTTGAGGGCTGTATAAATATACAGCCTAGTTGTTTTGCTCACATATTCAAGAAAATGAGCGCACTTTCTTCTTATATTTAGTAGCAAGAAATAATTATAGCTGGCAATTGCATTAACTCTAATTCGTTTATCATGCGGGTACTCTTGCCAATCTAAGTTTTGTATTCACTGGCGTAAGCACCACTTCTTTAGCAATGGCCCATATGTACGCAATCATTTCTCGGACAATTGCGGTGACAACCAGGTTGTAGTGCTTCCCTTTGGCTATCATTTTTTATAGCGCTTGCAGAGCCTAAGTTGTGCTTTGCACGCAATATCAATAATGTCCTTTGGTAAACCTTCTTGTCGCTTTTGCATATCTGTCGATATATTTGCTGCATAGCGATAAGTGTACGCGCCTTCAACAAGGAGGCGTCTTGCTCGGCTATTTCCACATTTTGTGACACACCTTGAGTGGAGTGGAATCGATAAATGCAATGCCTGTTGATTTATCAAAGCGTTGCTTCAGATAGCTACACAGAGCAGGTAACGTGGCCTGAAGTAACTTCAACATACGTGTATAACTGACTAAATCAGGAAAATAATGTCGCCAATACTGACAAAAAAATTTGGTGTAGTAAGTTTTAAAATCGCGATAACCTGATTGATGAAAGGCAATTAATATAGTCATCACTTCGCTAGAAGATAGTCGAGATGGCTTAATGCGTTGCTTTTCACCTGACTCTATTAGGTGTTTAAGCCATTGAGGTTCAAACAATAAACAAAAATCATCGACATCTAGGTAAATTGCATCTAAGTTATTCATGCCCTTGCCTCGGTAATCTTATGTTTCTTAGTCGAAAGATCTGATCACCGCAAGGGCATTTAGTTCCATTTCTTATGTGCAGCTCAGGTTAATTAGTAAATATGTAACACTAGAAATATGGGAGCTTTTAAATGAGCTTAAAGACATGGCTATTGCAAAAGGCATAATAGAGAAGGACGATACGTAGTTTTAATCTATTTTCATCTGCTTTAAATTGGTTATTGATAGTAGTATCAGTGACGCACATTTTGAACTTAAATCATCATATTCACGGCCATAAAAAACCGCTGTATGAAAAAATCATACAGCGGTTTTTTAATTAACTTTAAGCTTATGCATTAAATTGATTTTTGATTGTTTCAATCGCGCTATCAATATCTATCATTAGTTTTTCACCAGTGCGGCGGTTTTTAAGTTCTACCTTGTTTTCATCAAGGTTACGCTCACCAATTACAAGCGTGTAAGGTACACCGAGTAATTCCATGTCGTTAAACATAACACCAGGGCGCTCTTTACGGTCATCAAATAGCACATCTAAACCTGCATCTTTCAAACCTTGATATAGATTATTAGCAATATCAGGGATACGATGCGATTTATGCATATTCATTGGCACAATTGCTAAATCGAAAGGGGCGATGGCTTTAGGCCAGGTAATACCGTATTGGTCGTTATTTTGCTCAATGGCAGCGGCAACAACACGCGATACACCAATACCATAACAACCCATAGTCATTGTTTGGTTTTTACCCGATTCGCTTAATACACCTGCTTTCATTGCTTCTGAGTACTTAGTACCTAGTTGGAAAATATGACCAACTTCAATACCGCGCTTAATTTGCAACGTGCCTTGGCCACACGGGCTAGGATCGCCCTCAATAATATTACGGATATCAGCAACTTCGTAGTCTGTTACGTCGCGGTCCCAGTTAATACCACTAAAGTGCTCATCGTCTTTGTTGGCACCAGCTACAAAATCAGCCATTACATTCGCCGCTCTATCAACAATAATTGGCATGTTTAAGCCAACAGGGCCTAAAGAACCCGGTTTTGCGCCAATGGCAGCGACAATATCTGCCTCGGTTGCCATCTCTAGTGGTGAAGAAACCAGTGGATGTTTTTCAGCTTTAAGTTCATTAAGTTCGTGATCGCCACGCAATACTAGTGCAACTAAGCCACGTTTTCCGTCTTCATCAGGGGCGCCATAAACAATCAGTGTTTTAACACCGCGATGTGGTTTCACACCATAGTGTTTTTTCAGCTCATTAATTGTTTTAGCATCAGGTGTTGGGAATGCTTTTAGCTCTTTGCTTGCTTCAGGGCGCGATTCAGTTGGCGCTAGCGCTTCTGCTTTTTCAATATTAGCGGCGTAGTCACTAGCATCACTAAAGGCAATAGCGTCTTCGCCAGATTCAGCAAGTACGTGAAACTCATGCGATACACTACCGCCTATAGAGCCGGTATCAGCAATTACAGGGCGGAAATCAAGGCCTAAACGTTCAAAAATATTACAGTAGGCTTTGTGCATAACTTGATAAGTTGCATCTAAACATTCATCGGTTAAATGGAATGAGTAGGCATCTTTCATAGTAAATTCACGAGCACGCATAACACCAAAGCGCGGACGACGTTCGTCACGTACTTTAGTTTGTACTTGGTATAAAGTAATAGGCAGTTGCTTGTAGCTGTTAATTTCTTTGCGGACAAAATCGGTGATCACTTCTTCATGGGTAGGACCCATAGCAAATTCACGATTGTGACGATCGGTAAAGCGCATAAGCTCTGGACCAAACTCACTCCAGCGGCCCGATTCTTCCCATAAGTCAGCCGGTTGAATTACTGGCATTAGCATTTCAATTGCGCCTGCTTTATCCATTTCTTCGCGTACAATGTTTTCTACTTTTCTAAGCACACGTAAACCAGAGGGTAGCCAAGTGTATAAACCCGAAGCGACGCGACGGATCATTCCGGCTCTAAGCATTAATTGATGCGATACAATTTCCGCATCTGATGGCGTTTCTTTAAGTGTAGCGAGTATATATTGACTAGTACGCATGTTTTTTCCGAAATAGAGTAATATGTTCTTTTAATTAAGGCGCTCAGTTTACCAGCGGATGCATTGACACTAAAGCGCTAAGTGATTTTTTATCGCATTTTATAGCCATAGCAGGGTTTTAAAGTTAGTTTAACTGGGCTCTATATGAGTAACCAGATGATGAGAGTCAGTCACTTGCCAGGTAATGTTGTATTCATACAAATTCATACCATAACTTTGCATGCCTTGTTTTTGCTTTTTATACGCTGGGCGAGGATCTTGTTTTAGCACATTGCTGATAAACGCTTGTAGCTCAGGATAGTGGCTTTGTTTATTTATAAATTCCAAAGCTTGCTCACTAAATTCAACACTCATGTGAGTTTCTGGGCGCGTGTCGGCAAAGCCTGCACTGGCATCAGGTAAAGCGTCTGAATAGGGCAAATAAGGCTTAATATCAACAATAGGTGTACCATCAAGTAAATCAATACCGGCGAGCAATAACGCTAACTGCCCTTTTTTGTATTCAATTCCCTCTAACTTAACAGCACTCATCCCTATAGCGTTAGGTCTGAATGTAGCGCGTGTGGCAAAAACGCCTTTACGCTCATTGCCACCAAGGCGCGGCGGACGCACCATTGCTGAATAGCCTTTATCTGCGGTTTCATGAAAACGAAATAATAGCCAAATATGGCTAAATTCATCTAAACCACGAACAAATTCTTCACGATTAAAATCTGGAGCAAAAATAAGTTTAGCTTTTGCTTCTGGCACTAATCGAGGTTGTCTAGGAATGGCAAACTTTTGTTTATACGGTGATTGAATATGACCAATAGCCGAAATCTGATAATCGCTCATAATGCTCGCTAACAAATAAAATAGGGAGGTATTCTACCTGTAATTACCATTGGTGGCATTAGCTTAATATAATCAGCATAAAGAGAGTTTAGACTGATTCGTTTAAATGTGGAATAACAAAGGGCAAGGCTAAACCTAGCCTTACCCTTACATTGCAACTATTGAGTTGTTATTAAAACATATATTGGAAAGATACTGACGCAACGTCCATTTCTGGGTCGATATCATCATCTAATTCGTAACGCTCATACTCTAAACGCACTTGCATATTGGTTGTGAAAGCATATTCAATACCTGCACCATAAAATACGTCACCACCGTCTTGTGATACGCTAACGCTGCCTACTGGTAGTTCTTGAGTTAAATCAGCATCCCATTCGAACCAACCGCCTTTTGCATAGATAGAAAAATTTTCAGTGATTGGCGCTGCAAAACGCGCTGCTAGTGATACCCCATCAATTTCTGCTTTACTGTCTATGTCACTCACTTCATCAAAATTTTGATAGGCAAGTTCAAGGCTTATATGTTCATTAAATTGAGTACCGATATAACCTTTTAACATTTGCGCGTCGTCATCGAAATCGGTGTCGTTTTCGCTATCTTCAAACTGAAATGAATATTGGCCGTAACCAATACCCGTATAAATACGTGGAGAGTCCATGTCGGTAACATCTGCCTGTGCTGCTGAATTAAAACCCAGTGTTGCTAAAGCAAGTGCAGAAAGAGAAAGTGTTTTAATCATTGTATAGCTCCTTTAAAAAATAATATCTAATGTTCGATAGATTCATCAAACGTCGATTTACTTATTGCAGTGAACATGCCAATAATTTTTTTGTTAATATTTGCTCTTAAAGTGTATTTATTGAACTTTTTTGGTGGTTTAAGTACGCAAAACATCCAGCTGTTAAGCGTACTGTTAATTTGTAAAAAAATAAAAATTGTAGAATTTACAGCTTGCTGTAGTTTATACATACCTGCAAAAGGTACCGAATTAGACTTGATAAAGTAAGTTTTCTGTTTCTATCGCTATTTGTTTCATTTTAATGGCATAATTTTCTAGCTTTTTATCTTCGTCAGTAACAGATGTGAATTCAGGAACGGCAACAGGGTAACCGGTCTCATCCATAGCAACAAAACTTATTACACAATGATTAGTTTCAACTAAGTTTTGGGTTTTAGGGTCGCCACAGCGTACTTGTATGAAAATTTGCATACTGGTTTTACCTGTGTGTGCAATTTTGGCTTCCACTTCAACAATCTGGCCAACCAAAATAGGACGGCTAAACTTAACGCCCGCAACCGATACGGTTACGCAGTAATGACCGCTCCAACCTGCAGCACAGGCATAGCCTGCTTGGTCAATCCACTTCATGACCACACCACCATGCACCTTACCACCAAAATTTACATCGGTAGGCTCTGCTAAAAAACGAAAAATTACACTCGACGACGCCATAACATACTCTCATTTATTCATATTACTTAACAGCATAGCGCAAAAAAGGGGCCGAAGCCCCTGCAATTTAGGATAAGTTTATAATTTCTTTAGAAAGGTTGTTACATATTGGGGTAGTTAGGACCGCCGGCACCTTCAGGAGTGACCCAGGTGATATTTTGGCTCGGATCTTTAATATCACAGGTTTTACAATGGACACAGTTTTGCGCATTGATCACAAAGGCTTGCTCGCCTTCGACTTCTTGTACTTCATAAACGCCGGCAGGGCAGTATCGCTGTGCAGGTTCATCAAATTTAACTAAATTTACCTTAATCGGAACTGATGCATCTTTGAGTTTCAAATGACACGGCTGCGATTCTTCATGATTAGTGTTTGATAAAAATACCGAAGAAAGCTTATCAAAGCTGAGTTTGCCATCAGGCTTCGGATAGGCAATCTTTTGAGCTTGATCAGCGTCTTTCAAAGTGGCGTGATCGGGTACGTTATCTTTAAAACTAAACGGTAGGGCACCCTTAAATATGTTTTGATCAAGGGTGTTATACGCACCGCCTGCAAATTTGCCTAAGGTATGCATAGCGGGGCCAAAGTTACGAGATTGATACAGCTCTTTATACACCCATGATTTTTTAAACTCAGCGGTGTACTGGGTTAAATCCGTGTTAGCTAAATCGTTTTGTAGCGCATTAAAAATCACCTCAGCGGCTATCATGCCTGACTTCATAGCCGTATGATTACCTTTAATCTTTGCAAAATTTAGGGTGCCTGCATCACAGCCCACTAACAAGCCACCCGGGAAATGCATTTTAGGCAAAGAGTGTAAACCGCCTTTGGCAATGGCGCGCGCACCATAAGCAATACGCTCACCCCCTTCAAGGGTTTTTTTAAATACCGGGTGGTGTTTTAAACGCTGAAACTCATCAAATGGGCTTAAATGTGGATTTGAATAATTTAAATCAACAATTAAACCAACCACCACTTGGTTGTTTTCGCTATGATACATAAAAGCACCACCGCCAGTATCGCCACTCAATGGCCAACCGGTTCCGTGAACTACTTTACCAAGCTGATGTTTAGATTCATCTACTTGCCAAATTTCTTTAAAGCCTAAACCGTAATGCTGTGGCGAGCTTTCATCGTCTAAAGCAAACTGATTGATCAGTTGCTTACCTAAATGGCCGCGACAGCCTTCAGCAAATACCGTGTATTTAGCACGTAACTCCATACCCGGCATGTAACCGTCTTTTTCGTCGCCGTTTTTATCCAGCCCCATATCACCGGTAATAATGCCTTTAACAACATCATCTTCAATAATAAGTGAATGAGCACTAAAGCCTGGAAATATTTCGACGCCCAAGTTTTCTGCTTGCTCAGCAAGCCAACGACATACATTCCCCATAGAAACAATGTAGTTACCGTTATTATGAAATGTGTTAGGGGTTGCAAAATGAGGTATAGAGGTTGCCTTTTGTTCGTTATTAAACCAATAAATTTCATCGCTTTGGACTTTAGTCGTAACAGGCGCGCCCAATTCTTGCCAGTTTGGCAGTAGTTCATCCAATGCTTTGGTTTCAAAAACAGCACCTGATAATACATGCGCGCCCACTTCAGAGCCTTTTTCAACCACACAAATCATGCACTCTTGTTGTTTTTCTTGTGCTTGCTGCGCGAGTTTAATTGCTGTTGAGAGCCCAGCAGGGCCTGCCCCTACAACAACAACATCAAATTCCATGGTTTCGCGTTCAATCATAATAACCTCTTTATCTATGACGGACTTACTCTTGCCCTATAGGCAAAAAGTAAGCTAAGCAACCTGTTATTTTGTGATGCAAATTAAACGTTACAGGTTGTGAATAGTTTAAGGTTATTTTAGGTTGACGTTTACGTCAACAGGAAGTAGTCTGATTTCATAAAATAAATAGGTTGACGTATACGTTAGCTTATAGGTTTAAATAATTATGGAGTCCCTATGAAAGTTCTCGTACCAATAAAAAGAGTGATTGATTACAACGTAAAAGCTCGCGTTAAACCTGATAACAGCGGTGTTGATTTAACAAACGTAAAAATGGCAATGAACCCATTTTGTGAAATTGCGGTAGAAGAAGCGATTCGTTTAAAAGAAGCGGGTACTGCAAGCGAAGTGGTTGTTGTGACTATTGGCGCTAAAGCATCACAAGAGCAATTACGCACAGCACTTGCCCTTGGCGCTGATAAAGCGATTCATGTTGAAACCGAGCAAAACCTAGAATCTCTTCATATTGCAAAGTTACTTGCGAAAGTGGTTGAGCAAGAATCTCCTGAGCTCGTTATTTTAGGCAAGCAATCTATCGATTCTGATAATAATCAAACGGGCCAAATGCTCGCTGCATTAACTAATCGCGGCCAAGGTACATTTGCTTCAAAAGTGGTTATTGAAAATGGCAAAGTGAATGTAACCCGCGAAGTTGATGGCGGTTTGCAAACTGTTGCACTTAATTTACCAGCGATTGTAACCACAGATTTACGTTTAAACGAGCCACGTTATGCGTCGCTACCTAATATCATGAAAGCCAAACGTAAACCGCTAGAAGTTATTGCGGCTGATTCGTTAGGTGTCGATTTAACACCGCGTATTGAAGTCGTTCGTGTAGAAGAACCAGCAAAACGCAGCGGCGGCATTATTGTTGAAGACGTTGCACAGCTTGTGGAAAAACTTAAAACAGAGGCAAAGGTGATTTAAATGAAAACTCTTGTAATTGCAGAGCACGATAACGGTGCCTTAAAACCAGAAACCTCAAAAACCATTAACGCCGCTAAAAAATTAGGCTTTGATGTCGATGTATTGTTAGCTGGCATAAACTTAGGTGCCATGAGTGAGTCACTTGCGAGCATTGAGGGTGTTACAAATGTATTACTTGCAGATAACGCGGTGTACGAGCATCAACTTGCCGAAAGCATGACAGATTTAGTGTTATCACTTGCAGATGAGTACAGCCATATTGTGGCAAGTGCCACAACGACAGGTAAAAACTTTATGCCGCGTGTTGCCGCATTATTAGATGTTGCACAAATTTCAGAAATTATTGCTGTTATTGACGCAGACACGTTTAAACGCCCAATCTATGCGGGAAATGCCATAGCAACGGTTAAATCACTCGATAATAAAAAAGTGATCACCGTGCGTGCAAGTAGCTTTGATTTACAAGGCGAACAAGCGCCAGCTAATGTCACAACCTTAGATACGGTCTCTGATTCACAGTTAAGTAGCTTTGTTAGTGTTGAGCAAACCGAATCTGAACGCCCAGAGCTCACTGCAGCTGATGTGGTTATTTCAGGTGGTCGAGGTATGCAAAATGGTGAAAACTTTGCACTTCTTAATGGTATTGCCGATAAGCTGGGGGCTGCAATTGGCGCTTCACGTGCAGCGGTTGACGCAGGCTTTGTCCCTAACGATATGCAAGTAGGTCAAACAGGTAAAATTGTTGCGCCTAATTTATACATAGCCGTAGGTATAAGTGGTGCTATTCAGCATTTAGCTGGCATGAAAGATTCAAAAATTATTGTGGCCATTAATAAAGACCCAGATGCGCCAATATTCCAAGTGGCTGATTACGGTTTAGTTGCTGATTTATTTGATGTATTACCTGAGCTTGAACAAGCTTTATAAAGTTTAATAATCACAGCATAATATAAAGTTAAATATTCTGATTTAAAGCCGCCGTTTCATTATTGATTCTGCGGCTTTTTTCATTAAAAAAACCAACAGCACAGCTAATGCAAGCCAAGTGTTACGGCTGATAAAACGAGCAGCAATTATTTTTGCTATTGGCTTAGCGTTAACTATTTACCCCTTTACCACGAGCATTGAAAACTTGAGAATACTGGGCGTATTACAGCGAATAGGCATTGCCTATATTTTAGCGTCTATCTGTGTATTGTTACTCAATAGGCGAGGGGTGATCAGCTTATTGGTTGTTATTTTAATTGCATATTGGTTACAGCTTTTAAGTGTTGGTTCTAATAATGCCTATGCACTAGAGAATAACCTGGATAGAACGGTTTATATAGCGGTGTTAGGTGAACCGCATTTGTGGTGAAATAAAGGATTAGCGTTTGATCCAGAAGGGCTTTTGAGCACCTTACCTAGTATCGTGAGTGTTTTATTTGGCTTTTAGGTTACCCGCCTACTTACCAGCTCTAGCAGTCAATGGACAAGTATTAAGCGTTTGTTGTTAATCGGGGTTGTCGGTATTGCACTAGGGCAATTAGGCTCGCTGATTATGCCAATTAATAAATCGCTTTTGACCAGTACCTTTGTTATTTACACCTCAGGGATTGCCTGTATTGTACTGGCCTTTTTTTGTGGCTTTGCGACATAGTAAAACCCGAACGTCTTGTTAATCCATTAATTGTGTATGGCTCGAATCCTTTGTTTTTTTATGTGTTATCGGGTGTGTGGGTACTGAGCTATTCACTAGTTAATATTGGCGAGCTAAACTTGGGGGGTGGATGTATGAGCAACTCGCTTTAGTTATGAGTGCTAAATTGGCATAGTTCACCTTTGCTTTATTACATGTTATGGGCTTTTAGTTAATGTCAAATATGCTTTATAAACGCAAGATATTTATAAAGATTTAGATAAAGACAATAAAAAACCAACCCTTAGGTTGGTTTTTTATTTAACGTTACAAAGCGTGGCTTAGTACGTTGCGCTGCCTTTAGTACGTGGGAATGCAATCACATCACGTACGTTACCCATACCGGTAACATAAGCAACTAAGCGCTCAAACCCTAAACCAAAGCCAGAGTGTGGCACGCTACCGTATTTACGTAGGTCGCGGTACCAGCTGTAGTCTTCTTTATTTAAGCCCATTTCGTCAAGGCGTGCATCTAATACATCAAGACGCTCTTCACGTTGTGAACCACCAATGATCTCACCAATACCAGGTGCCACTACGTCCATAGCCGCAACGGTTTTACCGTCTTCGTTTTGACGCATGTAAAATGCTTTAATATCTCGCGGGTAGTTTTTAATAACAACCGGTGCTTTAAAGTGTTCTTCTGCTAGGTAACGCTCGTGCTCAGACTGTAAATCTACACCCCATTCAACAGCGTACTCAAATTTCTTGCCACATGCTTTTAGAATTTCTACAGCGTCTGTGTAATCAACTTGTGCGAAGTCTTTTTCAACAAATTCTTCTAAACGGCTAATCGCAGTTTTTTCGATACGTTGAGCAAAAAACTCCATGTCGTCACGGCGTTCTTCTAATACCGCTTTAAACACGTACTTAAGCATGTTTTCAGCCAATTTTGCGATATCTTCTAAATCAGCAAACGCAACTTCTGGCTCTACCATCCAAAATTCAGCTAAATGGCGAGATGTATTTGAATTCTCTGCACGGAACGTAGGGCCAAAGGTGTAAATTTTAGACATAGCTGATGCATATGTTTCACCGTTTAGCTGGCCAGATACCGTTAGGAATGCTTCTTTACCAAAAAAGTCTTCGCTGTAATCAATTTCGCCTTTATCTGTCATTGGCAGGTTTTGCATATCAAGGGTTGATACGCGGAACATTTCACCCGCACCTTCACAGTCACTGGCTGTGATGATTGGTGTACTGATCCAGTAAAAGCCTTGCTCATGGTAAAAACGATGAATCGCTTGCGCTAAACAGTTACGTACACGCGTTACTGCGCCAATCATATTGGTGCGCGGGCGAAGGTGAGCGTGCTCACGTAAATATTCAATGCTGTGGCGCTTAGCCGACATTGGGTAAGTATCTGGATTTTCAACCCAACCTAACACAGTCACTGAATTAGCTTGAATTTCGAAAGATTGACCTTGTCCTGCAGATTGCACTAATACACCGGTGACCGACACAGAACAGCCTGCTGTTAAGCTTGTAACTTCATCATAATTATTCAGTGAATTAGGAACTACCGCTTGAATAGGATCAAAACACGAACCGTCATGAACGGCTAAAAATGATATTCCTGCTTTTGAATCGCGGCGTGTACGGATCCAGCCTTTAATGGTTACTTGGCTGTCTACCGCAACATTGCCTTTTAATAGCTCTGAAATCGCTAAATGGCTCATCTTCACTCCAATGATATAAGTTGCCTAACTATATAAATTAATTGTGCGTTACTCATGCATTTATGTATGTAAGGTCACTGCACTTGAACCTTGTATAATACCAGTAAAGTAAAATAAAAAAACTGTTGTGGGCAACTCTTTAAAAGTTTTTAGTCACGCGCGGTTTTTTTAACCAGTTTTTAGAGTTAAATGGCTACTATTACCATTTGTTACTCTGAAAATTCATCAATTTGTGGCATTATTAGTAATCAAACCGAATTAACGTTTACCATTAATAAAAAATGGATGCTATGAAACAAGTTTTTATTTTACGAGGACTGCCAGGCAGTGGTAAGTCATATTATGCGCAAAATCTCGCTGACGAATTATCGGGCGCAGATGAAAGCAATTATTTTATTTGCTCAACAGATGATTACTTTGTAAACGAGCAGGGTGAATATCATTTCGATAAGTTTAAATTATCGCAATATCATAACCTAAACCTAGCACGTTTTATTAACGCGTTAGCACAAGGTATTGAACTGGTTATTGTTGATAACACTAATATTAAAAAATGGGAATTCATTGCCTATTCGCAAGCAGCGATAGCTTTAGGGTATCAAGTAAAAGAAGTGATTGTTGGTGAAGTAAAAGACAAATCAATGCAACACTTATATGCCAAGCGCAATAGTCATAACATACCGCTTAAAACCATTAGTAAAATGGCCTACATGTTTGAGTGGTAATTATTAAATTTCAGCTAAAACGTCTATATCAGCGTGGGTAATGGCATCTAAATGAGCGGTAATTTTTTCACTGCTCCAGCCCTACCATGCAATTGCTAAAAGTTGATTGATAGTTGTTTCATCAAAACGCTTTTTTATTACTTTTGCAGGGTTACCGCCAACAATGCTATAGGCAGGTACATCATTGGTTACCACAGATTTACTCGCTATGATGGCGCCGCTGCCAATTTTTACCCCCGGCATAATAGTGGCGTTGTAACCAATCCATACATCATTACCTATTTCAGTATTGCCCTTGAAAGGTAAGTCAATTTGTTGAAGTGCAGACTTTTCCTAACCGTTACCAAATATAAAAAATGGATAAGAAGAAAAGCCGGAGGTTTGATGGTTAGCCCCATTCATTATAAAAGTAACGTCTTTAGCTATGGCGCAAAACTTACCTATGATGAGACGATCCCCAATAAAATCGAAATGATAAAGGACATTTTTTCAAAATGTTCAGGCCCATCAGGGTCGTCGTAATAGGTGTAATCACCCACTTCTATATTAGGTGACTTAATAAAGTTTTTTAAATAACCTACTTAAGGAAAACCGTCCATAGGTGATGGATTGTTTGGATTTGGTCCGTTCATGGTTTCCTCTCAAGTAAGATAAATACGCTACTAGCTTTTAAATGCCGCCAATGGGTGAGATGTACTGAGCGAAACATGTACCTTGTCACCTGGGTGTACAACCACCTCATGGCTTACTCGGCTAGTTACTACGGTTTCGCATGCAAGTTTAACCGCGCATAAACGGCTACCGCCTTCAAAGCGTACCCAAATTACTTCACCATTATTACCAATACTGCTTTGTACTAATAATACATCATCTGGACGAAGTAAAACTTCTACCTCACCAGTGTCACAATCAATGCCGTTTGCAGGCACATTACCAATGTCGGTAAGCGCTTGGCCGTTATTTAGGGTTCCTTTTATAAAGCTGGCTTCACCTAAAAAGCGCGCAACAAAGCGGTTGTTTGGGGTACTAAAACACTGCTCTGGGGTGTCAATTTGTTGTATTTTACCGCCTTTTAAAACACCCACACGATCGCCCACCGAAAGCGCTTCTTCTTGATCGTGCGTTACCCAAATTGCCGGTACACCAGCTTCTTTTAATGCGTTGCGGATATCCCAACGCAACATATCTTTTAAGGCAGCATCAAGGTTAGATAACGGCTCATCAAGTAATACAAAGTCAGGTTGGTGGGCAAGGGTACGCGCTAATGCTACGCGTTGCTTTTGCCCGCCTGACAGTGTGGCTGGTTTTTTATGCCTAAATGCATCTAAACCAAGAAGTTTTAGCCAGTGATCGGCAGGGCTGGTGTCTTTAAGTTTAAAACATACGTTTTGCTCAACTGTTAAATGAGGGAACAACGCAAAGTCTTGAAACACCATACCTACGCTGCGTTTTTCAGGCGCCACAGTATGCTTTGGTGTCGCTGTCCATTTAGCTACTTTAATTTCACCCTCACTAATTGGTAAAAGCCCCGCTAACGCTTGTAAAATAGTACTTTTTCCGCAACCTGTTGGACCAACAAGCATTAATATTTCGCTTTCACCTAAGGTGAAATTTAAATCGCTAACAACACGGTTACTGCCATAATCTATAGACAACTGACTTACAGATAGCATTTTTTATAAATCCTTAATGTTCAAACTGGTTGCGTTTTTCGCCAGACATCATAATAGCTAAAGCACCCGCAGAAATCACTACCAACAATAAGCCAGGAATAGCAGCACGGCCAAAATAACCGGCTTCGTAAACACGCCATAAGTAGGTAGATAGCGTTTCAAAGCCTGTGGGGCCTAGTAAAAGTGTGGCTTCTAATTCACGCATTGACTCTAAAAAGACCAAGGCGCCACCTGCAATAATACCACGCATAGTTAGGGGTAAAGTAATACGCGTAAAGGCTTCGCGCGGGCTTGCGCCTAGTACCCGCGCTGATTTTACCAAGCTTGGGTCAAGATGCTCGGTGCTGGTACGCACAGAACCTACCGCAAGTGGTAAAAAACGTAGCATATAAGCAATAATCAATAAGCCCAGCGTTTGATATAAAAAGGGTAGTTGTAAGCCGCCGTACACAAGCGCTGTGCCCATAACAATACCCGGAATACCAAAACCAAAGTAAGTAACACGTTCCATTATTTTACCAGCCTTACCACTTAAAGCCGCATGGGCAACCGGAATGGCAACAATAACTGTAACAATAGCGGCAATGGCTGAAGCGTAAGTTGAATGCCAGGCAATACTAAAATCAAACGAGCTAAAGCCATCACGCACTAACCACAAAGTAAATACTGCTAAGGGTAGGCCAATAGCGAGTAACAAAATAGGTGCAAAGGTGGCAAACATAGCGCCTAGTTGCCATTTTTTAGGGAATAAAATAAGCGAACGACCTTGACGCTCTGAGGCGGTTTTTATTTGTGATTCAATCATTAATAAAAAGCCAACAATTACCATCAGTTGCAGTGACAACATAGCCGCACGGCTTAAGGCAAAAGCATTATATTCCACATAAATAACACGGGTAAACGTATCTAAGCGCATCATTGCGGGAGTACCAAAGTCAGATAAGGTATATAGTGCAACCAATAACGACCCTGCAGCAATGCCATTTACTACGCGGGGTAAAATAACTTTAAATACGCTTTGCGTCATCGACATACCCAGCGTTCGAGCAGCGTTGACCATACTGGCATCTAAACTAAGTAAAGACGAACGGGTAGTCATCATAACAAACGGAAAAGTATACAAGGTCATGACAATGGCGGCTCCCGTTAAGCCATACATAGAAGGGGTTTCAAAACCAAGTAAGTTGTTTATTTCACCGCCAGGACCAAATGCAGCATAAAGCGTAAAAGCGCCAATGTAACTGGGAATAGCAAGCGGGGCTGCAAACACCACCAGCCAAAACTTTTTAAACGGTAACTGCACATAGGCGCTAATGAATGCTAAGGGCACACCAATTAAAATTGAACCTAATACAGTTAATCCCATTAACGACAGGGTATTGCCTAAAATAGTTAAATTATGGCTATCAAAAAAAGAGCTTGCGTCAGAGGCAAGCGTAATTAAAACAAAAATAGGGGTCAGGGTCACTAGCGCTGCAAGCAGCGCCATTGGGTAAGATGTAGGTATTCGCATTATAAAACGCCGCTGCTGCGCATTAAATCTATAGTTGGGCGTAAATCAGCCAACTGGGTTAAATCAATTTTAGGTGGCGAAATACTGGTTAACTTTGGCAATCCATCGGGTTGAGTAATGCCATTAACCAGTGGGATTTCATAGGCTTCGCTTGCTAAATAACTTTGCACTTCAATGCTAAGTAAATAGCGCATAAAGTTGATTGCCAGTGGGTCGTCAGATAACGATAAAATACCTGAAGCGTTAACTAAACAGCCAGCATCATTTTGCGTAAAGGCTAAATCAAGTTTTGCATCGGGCTTACCTGATTTTAAGCGCAGCGTGTAGTAATGATTAGCAAAACCAATGTCTACTTCACCACGTTCAACGCCCATTACCACACCGAGTTCACCGGCGTAGGTTTTAGATCGTTTTTTAACTTTTTTGAGCCACTTAGCCGTTTTATCATCACCTTCTAAAAGCCGCATAGCAGTAATAAACGATTGAAAAGAAGCATAAGCAGGCGCCCAACCAATACTTAAATCACTGTCGGCAATGTCCATAATGCTCGTTGGAATTTGCTCTTTGGTTAAGCGATCGGTATTAAAAGGTAAAGTACGAATACGGCCAGTAACAGGTGCCCATTCATCATATCTAAATTGTGGCTGTAATTGCGCTGATAAATCACTCGGCATGGGCTTGGCAAGACCGGCATCGGTAACTAAACCAATTGCCCCAGAGTCGACTGCCCAAAATAAGTCGGCACGTTTAACCCCTGCATTTGCTTCGGCAACAATGGTGTTGGCAAGCGCTGCGGTAGGGCCGCGACGAATGGCAAGGTCAAGTTCAGGGTTCTTTTTTTGAATGGCTTGTAATACGTTTTCGTATAAGCCACCTTCACCACGGCCTAAATAAAGCGTCAATGCACCTTTTAGTTTAGGCAATGTATCAACAGACACGGGGTTTGCAATAGCAATATCAGCGGCAAAAGCGCGTGAAAGCGATAGCGGTAAAGCACCCGCTACCCCTAACGCAGCTAAGCCTTGAATAAAGGTTCTGCGTTTCACTTAAAATACATCCTTACGTGCTTTTTCTGCTTTTTCAATCAGCGTTTGAGCGCGGCTTAGTTTGGTTTGCATATCAACAACCACATCACGAACTTCATCAACACTTTTATTATTAGAAATTGCTTGTGGAAGTGTGACGTTAAAGTCTTTTTCTAGGATTTCTACTAACTTCGCGTCTTGCTCAATTAGTGTACCTTCAACACCTTCGAATAAATGTAGGTAGGTGTCGTGCACTATGTTGGTGGCTTCATCGCTTAAACGTTCTGCGTATTTAGCGACCACTCGGTCTAATTTGTGTTTAATTTCGTCGATAGTCGCGCTTTGCGTCATTTCTTTGGTTGCTGTTGCTTTAACGCTATCTAATAACCCTTTTTGTTGAAACTTAGCCGCCAGTTTAACTGCGCCTAATCCTTGCCATAGGGCATTATTCATTGCTTGTTGTTGTTTGCGTACTTCTGACGCTGGTTTTTTATTATCGATAGCCATTTTTATGCCATACAAACCTTGCCAAATAGAGGCATAGACAGGCACGTAATTAGTTTCTATGGCGCTGTGGAATTTAACTGACTCCCAGTACTCAACCAAATCATCACTATTGACTGCTTTTGCGCCTTTTTTCTCGTAATCGCTTACCATGGTATCGACTTTAGAGATCATCCATTCAACGTCTTCATTGTAAGTTTTTAAATTAGCTTGAAGGTGATTAACATGCTCACCAATAGGGCCATTAGCAAGTGCCGGTTGTGCAAAAATCGCAGAGGCGAGTAAAAAACTTGCACTTAATGTCTTGGCAGGCTTAAGTAATATTTTCATAGCAAGTGAGTCCATAAATGTTATTGTAAATGATAGGCATTATCATATCCCTAAAGATCACTCAGATCAACACACTAAATGACAGGTCAGGGCTAAAAATACCAATGTTTTGGGACGAATAGGCAGCAAACTAATTATTTGCATAAATTTTAACGTAATCCTTGATGATAGTTAACCTATCTATACGTAATGTTTACCTTTTATGGCGTTATAAATAGCATCACATAAAGCGCGAATACTGTTTTTGTCACTTATATACGGTGGCATTAGATAAATTAGCTTACCAAAGGGGCGTATCCATACTCCTTGAGATACAAAATAAGCCTGAATTTTAGCGACATCAATGCTACCAGCCTCTTCTGTAAGCTCTACTACGCCAATAGCTCCTAAAGTACGTACATTCGCCACGGTGCTGAGCGCTTGGCATTTATGCAGCTGCTGTAATTGAGTATTTATTTCGCTGATATGGTGTTGCCAGTTTTGGCTTAGTAATAAATCAATACTGGCACAGGCAACAGCACAGGCAAGGGGATTTCCCATAAATGTAGGTCCGTGCATCAAAACCCCAGCTTCTCCTTCGCTGATCCCTGTGGCTATTTTTTCGCTAGTTATGGTTGCCGAAAGTGTCATTGCGCCACCAGTCAGCGCTTTACCTATACACAGTATATCGGGCTCTATATTGGCATGCTCTACAGCAAACAATTTGCCGGTGCGGCCAAATCCGGTGGCAATTTCATCGCAAATAAGCAGCACATTATATTGAGTGCATAGTTTACGCACACAGGCTAAATACTCAGGATGATAAAAATTCATTCCTCCGGCGTTTTGCACTATAGGTTCAATAATAAACGCGGCAACGTGCTGGTGGTACTTTAAAAAATAGCTTTTGAGTTCATCAGCCTCAGCTTGATTAAACGCACTATTAAATTGGCTAATAGGGGCAGGCACAAAAATATGCTCAGGCAAAAAACCAGCGTACAAATTATGCATAGAATTAATAGGATCGCACACACTCATCGCTGCAAACGTATCGCCATGGTAGCCTTTGAACGGAGTCATTAATTTTTGTTTTGTTGTAACCCCTTGGCTTAACCAATATTGCAGCGCCATTTTTATCGCTACTTCCACACTTACTGAGCCACTGTCGGCTAAAAACACCTTTGTTAATCCCTCTGGCGTTATCGCTACCAGCTTTTTACAGAGCTCTACTGCCGGCTGGTGGGTTATGCCACCAAACATTACATGGCTCATTTTATCTATCTGGGCGTGCATCGCTTCATTTAAAACCGGATGGTTATAGCCGTGAATAGCACTCCACCATGAGGCCATACCGTCAATAAGTTGTTCACCCGTTTCTAAGTAAATAAGGTTGTGATTTGCATGCGTAACGGGGTAAACCGGAATAGGTTGAGTCATTGAGGTGTAGGGGTGCCAAATGTGCTGACGATCAAAATCAAGGTCTATCGTTTGTTTTTTGTTCATATGTAAACTTTAACTAAGTGGGCTTCGTTGACAATGGTACGGCAATACGTATTCTAAGCCAATAACACCAAGAGCAAAAAATAAAAGAGAGTATTATGGAGCTTGCAACAGTTCGACACGATTGGACCCATCAGGAAGTAAAAGCCTTATTTGAAATGCCATTTAACGATTTATTATTTAAAGCCGCCTTTGTGCATCGCGCTAATTTTAATCCAAACGAAGTACAAATTTCTACGTTGTTATCTATTAAAACAGGTGCCTGCCCAGAAGACTGTAAATATTGCCCGCAATCGGGGCATTACAAAACTGATTTAGAACGCGAGCGCCTAATAGAAGTAGAAAAAGTGGTAGAGCAAGCACGGTTAGCAAAACAAAAAGGCGCCACTCGTTTTTGTATGGGGGCTGCATGGTCAGATCCAAAAGACAGAGACATGCCATACATTTCGCAAATGGTAAAAGAAGTAAAAGCCCTTGGCCTTGAAACCTGTATGACTTTAGGCATGTTAAATAACGAAAAAGCTCATGAACTGCGCAGTGCAGGGCTTGATTACTATAACCACAACCTCGACACTTCACCTGAATACTATGAGCAAATTATATCAACTCGTACCTTTCAAGACCGCCTTGATACTATAGGCAATGTGCGAGACGCTGGTATGAAAGTATGCTCCGGCGGTATTGTCGGTATGGGTGAGCAAGCAAGCGACCGCTATGGCTTATTAATGCAGTTAGCTAATTTACCCCAGCAGCCCGAAAGCGTGCCAATTAATATGCTAGTAAAGGTGAAAGGGACACCGCTTGAAAACGTTGATGACTTAGATCAGTTTGAGTTTATTCGTACCATTGCCACAGCACGTATTATGATGCCCCATAGTTACGTACGTTTATCAGCAGGACGCACAGCAATGAATGAGCAAATGCAGTCAATGTGCTTTTTTGCCGGTGCTAACTCTATATTTTATGGTGATAAACTTCTTACTACCGAAAACCCAGAAGCCGATGCCGACATGCAATTAATTAAAAAGCTCGGGATGAACCCAGAAACACGCCACGATTATTCAGATGAAGCCGTTGCTGCGTCTTTGTCATCGCAAGTGGCTGATAAAGCAACCGCAGAATTGTTTTACGAAGCGTAAAGTGCTCAGTACTATGCTAATGGTTTAAAGTATTGCGTTGAAGGTTAAAGCATTTATGTCATTTGAATTTATAAACACCCATTTAGATGAACGCAAAGCACAGCAGCTCTTGCGTAAACGCTATGTAGTACAAAGCGCAACAGCGCGCACTATTACGGTTGATGATAAAACCTACCTTAACTTTGCGAGTAACGATTATTTAGGGTTTGGCGATTCGCCGGTGGAATTAACCAGCGCGCCATTACTAGGTAGCCACAGTTCAGCACTAGTGACAGGTTATCAACAGCCACAGCAAGCGCTTGAGCAAGCTTTATGTAGTGCTTTGGGTTATGAGGCAGGTATGCTGTTTAATTCGGGCTTTAGTGCTAATAGCAGTGTTATAAAAGCGCTATTTCAAGATAAAGCGACAGCGCAACACAGTGCGATTTTTCAAGATAAACTCAATCATGCCAGTTTAATTGATGGCGCATTACACGCCAACGCCGCGTTAATACGCTTTAACCATAACGATATAAACCATTTACGCTCACGGCTAGAAAAATCAAAAGCGCGAAATAAGCTCATTGTATCTGAAGGTGTGTTCTCCATGGATGGTGATACCGCGCCAATCAAAGCGCTATTAACCTTAGCAAAGCAGCATAACGCGTGGTTAATGATAGACGATGCCCATGGTTTTGGTGCTTTAGGAAAATCGGGGCTTGGCAGTTGTGAAGCCTTAATTGCAGCCGACACCTTGCCCGATATCTTAGTGATCACCTTTGGTAAAGCGGTTGCTAGTAGTGGGGCGTGCGTATTAGGTTCGCAGCATTTTATAGATTACATGCTGCAGTTTAATCGTGATTATACCTACTCAACCGCTATGTCGCCGTTTATTGCCTCACATACTTTAGCGCGTATAAAGAGCATAAGAGGCGCCAACGACAAGCGAGCCAAATTAAACGCTAATATTGCGCTGTTTAAACGCCTAGCAAAAGAGCAGCACATTGCGCTAATGGACTCTAACACCGCGATTCAACCAATTGTTTTAGGCTGCGCCGAGCAAACGTTAAAAGCCAGTGAGCAACTAAAGCAGCAGTGCATTTGGCTAACGGCTATTCGCCCGCCAACTGTTTTACACAATACCTCGCGTTTGCGTATTACCTTAAGTGCAGCCCACACCCATGACGATATAAAACAACTCGTTGGTAGTTTACAGAAGGTCATTTCATGATAAGCCCGCAGGCAATTAAAACTAAGCCACTTAATCCCACCACAGTGTATTTAGCGACTCAGGCTTTAAAAAAAACCACAGCGCATAACTTTTCAAAAGCAGCAAACAGTTACAGCCAGCATGCCAATGTGCAAAAACAAGCAGCAAATGATTTATTTAAACTCATTAGAGCAAACCCTAAAAGGCTCTGTGTTGACCTAGGCGCAGGGCCGCTTGTTAATACTCAGGCTTTAAGGGCATTATTTGGCCAAGTTGTTGCCATAGATTTAAGTTTTAACATGCTAAAAAGCAGTGATTTATACACCCCAAAACTGTGCGCCGACATGGATAATTTACCGCTGCAAGCTAACAGTATTGATGTGCTATTTAGTAATTTTGCTTTGCAGTGGTCTACTAATTTTGAAATCTTAATGCACTCGCTTTATCAAGCATTAAAACCAGGCGGACAAGCCTATATTAGTACGGTTGTTGCAGGGTCATTAAACGAGATCAAAACCGCCTTTGCAGTGCTTGATTCACATAATCATATTAATCAGTTTGCAAGCCATAATAATATAAACCAATCGGTCGAAAATGCCGGGTTTAAGATCACCACCTCAAAAAAAGTCATTTATACCGATCAGCACAGTAGTGCATTAGCGGCTATAAAATCGATCAAAGCCATTGGTGCCACCACACAAAATCATGCAACAAGTCGTCGTGGTTTATTAACTAAATCAGCGCTGCAAAAAGTATGTGATGCTTATCCGATTATAAACAATAAAGCCCATGTATCTTACCATGTAGTATTGTTATCATTAGAAAAAGCCCAGTAAAAATAATAAGGCCATGCCATGAACCAGTTTTTTATTACCGGTACCGATACCGACGCCGGTAAAACTCATGTAACCAGTTTGCTGTTAAAGTTACTCGCGCAACATAAAAAGCGCGCAATAGGTTTTAAGCCGATTGCCTCTGGGTGTGAAATGGCGTTTGAGCAGCTTGTGAACGCCGATGCACTAATGCTAATGGAAAGCGCCACAGTCAGCGCTAAATACGACATAATTAACCCATTTGCATTTGCGCCGCCAATAGCTCCGCACATTGCTGCAGAGCAAGCAGGTATAAACATAACAGTAGAAAAGCTCAGCATAGCTTATCAACATGTTAAGCAACAAGGCGCCGATTACCTATTAACAGAAGGTGCAGGCGGCTGGGCATTACCAATTAATAATAACGAGTATTTATACGACTGGGTAAAAGCAGAGCAACTGCCAGTAATATTAGTGGTAGGGATGAAACTAGGCTGTATAAATCATGCATTACTCACTGCTGCACACATGCAAAGCTTAGGGATTAATTGTGTAGGGTGGATTGCAAACCAAGTTGATGCCACTATGGATGAATTCCAAGCAAACCTAGATTCACTGAAAACACGTTTACCATTTCCACTGCTTGCCATTAGCCCATACACAGAGCAAGCTCATAAATTACAAATTTATAAAACCCTGCTTGAAATATTATCGATAAATCCATAAATAACCCTTGTGTTGTGACATAGTTTGTCACAGAATAGCGCTGACGTTATGACATAGTGTGTCATAACGCAGTGATTGCTCAAAGCCGATCAAACATAGTAAATCGCTCAGCAATAAATGTTATTTTTGGAGAACTCGTATGAAACGTGTATTTTTGTTTTTATTAACTAACCTCGCGGTTATGTTGGTATTAGGTGTGGTGCTTTCAATAATAATGAGTGCGCTGGGCTTAAGCCATCGTAGCCTTGGCGGAATTTTACTAATTGCGACTGTATTTGGTTTTGGTGGATCGTTTATTTCGTTATTTATGTCGAAATGGATCGCCAAAAAATCAACTGGTGCGCAAGTGATCACCCAACCTCGTACCGAAACCGAACAATGGCTGGTAAACACTGTGGCTGCTCAAGCTAAAAAAGCCGGTATTAACATGCCAGAAGTGGCGATTTACGACAGCCCAGAAATGAACGCGTTTGCAACTGGCCCGAGTAAAAATAATTCGCTGGTGGCGGTAAGTACGGGTTTATTACATAACATGAGCCAAGATCAAGCCGAAGCCGTATTGGCGCACGAGGTATCGCATGTGGCTAATGGCGACATGGTAACGCTAACGCTTATTCAAGGTGTTGTGAATACCTTTGTTATTTTTGCCGCTAAAGTAATGGCTGGCATTGTTGACAACTTCATCAATAGCGATGAAGAAGAGGGCGGCAGCAGCTGGACTTACTTCTTATTCGATATGTTATTCCAAATATTATTTGGCGTACTGGCAAGCATAGTGGTTGCTCATTATAGCCGTAAGCGTGAATTTGCAGCCGATAGCGGCGCAGCTCAGTTGGTAGGCGCAGATAAAATGCGTTCAGCCCTTGAGCGATTAAAGCAAAACCACCCATCGCAATTAGAAGGCTCAATGATGGCCTTCGGTATTGCCAGTGGTAAAGGCATGGCTGAGTTGTTTTCATCTCACCCGCCGCTTGACGCACGTATAGACGCACTACGTCGTTAAAAAAATTCAAGTTTTTCACAGTACTTGTAAACAAAAAGCCTGCATTTGCAGGCTTTTTTATTTTTAATGTTTTTTATTGCGATTGAATTATGTCAGTAATGCCCTCCGGCGAGAGTATTTCAATCCAGTAACCGTCTGGGTCTTTAATAAAGGCAAGGCCTTTCATAGAACCGTCATCTGGCTGTTTTACAAACTCCACATCGTACTTAGCAAAGCGCTCACAGGCAGCGTATACATCGGGTACACTAATACCAATATGGCCAAAGCCTTTTGGTTCTTCATTACCGCTGTGATAACCGCTAAAGCTGTCGTCGTTTTCAGTGCCCCAGTTATGGGTAAGCTCAATCAGCGCAGGGCGGCGAAACACCCACTGGGTTTTTTGTTTATCATCGCCTTTTGGCATATCTTGCTCGTAGCCTAAAAAGTACAATGTAAATTCCATATCAGGAAAGTCGTACTTACCTAACAACTTCATGCCCAATACGTTTTCATAAAATGCCAGCGACGGTTTTGGATCTTTAATACGTAACATAGTTTGCTGCATCACATAGCCCTCAGTGGCTTGTGCAATTTGCTCTGGGGATTCGTTATAGCTAGACATGAGATAATCCTTAATAAAATGACTGAAAAAACCTTAATGGATTTAAAAATGCAGGGGGTGAGCTCATCATAATATACAACAGCAAAAATTATAACCACCTAGCTAAATCACTAGCCAATGAGTTGAGTGTTTTATAAGCGAAAAATGGCATGTTTATCGATACTGTTTATTTATGCAGTTGAGGTGTTTTGTCCAATAACATTATTTAAAGTCGCTTTGGTGTATTTAACAAGAGGTGTTTTACAGCCTACGTAATTAATTGTTTAAATTGAAGTTGTTTAGTGGAATTATTAAACAATGTAATATACGCCGTTTTGGGGTGTTATAACCCTCAAAGTGGTGTTCAACAAGCTGTTAAAACTCAAAAGTTAATAGGAATGTTAACAGATAAAGAAAGATCACAGCTTCAAGAGCGACTAGTAAAACTTTACTTACGATTAAACGGATACTTTTCTGATGGTTTTATTGTTCATCATGATATTAATGGCAGGATTAGCTCAGAAGTTGATATTTTGGGAGTTAGATTCCCAAATCATAGTGAATCCGAAAGAGAAGCGGGGTTATGTTCACGTTTGCAGCTAAATGACAGTAATAATATTGATGTCCTTATCGGAGAAGTTAAATCCAATGGAGTTTCACTAAGGTTTAACAACACAATATCGACAAATATTGAGGTTTTGCGCAAGATCTTAAATCGAGTTGAAACCATCTAATAAGTTATGACCAAATACCAGTAATAACCCAGCTATAAATACAGGGTATATACTTATTAAGCGAAGCAAGCCAAGCACCACAAAGCCCCAGCCAATCGCCCAAATTACTTGAGCATATAACGTCGGGAAAAGAGGATTAAAACTCCATGACCATGATACAATTGTAAACTCAAATAAAATAAGCACTAAGCCTCGAACTATTAAAGCGTTAGCAAACTGACGAGTACACGCGTATTTATGCTCTGTAATAGCGGCAGAGAGGCCTGCTAGAAATACAAATAATGGCGCACAAAAATGCGATATAAAGCGTGTGAAAAAAGTAAGCGCATCTGTTCCGGGTAAGGTCATGGGATCAGTTACTGAATAATTTAGACAATAATACATGCCGTGATCTATCACCATAAATATGATGATAATGCCGCGTAATAGATCAATATGATGCAAGCGACTTTGCGATAAAGCTAATGACATAAAATACAATTAACAAGAATGAAAAAAATGAACTTGATAATATGTTATATTATATCAAAAGGCGAGTTTGAGGGTTGAATTTAACAGGGTGATCGCGTCAGCGCTAAGCAATTAATTATAATTTTCCTTATTTAAATTTTTTAACATACCTAAGCGTTATGAAGTTTATTACTGCCAACAAAATAGCTATTTCATAGCGGCTGTACGCAATAGCGATACCAATTAAACCCATATTCCAAATACTCGCAGCTGTTGCTGTTCCAGATGTAGACTGGTTATTTTTTAAAATAGCGCCACCACCAATAAAACCAATACCTGTAATAATACCTTGTAACATTTTAGATTGCGCCTCTGCGCCCTCTAAAACTGACATTGCAATCAGTGCATAACCACATGATGCGACGGCAACTAAAGGAAACGTTCTTAGACCTGCACCATTATGGCTACGCTCTCTATCATATGCCATTGGCAGGGCAAGTAAATACGCCATGCCAAGATGAATCAAATTATCAATAATGTCACTCCACTGTAGATCAATTTCCATTGCTATTTCCACGGATAAATTCTAAATAAGTAGCAAAAATTGAACCAAGGTATTAATTTAAATAAAATCATTGTGTTACCTTTTTTTTATCGAGGGGGATGAGTGGCGTTAGCAATATTTACACAATAAAGTGCGTTTTTACCCAGCAATGAATTTCAGCTGCGTACCACACAAGCAAACTCTATTAGGTAAAATTGTGGGGCTTACATATTTTTACAACACTCCTTTTTAAGTCGTATATAATTTGGCTCATTTGCAACGAGAGTTTACATGCGCATTTTATTAATTATTATCTTTTCAAATAATGTATTAAGTGGTTGTACAGTTATGGGTATATTTTTGGATGAAACGGCGAGATCCAAGTCAAACATCAATAGCACTAACAGTTTTGTAAAGGATAAAGATAGTTTTAGTTTTAGCAAGCTTGGTTACGAAACTGATAAAGCCATAATTGAATTTATAAAAGGAGATGACGGTGTGATTAAAAAATGTAGGCAGGTTACTAAGGTCTTAAAAGAATGTGTAGAAGTAGATAAATCTACTCTACACAGTAATGGATCTAAGCCGCTAGAAACTGATGATGAAATAATAAGTGTTGGTCTATAAAGCTACTAATAAAAAAGTAACTATGATCGTAGCCAGCGTGCATTTCGAGCTGCAGCGGATACGCTTTTTTATCAGCGATATCGACCAAGTTTTGCGGCTTAAGCTGCTCTTCTAAAAAGTTATCAGCATCACCTTGGCTTACCAGCATAGGTAAATAGTTTGCTTGCTCGGCTTGTTGCATTAATTCGCAAGTATCGTAGTGTGCCCACGTTGTTTTGTCGTCACCTAAGTAGCCTGTAAATGCTTTTACACCCCACGGACACGCCATAGGATTAACAATAGGACTAAATGCCGAAGCGCTGGCGTACGAATGTGGGTTTTTAAGTGCAATCATCAATGCGCCATGCCCGCCCATTGAATGACCACTAATTGCTTTTTTATCTGTAACAGGAAAGTGTTGCTCAATTAGTGCCGGTAACTCATTAACAACGTAATCATACATATTAAAATGGGTGTTGTAGGGCGCTTTTGTGGCATTAAGGTAAAACCCAGCACCTTGTGCAAAATCATAGCTGTCTTCGTTTGGCACGTTATCACCACGTGGGCTCGTATCTGGCGCTACAATGGCGATACCCAGCTCCGATGCTTTTTTAAATGCGCCTGCTTTTTGCATAAAGTTTTCATCGGTACAGGTTAAACCTGATAACCAGTACAGTACCGGCACCTTATTGGTTTCACTGGCGCCTGGCGGTAAAAACACTGCAAAACGCATAGTGCAACGAGTGCTTGAGGCGCTATGGCTGTATTGCTTATGCCATCCGCCAGCCACTTTAGCTGTTGAAATATTTTCTAACATAACAATCCTTAAAAGCCGTTACTTAATAGCAACGGCTTGTGATGGTAATTAAGTGAAATGAGCGTATTAGTAATGAATTACAGTACGAATACTTTTACCTTCATGCATTAAATCAAAGGCATCGTTAATTTCTTCTAGGCTCATGGTATGAGTGATAAAATCGTTTAGCGCAAATTCACCCGCCATGTAACGCTCTACAATTTCAGGAAGTTGTGAGCGACCTTTAACACCACCAAATGCGCTACCACGCCATACACGGCCAGTAACAAGTTGGAACGGACGAGTTGAAATTTCTTGGCCAGCACCGGCTACACCAATAATCACAGACTCTCCCCAACCCTTATGACAACACTCAAGTGCAGAGCGCATTACATCAACATTACCAATACACTCAAATGAGTAATCAACACCGCCGTCGGTCATATCAACAATCACTTCTTGAATTGGCTTGTCGAAGTCTTTAGGGTTAACTAGGTCTGTTGCACCAAGCTTAGTGGCTAAGTCAAACTTGCTGGTGTTGATATCAACACCAATAATGCGACCCGCGCCCGCCATTTTTGCACCAATAATAGCCGATAAACCAATACCACCTAGGCCGAAAATAGCGACAGTATCACCTGGTTTAACATTTGCTGTATTTGTTACCGCACCCATACCTGTGGTTACGCCACAACCAAGTAAACAAATTTCTTCAAGTGATGCTTCTTTGTTTACTTTAGCAAGTGAAATTTCTGGGAGTACGGTGTACTCAGAGAATGTTGAGCAACCCATGTAGTGATAGATAGGCTCACCATCTTTATAAAAGCGTGTAGTGCCATCTGGCATTAGGCCTTTACCTTGCGTTTCACGTACTGCAGAGCACAAGTTAGTCTTACCAGATTTACACATCTTACATTCACCACATTCAGCAGTGTAAAGTGGAATAACATGATCGCCTACCTCAACACTGGTTACGCCTTCACCTACAGCGTAAACGACGCCAGCACCTTCGTGGCCTAAAATAGCAGGGAAAATACCTTCTGGATCTTCACCAGATAATGTAAAAGCATCAGTGTGACAAACACCAGTGGCAGTGATTTTTACCATTACTTCGCCTTTTTTAGGCATCATCACATCAACTTCTTCAACGCTTAAAGGCTGATTAGGACCCCAGGCAATCGCTGCTTTTGATTTTATAAATTCAGACATGTGTATATCCTTTGTAGTGGTTTGAATATGAATTATAGACCCATACTGTTTGGGTGATGAGGTTATTGTATTTGTTTCTCAGATAATGATAATCTTCAATTTAATAAAACACTTTTACAGTATGGTAATAATTATGCGTTGGGAAGGTATTGATGAGTTTATTGCTGTTGGCGAAGAGGGAAGTTTTACCCAAGCTGCACAGACGTTAGGTTTATCGGTTGCTCATATTAGCCGCCATGTTACAAAGCTTGAACAACGGTTAAATACGCAATTATTAACACGTACCACTCGAAAGGTTGTGTTAACCAAAGAGGGCGAGCAGTTTTTACACCAAGTTAAACATTTACAGCACGCAATGGACGAGGCCACTCAAGGCTTAGCATCGGTACAAACCTCACCTAAAGGTAAAATTAAATTAACAGCACCGGTTATGTATGGTGAAAGTTTTATTATGCCCATTGTGCATTCATTTATGCATGATCACCCTGAGGTAGAAGTAATCGCAACGCTCTCTAACGAGCAAGAAAACTTATTAGAGGGGGGCTTTGATTTAGCCATTCGACTAGGCCATTTAAAAGATTCAAGCTTAAAAGCGCGGCGCTTGAGCTCGCGACGATTTATTATGTGTGCTTCACCTGCATATTTAGCGCGTTTTGGTGAGCCTCACACTTTGGGGGAGCTTAATAATCATCAATGTTTAATTGGCAATAGTAGTTATTGGCGAGTAAATGAAAATAATCGTGATAAACATATTAAGGTCGCAGGGCGATTGCATTGTAATAGCGGCTGGGCACTGGTTGACGGCGCTAAAAAAGGTTTGGGTATTGTTCAGTTGCCTGATTACTATATTGAAAATGAAATTAAATCCAGTCAGTTAGTGCCTATATTAACTGCATACCAACCACAACAAGAGGGCGTGTGGGGGCTATATCCGCCACGGCAATTTGTGGCTACTAATGTACGGGTATTACTTGATTACTTAATAACAGGGCTGAAAGTTTAGCAGAGTTTACTGGCTTGTTTAAAATATAGCCAAGTGTCAGATTTATAAATTATTTCTTACATTTATGGTGATATTCAATTGCGCTGAGTTCGTGCTACTATAAGCCACACTTTTGGCATTAATGTTTAATTAATATGTTTCAACCTGTTAGCCTATTTATCGGACTCAGATATAGCCGCTCCTCTAAAGGCAATGCGTTTATTTCGTTCATTTCGTTTTTTTCTATTGCAGGTATAGCGATTGGTTTAATGGCGCTTTTTACGGTCAGTAGTGTAATGAACGGCTTTGAGAGTAGTTTAAAATCAAATATGTTGGGGCTTATTCCACATGTTGAAGTGCAAGCCAAAGATCACTCCAAAGCGCAAATGAATTCGTTAAAATCTGCGCTTGAGCAATCACCGTATGTTGATCATGTTAGTTTATATCGCCATGGTGAAGCCATATTGCAAACCAATAAAGATCTTCACGGGGTGTTATTACAAGGGCTTTACGACAACAACGGCTCGCTATATAAAATCACCGACAAAATAGTGCAAGGCAATTGGCTAAATGTACTAAACAATAATTATAATATTGCAATAAGTCGTTATTTAAGCCGCAAACTTGGCGTTGGCTTAGGTGATAAGTTACGTGTAATTATGCCTAACGCATCTACGTACACCCCACTTGGGCGCATGCCAAGCCAACGTTTATTTAAAATTGCTGCTATCTATGAAACTGGCTCCGAAATAGACATGGGGTTGGCATTTACCAGTGGCGTATCACTACAACGGGTTTTAAAACTTAGCAACAATACCGTACCTAATTTAAGCGTGTCACTGCATGAGCCGTTTGCACTTGACCAATTTATGCAAGACAGCCAACACATACTCAATGACTTTAAACTCACCGACTGGCGAAGCAGTCAAGGCACTTTATTTGCCGCCGTTGCGATGGAAAAACGCATCATGTCTATGCTCCTTGGCTTAATTGTGCTGGTGGCGGTATTTAATATTGTATCGGCACTGACCATGATGGTCAGTGAAAAACAAAGTGAAGTAGCAATTTTGCAAACATTAGGACTCACACCAAGCCAAGTGCAAACCGTATTTATGGTACAAGGGCTCTATAACGGGGTAATTGGCACAGTCGTGGGTGCTTCTTTAGGTATTTTATTAAGCTTATATATAAATGAACTGCTGGCTTTGGTTGGTTTAAATTTACTATCGGGAATTTCACTCCCCGTCAAATTTGATGTGGTTAGTTTAAGTGTTATTGCCGTTTTAAGCTTAGCAATGAGCTTTTTAGCGACTTTATATCCAGCGCGCCAAGCCGCTAAAGTAAACCCAGCAGAGGTATTACGTTATGAATGATTTAGTAATTAGTTGTGAAAAAATAAGTAAGGTGTACCAAGACGGGCAAAATCAGGTTGAGGTATTAAAAGGGGTTGATTTAGCCCTAACGCAAGGTGAAATGCTGGCAATTGTTGGCAGCTCAGGTTCAGGTAAAAGCACCTTGTTACATATTTTAGGCACCTTAGACACGGCCAGTGCGGGTAGTGCAAAAATAAAAAACCAAGACGTTGCTAAGTTATCTCGCTCGCAGCAAGCGGCTTTCAGAAATAAAAACTTAGGGTTTATTTATCAATTCCACCATTTATTAATGGAATTTAGTGCAGTTGAAAACGTTGCCATGCCATTACTCATAAAAGGATTGAGCGCAAAAGAAGCCAATAAGAAAGCGCTTAACATGCTAGATAAGGTAGGCCTTGCACATAGAAGTAGCCATAAGCCATCGGCTCTTTCTGGTGGTGAACGCCAGCGTGTTGCCATTGCACGCGCTCTAGTGACAGAGCCTGCGCTGGTGCTTGCTGATGAGCCAACGGGTAATTTAGATAAGCAAAATGCAATTAAAATTTACGATTTAATTAATCAGCTAAATAAAAGTTTAAACACCAGCTTTGTGGTGGTTACTCATGATTTAGAGCTGGCTGATAAGCTGGGTAAAATAGCGTACTTAGATGATGGTAAACTAACGATAAAAGAGTCTAGCCATGTTGCTTAGTGCCTTTATTAGTAAACGCTTTAGAGCCTATTCAGGCCATAAAGATGAAAAAAATGCCTTTGTAAGTTTTATAGCCAAAGCATCCACTATCGGTATTTTACTTGGTGTTGCAGTGTTAATTGTGGCGTTATCGGTGATTAATGGGTTTGAACAACAATTGGTTCATCGTTTATTAAGTGTCGTGCCGCAAGTTGAATATGTTGCCCCAAGTAGGCCGATTGCCGATTGGCCTAGCAAAGTCGAAAAGTTAAAACAGCAACCACACGTAACAGGCGCAGCCCCATTTATTGCCGTTAATGGTATGGCGCAATTTAAAAGCCAATTAAAAGCGGTTGAGATCCGAGGTGTTGAGCCTTCGTTGGAAGGTGACGTGTCAGCCATCAACCAATTTACACAAGGTAAATTAGTCAGCCAGTTAACAGGTGATGATGTTATTTTAGGCACGCAAATTGTTAAGCAACTTAATATCGCATTAGGTGATAACGTGACCTTGTTAATCCCGCAAATTAGTGAAAAAGGCCGGTCATTACTCGCCCCAAAACGTGTTACCCTCACGCTTGCGGGCATTATAGAAATGGGCGGACCAATCGACAGCAGCGCTGCTTTTATTCATCTTAACAAAGCACAACAAACCTTAGGCTATGATCAAAGCCAAGTAACAGGGTTACGCTTGCGTGTTGATAATGTGTTTTCGGCGCATCAAATAGCGCTTCGTGTTGGCCAGACTATTACCGATTATGTGTATATTTCGAGTTGGCTTAGAACGCAAGGTAGCTTGTATCAAGATATTCAAATGGTGCGCACGATTGTTTATATTGTGGTGTTTTTAATTATCGCGGTGGCGAGTTTCAATATTGTGTCTTCACTGGTAATGGAAGTGCGTGAAAAAGAAGGCAATATTGCTATTTTAAAAACCATGGGTGCCAAAGACAGTACCATATTGGCTACTTTTGTCATGCAAGGCTTAACCCAAGCATTTGTGGGTGTACTTTTAGGCTCAATTGTTGGCGTGATTTTAGCAATTAATATTAGTGAGCTATTTACTTGGCTGAGCTTGTTACTGGGTGAAAACCCGCTAGAAGGTGTGTACTTTATCGAATTTTTGCCCAGTAAATTAGTTTGGCAAGATATAGTGTTAACTGTTATTGCCACCTTTGTGCTTGCAATATTGGCGACGCTGTATCCAGCATGGCAAGCAACACGAGTTGATCCGGCAAAAGTATTGGGTAATTAAAGACAGTATTTAATAGGGCACTAAGTGTAACTCTGATAAACTGCGCCGCTACTTAACAGCGTTTGTTTGCTGAGCACTTATTTACCTTGGAATTTACTTTGACAAATAACGATATTTTACGCCGTATTCGCTACACCTTTGATTTAACAGATTCAGCTATGGTTGATGTTTTCGCCGCAGCAGCGCAGAGCGTAAGCACTGAGCAGGTGATTGCATGGTTAACTAAAGAGGGCGAGCCTGGGTATACCCCAATAAGTGACACTGAATTTGCGGTATTTTTAAATGGTTTTATAAATACCAAGCGCGGCAAGCGTGAAGGTGAGCAGCCAGAGCCTGAAAGTAAATTGAACAACAATATTATTTTTATGAAGCTACGTATTGCTTTAAATATGAAAGCAGAAGATGTGATCGCGACCTTGGCGTTGGTTGATTTTGATTTAAGTAAACATGAGCTAAGCGCATTTTCACGTAAAGTTGAAAACAAGCATTACCGTGTGTGTAACGATCAAATCTTGCGTTTATTTTTAACCGGTGTACAGCGTACTTTTCGCCCAGATGGCGAAAAAGCTTAATGTATTTTATGGAGGTTGAATACAACCTCCATTTTGACCTCTCCACATTTACTCAATTATCAGCCTATTCTTCTACAACTTCAGTCTCATAAAGCATTTTATTTTGTCGCTCTCGTAAAAGTGTAGAGTCGTATTTTGTTTTACTATTTTTTTAATACTTTTAACATGTTATTCATTCAAACGGCTGTTTTTAGCATATAAATTCTTTTTTAATGAGTTTTTATACAAAAGAAACAACAATTTAATTCAACATCAAACACGTGCATCCAGTTTATCTATGATGTTAAAGTGTAAAAATAATGATCGGATAATTAATTTCTTCACTAGCAATAGCATTGATCATTTTTCCTATTTCAAATTAAAAAATACCTACATGGAAGAATAAATATGAATTATATACACAGAACAATTGCGCAATTAAAGCAGACGAGCCCTGCGCAATGTGAGTTTTATCAAGCGGTAGAAGAAGTGCTAGACTCGCTAGAGCCTATATTTGCGCAAACCAGTCATTACCAACAACAAGCAATTATTCAAAGAATGGTAGAGCCAGAGCGCCAGTTAATGTTTCGCGTGCCTTGGGTTGATGACGAGGGCAATATTCAAGTGAATAAAGGCTACCGTATTGAATTTAATTCGGCGCTGGGCCCTTACAAAGGCGGCTTACGTTTTCACCCGAGTGTAAATGCCAGCATCATAAAATTTTTAGGCTTTGAACAAATTTTTAAAAATGCACTGACTGGTTTGCCTATAGGCGGTGGAAAAGGCGGTGCGAACTTTGATCCTAAAGGACGCTCTGATGGCGAGATAATGCGTTTTTGCCAATCGTTTATGACCGAGTTATATCGCCACATTGGTCCTACAACCGATGTACCTGCAGGGGATATTGGCGTAGGTGCCAGAGAAATTGGTTATATGTTTGGCCAATATAAACGCTTAACAGGGCGCTATGAAGGCGTACTAACCGGTAAAAGCTTACTTTGGGGCGGATCGCTTGCTCGCAAAGAAGCAACGGGTTATGGCGCAGTTTATTTTGCTAACTATATGCTTGAAGATCGTGATGACAGCTTATCAGGAAAACGCTGTTTAATTTCAGGCTCAGGCAATGTGGCTATTTATGCCATGGAAAAGTTATATCAACTTGGTGCAACACCAATTACCTGTAGTGACTCAAAAGGCACTTTGTACGATGAGAATGGTATTGATTTAAAGCTGATAAAACAGCTCAAAGAGCAATCAAGAGGGTGTTTAAGTGACTACTTAGATAGTCATTCACAAGCCAAGTATACGCCCCGCGATGATTACCCAGAGGATGGTCATGCTGTATGGCGTTACAGTGCGGATGCGGCTTTTCCTTGTGCCACACAAAATGAATTAACCCAAGCTGATGCAAAAGCACTACTTGAAAATGGTTGTATTTTAGTTAGTGAAGGAGCCAATATGCCCTCAACCAAAGAGGCGATTGACTGCTTTATTGAAGCAAAAATAGCTTATGGCCCTGGCAAAGCAGCGAATGCCGGTGGGGTAGCAACCAGCCAATTAGAAATGGCACAAAATGCCAGTATGCAAAGCTGGACGTTTGAAGAAGTTGATGAAAAGCTTAAGCAAATAATGAAAGATATTTTCACCACAGCCAACGACACCGCAAAAGAGTTTGATCAACCCGGCAACCTACTACTAGGCGCTAACATCGCCGGTTTTAGACGTGTAGCCGATGCAATGATTGAACAAGGCGTTGTATAGTAGCGCCTCGGCTATTTAATTAACTCTCTACTTTTATTCGTTATATCCTGAATAGGGATTGTTCAGGGTATAGCAAAAATAATGTTTAATATTATTTAATAAGGTAAATTTAACTCGCTAATTAATAACAATAAACTTTAGTGTGGATAAGGATCAGTGAGCTTATTAAGGAGAGTGCAGGTGCGTCTTATATAGCCATACCGATGCTGCACTTAGGACATAAACGGGTATTATGGTCAATAATTGGTATTGCATAGATATTTATTGAGCTTTTTTCTTCTACTTCTATTGCATGGACACTTCATTTTTATTTCAGCATAGTTATTGTATTGGCCATAGTGCAATACCAACTAGATTCCTTGTTAAGAAAGCAATATAAAGCGGAATTATTTGAAACTGAAAAAGCCAATACCGATCAATTAACAGGTATGCATAATCGGCATAGTTTTGATAGACGCTGTAAAGCATTAATTAACAAGTTAGCGCCATCACAATATTTAGGGTTAGCCATGATTGATGTCGACTATTTTAAAAATTATAACGATAACTACGGCCACTTAGAGGGAGATAACGTATTAGTAGCAGTCGCAAACCGCCTAAAACATTGTGATGCTGATATTGTGGTGCGTTTTGGCGGTGAAGAATTCATATTGGTAAAAACATTGCAAGCGAATGAGCTAGACTGGTTGAATGACTTACCTAAACGCTTCGCAGACGATCCGATTGCACATCAGTATTCACCCTTTAACCGTATTACTGTCTCTGCCGGTATTGCAATTGATCAATACACGACATACAGACCTTCAATTAAATCATTGTTGGCAACAGCTGATGTAGGGGTTTATAAAGCTAAAAATGCAGGACGAAATATCAGTATTACCGATTGTGTTGACCCTAAACAACCTGAAATTGAGTAAGACAATGCAAAGCACTAAGCTGATAGTGCTTTGCATTTAATCGGATTACGAAAATGCAGATTCGGCGAGCTCTTCTTGCATTTGTTCACGCATTTTAAATTTTTGCAATTTGCCGGTTACCGTCATCGGGTAATTTTCAACAAAGCGAATGTATTTAGGTTGTTTAAAGTAGGCGAGTTTGTCCTTTAAAAACAGACGAATTGCTTGCTCATCAAGCACTTCACCTTCTTTGGGTTGGATCCAAGCACAGACTTCTTCACCGAATTTTTCATCACTAATGCCAAAAATAGAGGCGTCTTGTATACCCGGGTAGGTGTAAAGCACTTCTTCAATTTCACGCGGATAAATGTTTTCACCACCACGAATAATCATGTCTTTAATTCTGCCAACAATGCTGACAAAGCCTTCGCTGTCCATTACCCCTAAATCGCCCGAGTGCAGCCAGCCTTCATTGTCGATAGTGGCTTTGGTTTTTTCTTCATCGTTCCAATAGCAGCGCATAATGCCGGCACCACGGCTACAAACTTCACCGGGTTGGCCTATTTTTTGAACTTCACCCACTTCATCAATAATTTTTACTTCAGTGTGTGCAAGCGCTCGTCCTACTGTGGTGACTTGACGCTCAATTGATGAGTCGGTTTCAGTGATGTTGTTGATTGGGCTACACTCTGTTTGTCCATAGGCTATAACGACTTGGTTCATATTCATGAGTGTTTGTACTTTACGCATAACTTGTTCGGGGCAGGTTGAGCCTGCCATAACACCGGTTCGTAATGTACTTAAGTCGTAATCACTAAAGTTATTAAGCTCTAATTCGCTTATAAACATAGTGGGTACACCATGAAGGCCGGTGCATTTTTCTTGTTGTACCACCTCCAATGTGGTTTTTGGATCGAAAGAATCACTTGGATAAATAGCTGCAGCGCCTTTACTTACGCACAATAAGCTGCCTAAAACCATGCCAAAGCAGTGATAAAGCGGTACAGGGATACAGAGCTTATCATATTCAGTAAAGTGCATAGCTTGTGCGACTAAAAGCGCATTATTCAATATATTTTTATGTGTCAACGTAGCCCCTTTAGGGTTTCCGGTGGTGCCAGAAGTAAATTGAATATTGATATCTTGATTGCAATCGAGGGTTTTAGCCACCGCTTGAAGTTCTAATTTATGTGCATCGGTGGGCATGCTCATAACCTCATTAAATGAGAACATACCATCGACGGGTTTATCACCAATACAAATTACATTTTTTAAGGTGGGTAATTTGGCTGCGGTTAACTCACCTTTGTTACAACGGCTAAGCTCAGGTGCTAAACTTTGCAGCATATTAATATAGTGGCTGCCTTTAAATTCAGTGGCGGTAATAAGCGTAGAGCATTCCACACTGTTTAGTGCATACTGCAGTTCACTTGGACGATACGCTGGGTTAATGCATACCATAATGGCACCTATTTTAGCGGTGGCAAATTGTGTTAAGCACCACTGTATATTGTTCGGTGACCAAATACCGACCCGTTCACCAGGTTTTACCCCTAAAGCCAGTAACCCCATAGCAAGTTGATTAATCTGCTGTTGAAATTGCTTATAGCTTAAACGTATATTTTGATGGGCAACGACTACGGCCAGAGCGTCTGGGTTATTGTCGACAATGGTGTCAAAGTAATCGCCTATGGTTTGTTCTACTAATGGTGTGCTCTGAATTCCTTTAAAATAGCTGTTTGATAGCGGTATAGTGTTTATTTGCTCTACTTCTTTTATCACTTTTTGTGTCGCTTTCATGACATACTCCATGTTTTTATTTTTGGGAGGCCTACTGCTTAAATAAACACGAATTGTCGACAAAGGAAAGGGGGTTAGACTAATGTATTATACCAACCCGCAATAATACTAAATCATTTTGAGGGGGCAAATCAGACGCTAGCTGTGTTAAAAATTTCTCATTTAGAACAACTAACTAACGAAATTTTTGCCTTGATATCGACACGATTTTCCTCCCTCAAATTAGATCACTTAGTTAAGCGAATTGGTATTACTGTTTTTATATAGAATTTAAACAAAAAAAACGTGTACTCTCTAGCGAATACGCGTTTTTATGAGGGTGTAATTAATTTACATTTCGTCGCTGCGATACGTTTTTTTCATGATGTAAACGTAAGCATTAACAAATGCATTTTCTTGATACTTTTTCAGACCGGTGTCTTCGAACGCGATAGGGATTGGGTTGCGTTTTACTTGCTCTTTTATTTCAGTAGTTGAAAACACGCGAACATCGAGGTTGTCGATTAACTGAATAGCGGTTTCCATTTTGAATCCTTTAGCGCTGCCAGCAAACTTACCTTTAGGTTGGCGTTCGCGAATGGCAACCGAATCAATTTGGTAATCTTGCATTAACTTGGCAAAATCAAACTGAAACTTACGCATTACTTCAGTGTCGTTACCGTTACCTAAGGTAAAGCGTGTTTGGCGCACGTCACGAATATCAAAAACGTCATTATCTTTACTTAAAATACAAAGTAGTACATCACTACCGGTAATTTCTACACCACATGTTCTCATTGCTAATCTCTACTATAACTTAATTACCCGTTATTATACGCAACACGCATTAAAATGCGAGTTTAAGCACTTACAGTGGTGTTTTTGTTTGCGCTTAACGTCCATTCGTCATTTTGATGTAACAAGGTCTGTTTATCTTTGCGGCTAAATGTGCAGCCCTCCTTTTTTTAGCTAAGACAGCGCTATGGTTTGTTTACTTTAAACAGGTGTGAGCGTTGCTCAATTTTTACTTAGCACCAGGTGATAGCTCCCGCGCTTTAACTAAATCGCCCCTAGATTAAACAAATCCTAATACTGAAAACTCAACAGACTCTTATTAAACGTTATTAATTGCACTTTTATGGTAAAATTGGGTGGTTTTTAATAGCTTAAAACTTGTAATTAATGCTGCAGCACGCGACAATAACTTTCTTGTAGTTGAGCAGACTCAGCATCTACATTAGCCATTTACGGCGAAAAATAGTCAATGCTTATTCGTAAAAGCGTTGTCGAGTCATTCTCATTTAATTAATTAAAAATACACGTGATACATTGTAGGTGTCACCACTGTATGTAAGGATTTATAATGCCAGTTATTACTCTTCCTGACGGTAGTCAGCGTAGTTTTGAAAACCCTGTAAGCACTCTTGATGTAGCAAACAATATAGGCCCTGGTCTTGCTAAAGCCACCATTGCGGGTCGTGTTAATGGCGAACGCGTAGATGCGTGTGATTTAATTAGTGACGATTCTCGTCTTGAGATCATTACCGTAAAAGACGACGATGGCCTAGAGATTATTCGCCACTCGTGTGCGCACTTAATTGGTCATGCTGTTAAACAACTTTTCCCTGATGCAAAAATGGCGATTGGTCCAACAATTGATAACGGTTTTTACTACGATATTGATATGGAACATTCGTTATCTCAAGATGATCTTGATGCTATTGAAAAGCGTATGTTACAGCTTGCAAAAACAAACTACGACGTAGTGAAAAAAACCGTTAGCTGGCAAGAAGCGCGCGACACTTTTGCAGCGCGTGGCGAAACATACAAAATTGAAATACTAGACGAAAATATCCCACAAGATGACCGTCCAGGTTTATATCATCACGAAGAATACATCGATATGTGTCGTGGTCCTCATGTGCCAAACATGAAATTTTGTCAAAACTTCAAAATTATGAAAGTGGCCGGCGCATACTGGCGCGGTGATAGTGAAAACAAAATGCTACAGCGTATTTACGGCACAGCATGGGGCGATAAAAAGCAACTTAAAGCGTATTTAAAGCGTTTAGAAGAGGCTGAGAAGCGCGATCACCGTCGTATCGGTAAAGCACTCGATTTATGGCACTGGCAAGAAGAAGCGCCAGGTATGGTATTTTGGCACAACGATGGTTGGAGCATTTACCGTGAGCTAGAAGACTTTGTGCGTGAAAAATTACGTGAGTACCAATACGAAGAAGTGAAAGGTCCAATGATGATGGATCGCTCTTTGTGGGAAAAATCAGGGCATTGGGAAAAATATTCAGAGGCAATGTTTACCACTGAATCTGAAAAGCGTGAATACGCAATTAAACCAATGAATTGCCCAGGCCACGTACAAATTTTCAACCAAGGTTTAAAATCGTACCGTGACTTACCACTACGTATGGCAGAGTTTGGTTGTTGTCACCGTAATGAACCATCAGGCGCGCTTCATGGCTTAATGCGTGTACGCGGCTTTACCCAAGATGATGCTCATGTATTTTGTACAGAAGAGCAAATCATGGATGAAGTATCGGCCTGTATTAAAATGGTTTACGATACCTATGAAACATTTGGTTTCGAAAAAATTGTTGTTAAACTTTCAACTCGCCCAGAGCAACGTATTGGCGAAGATGAAATGTGGGACAAAGCAGAGCTTGCACTTGCTGACGCACTTAAAGCAAATGACATTGAATTTGATTATTTACCAGGTGAAGGGGCGTTTTATGGCCCTAAAATTGAATTTACTTTGTACGATTGCTTAGACAGAGCGTGGCAGTGTGGTACAGTGCAACTAGATTTTGCATTACCGGGTCGTTTGGGCGCTACTTATGTAGCTGAAAATAACGAACGTCGCACACCTGTTATGATACACCGCGCTATTTTAGGGTCTATTGAGCGTTTTATCGGTATTTTAACAGAAGAGTACGCTGGTTTATTCCCAACGTGGCTTGCGCCTAAGCAAGTGGTGATTATGAATATCACCGATAAACAAGCACCTTATGTGCAGGAAATTGTACAAAAATTAAATAAACTTGGAATTAGAGCCGCTGCCGACTTGAGAAATGAGAAGATTGGCTTTAAAATCCGAGAACATACACTTAAGCGTATTCCTTACTTACTGGTTGTTGGCGATAAAGAAGTTGAACAACAGCAAGTAGCAGTACGAACTCGCACAGGTGAAGACCTAGGCAAATTTAATGTCGATGATTTTATCGCTAAAATCAGTGAAGAAATCAAAAATCGACAGTAAAAATCGAGCGTGTAGGGCAATCACAAACGGCCAACTACACGCTTATATTATTGATATTCTTGGAGGAACGTACCATTAGAGGCGGCAAGAAAGGGCAACAAACAGCTCAAAAAAATCGTATTAACGAAGAAATTACAGCGCTAGAAGTTCGTTTAATCGACATCGACGGCGAACAAGCTGGAATTCAGTCATTAAAAGACGCGCAAGCTATGGCTGATGCAGCGGGTGTTGATCTTGTAGAGATCAGTCCAAACGCTGAGCCGCCTGTTTGTAAGGTTATGGACTACGGTAAGTTCATCTTTGAAAAAAGCAAAGAACTAAAAGAGCAGAAGAAAAAGCAAAAGCAAATCCAGATTAAAGAAATCAAATTCCGTCCGGGAACGGATGAAGGCGATTATCAGGTTAAGCTGCGCAACTTACGTAAGTTCTTAGAAGCTGGCGATAAAGCTAAGATAACTATCCGCTTCCGTGGTCGTGAAATGGCTCACCAAGAAATTGGTATCGAATTATTAAACCGTATTAAAACCGATTTAGAAGAGTTAGCAGTTGTTGAGTCTTTCCCAAATCGTGTTGAAGGTCGTCAAATGGTTATGATGATGGCACCGGTTGCTAAAAAGTAATAATTAGGCGATAATACGCACCGAATTTAGCTCAGGTTTGCAAGTGGTGTGAAAATGTCCACCTGAGTTAACCGGTTTTAAAGTAAAATTGCGGTATTTATATCGGGTTTTCACCGGAACATAGCAGTAAGTTAGGCCTTTAAAGTGGAGCTATAGCAATATATCTCACGCCTTCTTACTAAATTTTAAGCAATACAATTGGAGTTATTGCAATGGCTTACAAGCTAAAAAGTCACAGAGGCGCAGCTAAGCGTTTCAAAAAGACTGCTTCTGGCGGTTTCAAGCGTAAACAAGCGCATCTTCGTCACATTCTGACTAAGAAAACTTCTAAGCGTAAGTTACACCTACGTCCTAAGATGATGGTTCATAAAAATGACCATGGTCTAGTTTCACGTATGTTACCATTCGCTTAATAGGGGTTTTTAGAAATGGCAAGAGTTAAACGCGGCGTTGTCGCACGTGCACGTCACAAAAAAGTTTTAAAACAAGCGAAAGGTTACTACGGAGCACGTTCACGTGTTTACCGCGTAGCTTTCCAGGCTGTTACTAAAGCGGGTCAATACGCTTACCGTGACCGCCGTGCTAAGAAACGTACTTTCCGTCAACTATGGATTGCACGTATCAATGCTGCTTCACGTCAAAATGGTCTGTCTTACAGCCGTTTTATCAATGGTCTTAAAAAGACATCTGTAGAAATCGATCGTAAGATCCTTGCAGATATCGCTGTTTACGACCAAGTTGCATTCGCAGCGCTTGTAGCAAAAGCAAAAGAAGGCCTAGCGGCAGCTTAAGTTTTTGTATAAGTAATGAAAAGGAGCCCATGGCTCCTTTTTTTGTGCCTGTAATTTACTGTTTTAGCTATGCCATACCTTTTAGTGCCGTGTATCCATTTAACTTAAATTAGCTAAACCAGAATTTTAGGCATGTTCATTGTTGCTCTTAAGGTTGATATTAATTATGTTTTTATCAGTACTTGAGCAAATAATCAAAGGGAACTGCAGTTGGCTGCATTTTTTTGTTGAACCACCGCAGTTTTGGCATCTAAAAAGCTTTAATTGCTATAATTTCTTTAATTAATGCGTTTGCTAGAGAAGTATATGTTTATATGTTTATAAGTTTATTGGTTTTATCTGCAAGTATGGCAAATAGCGATCATTTACCGCCATTATTACCATGGGAAGGTAGTAGTACCTCACTATTACAACAACAGGGACCTTTAACCACAGACTTTGAAATTTCTGCGGGTGTCTCGTCTCCTAATTATGCTGATACCATGGCATTTGTTGATAGGTTGGTAGCGGCGAATCCCACTCAATTTAAATCAAAAACGATTGGCTATAGTAATAGTAAACGAGCAATAAAAATGTTGATTGCCAGCGAACAAGGTTTTTTTAATGCGGGGCAAATGGCCAATAGCACCAAACCAACCGTGCTTATTCAGGCTGGTATTCACGCTGGTGAGATTGATGGTAAAGATGCAATGTTTATGTTGCTTAGAGATATTGCTACGGGTAAACGACGCGATATATTAAAAAAGGTAAACATTTTATTTATTCCAATATTAAACGTTGATGGTCACGAGCGTAGTAGTGCGTTTAATCGTATTAATCAGCGTGGCCCTGTCAAAATGGGTTTTAGAACAAACGCAAATAATCTTAATTTAAATCGTGATTTCACTAAATTAGATACCCCCGAGGTTAAAAGCGTACTTGCAGTCATTAACGATTATAATCCGAATTTATATATAGACGTACATGTGACTGATGGGGCTGATTACCAATACGATGTCACCTACGGCTATAACCCAGTATTTGCTAGCGAGTCGCCTGCCATTTCAGATGCGCTTAACCGTTATTTTAAACCAGTGATTGATCAAACTCTCGCTGAGCAAGGCCATATTCCGGGCCCTTTAGTGTTCGTTATGGATAAGCAAGAATTTAAATCGGGGCTGGCCGGTTGGGTTGCCACACCGCGGTTTTCAAACGGGTGGGGTGATTTAAAGTCATTGCCTACCATTTTAGTTGAAAACCATTCTTTAAAGCCATACAAACAACGCGTGTTAGGGACTTATGTGTTTATAGATGGTGCTATTGAAGCATTATCAGCGCATAAAGATAAACTCGCTAATGCAGTAAAAAAAGAACAAGAATTTGTTCCTAAGCAATTAATTGTTAAGCGTGGTTACTCTGAGCAGCCAGATCATATCGCGTTTAAAGGTATTGCTTATTCTAAAAGCCTGAGCCCATTGTCAAATCAACAAGAAGTAAGCTATTTGGGTAAAAAACAAGATTATGACAAGCTGCCTATTTTTTGGCAAAAAGAGGTGCAGCACAGGGTTGAAGTACCAAAATCATTTTTTATTCCACCTGTTTACACCGATATTATTGAGAAATTAGTCCTGCATGGGGTGTCAGTTAATAAGCTCAGTGGTGCCAACACTCAGCCATTAAAAATGGCAAAAGTAGCGCAATATAGTTTTGATAAAGCGCCATTTGAAGGGCGTTTTAGAGTGTCGGCTAGTTTTGATTATGTACCAGCTACAAATGTGGATTTAGATGGTTGGTTTGAAGTGAGTACACAGCAAAAGGTAGGAGAGTTAGCTGTCCACTTGCTACATCCTGAGGCACCAGATTCATTTTTTGCTTGGGGGGAGTTTAATAGTATTTTTCAGCGCACTGAATATATGGAAAATTATGCTTTGATACCGTTTGCTGAAAAAATGCTTGCTGATGACCCAAAATTAGCCCAAGAATTTGAAAAAAAAGTAAACCAGGATAAAGACTTTGCTAAGAACGCTGATGCACGTTTAAATTGGTTATATGAGCATAGCCCATTTTATGATCAAGCTTATTTAAAATACCCAATATTAATGTCATACGAAGAGAATATAGTTATTCCAGCGCAAAAAGATAAAGAAATATAAGATGAAAATAATCACTATTCCCGTAACCCCGTTTATGCAAAATTGCCGCATTATAGTATGTGAACAAACCCAGCAAGCTGTCGTGGTTGACCCTGGCGGTGATGCTGACAAAATTAATGCAGCACTTAAGCAGCATAATTTATCATTGGCAGCGATTTGGTTAACCCATGGGCATTTAGATCATGTGGGCGCTGCGCATAATTTACGCGAGCAACACAAGGTAAAAATGATTGGGCCTCATGAGGATGAACGTTTTTGGTTCGACAATTTACCGATGCAAGCCACTATGTTTGGCTTTAAACCGATCAATTCCTTCTATCCTGATGAATGGTTAGCTCATGGTGATAGTATCAAGGTTGGGCTGCTTGAATTTAAAGTACTTCATTGCCCAGGGCATACACCAGGGCATGTTGTGTTTTATCAACAAGCACACAATACGGTTATCGTCGGGGATGTTATTTTCAAAGGTTCAATAGGGCGTACCGACTTTCCTAGAGGCGACAGCAAGCAGCTAATCGACTCTATAGTACAACATATCATGACATTACCACCGAACACTGCAATTTTAAGTGGCCATGGTAACAACACCCATGTTGCTCATGAACAGGCTACTAACCCATTTGTAAGTGGCCAGTTTGGTTGATGTGCATATTTGTTAAAAATAAGCAGACTGCTTTTTAAAAAAGCTGTATAATTTAACCAATTTATTAGATAAATAAGAAATAAAATGTCTCTAAATCACGTAGATCGCCAAATATTGGCACTTTTACAACAAGATGCAAGTTTATCAACTGCTGAGATTGCAGACAAAGTCGGACTTTCTCAGTCTCCTTGTTGGCGTCGTATTGCTAAATTAGAACAAGATGGCTATATCAAAAGTAAAGTCGCATTGCTTGATGAAAAAAAGCTGGGCTTTGATATGTTGGTTTACGCCCATGTACGTTTATCAAACCATGGTAAAAAGAATTTAGCTGAGTTTGAAAAATTAATACTTAGCTATGATGAAGTGACTGAATGTTACACCATGGCTGGCACTATGGACTTTATGTTGCGTATTATTTCTCAAGGCATAGAAGGTTATGAGCACTTTGTACGCGATAACTTGCTTAGCTTAGAATATGTACAAGAGGTTCATTCTAATGTGACCATGACGTGTGTTAAACGAAGCACAGCACTGCCACTTTAAACTTTACTAAGCAGCTAAAAACACACAGGCTGAATTAACTATAATTGTGAAATGAGCGCTAATTCGATAAAATCTAGCGCTTTTTTTGTTAGCGAAATAAAACTGAGGAACTCAATGTTTAACTTACTCAGCAGAGCGCCAAGCTCTGCTAAAAACGATATTCTCTCTGGATTGACAGTGGCACTTGCCTTGATCCCAGAAGCTGTTGCATTTGCCTTTGTTGCAAATGTAGAACCTCTTGTTGGTTTATACGCTGCATTTATTGTGGGCTTAATTACGGCTATTTTTGGTGGTCGTCCGGGTATGATTTCGGGTGCAACCGGTGCATTAGCGGTTGTGATGGTAAGTTTAGTACTTGATCACGGAGTGGAATACCTATTTGCCACTGTGTTGCTGATGGGGCTACTACAAATATTGGCTGGGGTATTTAAGCTCGGTAAATTTATTCGTATGGTTCCACATCCTGTTATGCTCGGTTTCGTTAACGGTTTAGCGATTGTTATATTTTTAGCCCAGCTTGGACAGTTTAAAGTGCCTGATGGTGCTGGCGGCCAAATGTGGATGACGGGCAGTGCGCTTTACATCATGTTAGGTTTAGTGGCGCTAACGATGGCAATTATTCACTTTTTACCAAAATTAACTACCGCGGTGCCTTCATCACTGGTTGCTATTGTTACTGTAACGGGTTTAGTGATTGGTCTTGATTTAGAAGCACGTACGGTACTTGATTTCTTAAAAGGCATGACAGGAAATGAAGCTGCAACCATTGCCGGTGGCTTACCACAGTTTCATATTCCTATGGTGCCTTTTAATTTAGAAACACTACAAATTATCTTTCCATATGCGCTTATTTTAGCAGCAATTGGCTTAATTGAATCGCTGTTAACGCTAAGCTTGATTGACGAAATTACAGAAACCCGTGGCCATTCTAATAAAGAATGTATTGGCCAAGGTGCGGCCAACGTCACATGTGGCTTTTTTGGTGCAATGGGTGGCTGTGCCATGATTGGCCAATCCATGATCAATATTAATTCAGGTGGACGTTCGCGTTTATCAGGTATTAGTGCCGCATTGATGTTACTGGCATTTATTATCTTCGCTTCAAGCTTAATCGAAATGATTCCACTGGCCGCATTAGTTGGGGTTATGTTTATGGTGGTACTGGGTACATTTGAATGGGCGAGTTTCAAAATGATGAAACGTGTGCCTTTATCTGATGCTTTTGTAATTGTATTAGTTTCGGGTGTAACGGTTATTACCGACCTTGCGATTGCGGTGTGTGTAGGTGTTATTGTCTCTGCGTTAGTGTTTGCATGGCAGCATGCAAAACATATTTACACAACTAACTATATTGATAAAGAAGGTTCAAAAGTGTACGAGCTACATGGGCCTTTATTTTTTGGTTCGGTTAAAAACTTTGCTGATTTATTTGATGTTAAGAACGACCCTAAAGATGTGATTGTTGAGTTTAAATACAGCCGCGTTGCGGATCATAGTGCGATTGAGGCCATCGACAGCTTAGCTGACAAATACAATAAAGCGGGTAAAAAGCTGCACCTGCGTCACTTAAGTAAAGACTGTACAGAACTACTTCATAAAGCACGTGACTTAGTTGAAGTGAACGTAATTGAAGATCCGACTTATAAAGTTGCTTCAGATAAGCTTGCTTAAAAAATAAAAGTAAACATTGATAAGCGAAAGGTGGATGCCTTTCGCTTTTTTTATGCGTTTTAAACCATCCGCCAGGGGTAATTGCAACACGAGTTTTAGTTTGTCTAATGTAACAACTAAACCAGAACTGAACATCCATCCTGTATTTATTTAATTTATTGTTTGCGATAGGGCTATTAAAAAGTAAGACAGTTGGTAGTGCTATACCTGACGATAAATCGATATAATAGTGACAAATTTACAAGGTAATAATTAATTTTGAATTGGCAGTCTTTAATTGATAACAGGCAACGTTTTTTCTGGCTTTTGCAAATTGCAGGCTGGATAGGTTATGCGTTAGTTAACTACATTGGTTCTAAAGTATTCGAAATGCGTGATATTTACGTATTCGTTATTTTACTAAACGCCTATGCGGGCTGTTTAATGACTGTGCCTCTGCGTTATATTTATCGCAAAATTTGGAATGCCTCACCTTGGGTATTAATTATTGTTGTATTTGGCGCCTCTTATATAACCGGTACATTATGGGCCGTGGTGCAAAAGTTTAACCTGTGGGAAATTTATCGCCACGGATACCGTCCTGAAGAATGGTTTTATTATTTACAACAAGGACTTGATTCTGTTTATATTATTTTGTGTTGGAGTGGTTTGTACTTTGGGGTTAAGTATTACCAGTTATTACAAAGTGAACGTCAAAAAGCCTTAAAAGCGACCACAATGGCGCACGAAGCGCAGTTAAAAATGCTTAGATACCAGCTAAATCCTCATTTTTTGTTTAATACGCTCAATGCAATATCAACCTTAGTTTTGGTAAAAGAAAATAAAGATGCTAACTTGATGGTATCTAAATTGAGTGACTTTTTACGCTATACGCTTAATACTGATCCAATTAAAAAAGTGCCGCTGGAGCAAGAGTTACATGCATTAATGCTCTATTTAGAAATTGAACGTGTACGTTTTGATGAGCGCTTACAAGTTAATGTGGACGTGAGTGAGCAGGCCAAACAAGCATTAGTGCCAAGCTTAATATTACAACCGATCATTGAAAATGCCATTAAGTACGCCATTGCCCATATGTCAGAAGGTGGTGTTATTGATATAAAAGCGCAAGTTTTTGCTAATGAATTATTACTTGAAGTGGGCGATAATGGGCCTGGCACTGATATTGAAAATGGTCAGTTAGTTAATGCACAAGGCGTAGGGGTGGCAAACACCCGAGACAGATTAAAAACGCTCTACGAAAATAATTACTCGTTTGTATTATCACATAATACGCCAAGTGGATTAAAAGTTAATCTGCGTGTCCCGTTTGAGAAGGCTGTGAAGAAATGACAAGAATAAAAACGCTTATTGTTGATGATGAACCATTAGCACGTAAAGGTTTAGCCGTCAGGCTTGAAGAGTTTTCTGATATTGAAGTGATCAAACTGTGTAGCTCAGGTTTTGATGCGATTGAAAGTTGTAAAAACGAAAAAATTGATCTTGTCTTTCTTGATATTCAAATGCCTGGTATGAACGGTTTTGAAGTCGCACGTGCTTTAAGTGAAAGCAGTAAAGATTTACCTGCCATTGTGTTTGTTACGGCGTTTGATCACTTTGCTGTTAAAGCATTTGAAATTCATGCTTTAGATTACATTTTAAAACCCGTTGATGATAACAGATTAAAACAGGCGGTAGAAAAAGTGCATACCTATTTAAAAACTCAGCAGGATAACGCCCATAAGAAAAAACTAGCGAGTTTCGTAGCAGGGATAACAGGTAATAACTGCGAAGAAATTCTAAAGAAATTAGCCACTGGCGATACTTTAACTGATCGTCGCTATCCTGAATCATTGGCTGTAAAAGAGCAGGGGGAAATTGTCAGAGTACCTGTTGCTACTATACAATGGGTAGATGCGGCAGGTGATTACATGTGTCTGCATTGCCAAGATGGGCAAACGCATATATTACGTAAAACTATGAAAGAGCTTGAACAAGAATTGGATCCAAGCCTATTTGTACGTGTTCATCGCAGCGCGATTGTTAACACCAAACAAATTAGCAAGCTGGTAACTCAGGTTAGTGGTGAATATTTATTAGTGTTAGATAACGGACAAGAGCTTAAAGTAAGTAGAAGTTACCGTGATAAAGTAAAAGCAGCATTAGCTAGCTAACTTTAATAAATAGCATAAAAAAACGCGAGCTTTTAGCTCGCGTTTTTTATGCGTGTTACGATTACGAAACCGTGACTATTTTCATCGTGTTGGTTGCACCAATCGTTTCCATCGCATCACCGTGGGTAATGATCACGGTATCGCCTGCTTGTAAAGAGCCTGCGGCTACGAGTGTGCTTAGTGCATCTTTAACCATGCTATCTTTTTCACATTTTGTAGAGTCAAAAAATACAGGGTAAACACCACGATACAGTGCTGTTTGACCTAATGTACTTGCATGACGTGAAAGTGAATAAATAGGCAGTCCAGAGCTAATACGCGACATCAATTTTGCCGTGCTACCTGACTCAGTAAGCGTGATAATCGCTTTAACAGAGTCTAAGTGGTTAGCTGCATACATAGCTGATAAGGCAATTGATTCGGCATTAGAAGAAAAACGGCTGTCTAAACGATGTTTAGAAACGTGTGTTTCTTTTTGCGATTCAGCACCTAAACAAACACGCGCCATAGTCGCAACGGTTTCTTCCGGGTAATCACCAGCGGCTGTTTCAGCAGAAAGCATCACTGCATCTGTGCCATCAAGTACTGCATTGGCAACATCCATAACTTCTGCGCGTGTTGGCATAGGGTTATCGATCATCGATTCCATCATTTGCGTAGCGGTTACTACGGTACGATTTAATGAACGAGCACGACGAATAATAAGTTTTTGTTTACCCATCAGTGCAGCATCACCAATTTCAACACCTAAGTCGCCACGGGCAACCATAACAGCGTCAGACGCTAAAATAATGTCATCAACTGCTTCTTGTGTTTCTACTGCTTCAGCACGCTCAATTTTAGCTAAAAGCTGTGCATTAGAGCCTGCAGCCTCCGCTAATGAACGTACATAACGCATATCATCGCCACTGCGAGGAAAAGAAACCGCAATGTAATCAACACCAATTTCAGCAGCGGTGATTAAATCTTCCTTATCCTTTTCCGTAAATGCAGGTGCCGTTAAGCCACCACCTAAACGGTTAATCCCTTTATTATTAGAAAGGACGCCGCCAACAGTCACAATGGTGTGAACTAAGTGACCTTCAACACTTTCTACGGTAAGTTGAATTAAGCCATCGTTTAATAGCAATAAATCACCAGGGGCAACATCTTGTGGTAGCTCTTTGTAGTCAATACCGACGGCGTTAATATCGCCTTGGCCTTTTTCCATTTTGGCATCAAGAATAAATTTTGCACCAACAGATAAGGTCACTTTGCCTTCTTTGAAGGTTGAAACGCGAATTTTTGGGCCTTGTAAGTCAGCGAGAATCGCGATGTGCTTACCAAGTTTAGTTGCAATATCTCGAACAGCTTGTGCACGGTTTTTGTGATCTTGTGCAACACCGTGTGAGAAATTTAATCGAACGACATTTGCGCCTGCACGAATAATTTTTTCTAAGTTATTATCTCTATCTGTTGCAGGTCCAAGTGTCGCGACTATTTTTGTACGTCTTAACATTAAATTCTCCTGTGTGCTTTTTTTAAGCAAGTTGACGGTTATTTTGTTTTTAGCGATTACTAATAAAGAGCAATCTTTAGTTTTATGCAATTTTTATAACATTGCGACTATTATATACAAAATGAATATGTCATCATTATGACACCGGTGTCACAGGGCGTCAATGATCTAAAAATTTAAATAGCACTGCTATTTCTTCCCCTGAGAGGGCGGTTGTTTGATATAATTGCGGCGTTTATTTTAACTGTAATAAATGCATGTAGCTTTGCTCATGGCTGCGGTCTGAGTATAATGCACGCGGTATTATTTTAATTTACTAACCAAATAGTTGTTACCGAGGAGGGCACTAAATGCAAGTTGCATTAGTAGGGTTAGGCGTTATGGGGAAAAATCTTGCCCTGAACTTGATTGAAAAAGGGATAACGCTTGTCGCTTATGACAAAAACCCAAATGCGGGTGAAGAATTACTAAGTTGTGCTAAATCACAAGGCATGGCTGATAAACTTCACATTGTCTCTGATCTAGGGGATATGGTTAGGCGTTTAGAAGCACCGCGTTCTATTTTATTACTTGTGCCTGCTGGTGAGTTAGTTGATGCGGTTTGCAACGAGCTTATTGAAGCGGGTGTTCAGTGTAGTGACATTATTGTTGATTGTGGCAACAGTAATTACAAAGACGGTATTAACCGTAAGCTCAAATACCAAGATAAGTTTGAATTTGCCACTATGGGTATTTCAGGCGGTGCCGAGGGTGCACGTCACGGTCCAGCTATGATGGCCAGTGGTTCTGAAGGTGGCTGGGAGCGTGTCGAGCCATGGTTTACAAAGGTTGCTGCAAGCTATAAAGGCGAGTCGTGTTTTGCGCGTGTGGGCCAGTCAGCCAGCGGCCATTTTGTAAAAATGGTTCACAATGGAATTGAATACGCACTCATGCAACTGATTGCTGAAGTGTATCAGCTACTTCGTCACGGCACTAATCGCTCACCTAAAGAAATTGCAGAGATATTTAACGAATGGTCTCAAGGGCAGCTAAATAGCTATTTACTGTCAATTTCAAGCCATATTTTATCACTTGAAAATTCGCATAATATGCCGCTTGTAGATTTAATTGACAATAAAGTAGGCGCAAAAGGCACCGGTTTATGGACAGCACAAAACGCCCTTGAATTAGGTATTGCGGTACCGTCGCTAGTGGCTGCTGTACAAGCTCGTCATTTAACCAATGCGTGTAATACCACTGCCGCACAAGAAATGACGTACAGCGCACAAAATACCACGCAAGTTGATATTGATTTAGACGAGCTTAAAGATGCGTTTACCCTTGCGAGCCTGTTGGCATACCGTCAAGGACTTGCATTAATTAAAGGCGCTTCACGAACCCATCAATGGAAAGTTGATTTAGCGAAAACGTTACAAACATGGCGTGCAGGGTGTATTATCCGTGCTGATTACCTTGATAGTGTAGCGCAAGGCGTTGAGTTTATTGACACGCTTGAAAAAGAGTCATTAGCGATGCGTAAAGTGACTGGCCAAGCCGTTATGACGGGTCTGGCGTTTCCTGTGCTTAGTGCAACACAAACCTACTTAGCAACGCTAACAACACCAAGTAATGGGCACTTAGTTCAAGCCCAGCGTGATTACTTTGGTGAGCACGGCATTAAAACTCACAGTGGTGAAACGTGTCATTTAACTGACTTAGTTGATATTGACGCAAAAGTTCGTTAATAAAATCTAAGTAAACAAAAAAGGACGCTATATAGCGTCCTTTTTTGTTATTCGCTTAACTGATTACTTAACGGGTCAGCTCACCACGCAGGTTATCTTGCATTAAATGGCGAATTGTTTCGATTTCTAGGTTTTGACTAAATAAGTAATGCAGTTTAGTTAAGCATGCTTCTAAGGTCATATCGTAACCGCTGATCACGCCTATGTTTAACAGCGCATTACCCGTGGCATAACCGCCCATGTTCACTTGACCTTTTAAACATTGGGTTAAATTAGTAATAATAACACCCCGCTTACTTGCTTCATCCAGAATATCTAAAAACTCAGGGTCTTGTGGCGCATTGCCTACGCCAAAGCTTAGCAGTACGAGGGCTTTAATATTGCCATTAACTAAGCTTTTTACTACTTCTTTGCTGATCCCTGGGTATAAATACAGCACGCCAATAGCTTGCGGTGTAATAGGGGTAACTTGGAGTTCATTTTCTACATACGGGCTTAATTGCCCTTTGATCAGCTGAATATTAATACCTGAAAGCGCAAGCGGCTCTAAGTTAGGTGAGGCGAATGCATCAAACCCATCTGCATGGGCTTTAGTTGCACGATTGCCTCTGAACAACTGATTATTAAAAAATAAGCTGACTTCTGCAATGGGGTAGTTAGCCGCTAAATACATGGCATTAAGAAGGTTAACTTGACCATCTGAGCGTAATTGAGACAGCGGAATTTGTGAGCCGGTTACAATAATAGGTTTAGTTAAGTTTTCAAACATAAACGATAGAGCTGATGCAGTATAGGCCATAGTATCGGTGCCATGCAGTACCACAAAGCCATCGTAATCTTGGTATTTACTTTTTATGTCATCGGCGATGAGTTGCCAATGAGTCGGTGACATATCTGAAGAATCTATGAGTGGGCAGTATTCATGAATATCAAATAATGGCATTTCTTCACGATTAAACTCTGCGTTATTAACCACGGTTTCGGTTAAAAACCCTTCAGCAGGAATATAGCCACGAATTGATTTTTTCATTCCTATGGTACCGCCAGTGTAAGCGATATAAATGCGTTTACGTTTCATAAAAAAGCCCAGTAAAAAAACTGGGCTTAGTATAACGCTAACTGCTAATCAATACAGCCTGTTAAGGCACTATTGTGCAACTGTACACTCTAAACAGCGGGCATAAACACCTTGTGGATCGTTATAATCTTTTAGGTTTTCTAGTTCACTGCTTAATTGTTTAATAACACTTTGCAGATTAGCTTGGCTGGCTAATACTGCTGTTTTTTGTGTTTCAAGCCCAAGTACTGATTTAACGGCGGCACTGCTGAAGATATCTTGAAGCATTTTTTCTTGTGGGCTAAGCGATTGCTTAATTGTTTTAACGTCATAATAGTTAAGCTTAGCAAGCTCAGCCGCTGCTTTAATCGCATCTTGTTTATTACCAAGTTTATCAACTAAACCAAGCTCTTGAGCTTGAGAGGCAATCCATACCCGACCTTGGGCAATTTTATCAACTTGCTCTGGGGTCATATTACGTGCCTCAGCAACCACATCTAAAAAGCGTCCATACGCTTCTTCAACACTCATTTGAATAACTTTAGCCATTTTCTGGTTAAGTGGGCGAGTGATTGAAAAACCTGCCAATTCGGTGGTCGCTACGCCATCTGAATACACACCTATTTTAGCTAGAGTATCTTCAAATGTCATAAAGGTACCAAATACGCCAATTGAACCGGTAATTGTACTCGGCGCTGCCCAAATTTCATTGGCCGCCGATGCAATCCAATAACCGCCTGATGCAGCTACTGAGCTCATTGATGCAATAACGGGTTTACCAGCAGCTTTAAGTGCAAGTACTTCAGCACGAATTACTTCTGAGGCAAACATGCTGCCACCGCCTGAATCTATACGTAAAACCACCGCTTTAACCTTGTCATCAAGTCGCGCTTTGCGAAGGAGGGCTGCAGTTGAATCACCACCAATTTCACCAGCACGGCGTTCACCATCAACAATGGTGCCTTTAGCAACCACAACAGCGACTTTTTCAGTCATAGGGTTATCAAATTCAATAGGCGGTTTTACTAAACTTAAGTATTCACCAAAAGAGACTTGTTTGAATGTTTTTCCATCTTCATTTTCTCCAACCAATTCAATTAATTGTTGGCGAATTTGCTGATTGGTTTTTAATGAATCAACCCATTGGTTATCCAGTGCATATTTACCGGCATCACCATTAGCGGCTTGCATTTTAGCTAAATAAACATCCATTGTTTCATCAAAGTTTGACTCATCAAAAGGACGTACAGCACTAACGTCTTGCTTATATTCATTCCATAAAGCACCTAGCCATACGCGGTTAGCTTCTTTAGCTGCCTCTGACATATCGTTTCTGATAAACGGTTCAACGGCCGATTTAAAGGTACCTACACGAAATATATGCTGAGTGACTTCTAATTTTTCTAATGCGTCTTTGAAGTAAAGCGGGTACATACCGTAGCCTTCAATAAGCACACTACCATAAGGATGCATCGCAATTTCGTCTGCATGTGCGGCAATGTAATATTGTGCTTGGGTGTAGTAATACCCTGAGGCAATCACTTTTTTACCGGTTGCTTTAAATGTTTCAAGTGCCTGTGTAATTTGTTTGAGCTTATTTAAATGTGCTTTTGGCATTTCTTGTAAATCAAGCAAAATAGCGCTTATACGCGAGTCTTGTGCTGCTTGATTAATTACTTCAACTACATCGTCGAGCAATATTTCACTGGGTGAGTCAGCACTGGCCGTTGCATCATTAATAGCGGCTTCAACAGGGTCTATATAGGTTTTTTCTTCGACAATAGGGCCATTAAGGTTAAGTCTAAGAACAGAGCCCTCTTCGACAATAATTTTATCACCGTCACTTGATACCGATACGATAAAAATAACGACCAAAAATAAAAACAATACGTTGAGTATTAAACGACGTGAGAAGTTGATCCCCGTCCATATACCTTTAAATACCTTTGCTATCAAAATAGCTCCTTAAATTGGTACAGCTAAAACGTTATTGCCATCTTAGCGTAGAATATAAATAAATTTAACTGCTAAATCGTAACGAAACATTTATAAATTCAATTACACTTGAAATTAAACACGTGTTTATTTAATAAATAATTACTGAAATTATGGCTGTAGTCACTACTTTTAACTCACGCTATTGGTCAAGATAAACGCAGTCAACAGGTTTTAAGTTAAAAAATTATTAAGTTTAATCTGCTCATATATTGCTTATTGTTGGTCATTAAAGCAGAATTGACTAAATGCACACAGGTTAGACCAGTTATTGGGGCACATGATGTTAGAACAAAAATTAGAACTAAAACACACACAACTACGCAACCGTTTAGTAATGGGATCAATGCATACCGGCCTCGAAGAGGGGTGGCATAATCGTAAACGCCTACGTGCTTTTTATGAAGCACGTGCTAAAGGTGGCACAGCAATGCTCATTACGGGGGGATATAGCCCTAATCTTCGCGGCAAGTTAACGCCTATTTCATCATCATTTAATAGTTATTATGATGTTTTTAAACACCGTGCTTATACACAAGCTGTTCATCAACATGGTGGTAAAATTTGCCTGCAGTTATTGCATGCTGGGCGCTATGCCTATCATCCATTCAATCAAGCACCAAGTGCTATAAAAGCACCGATCAATCCCTATAAACCTAAGGCTATGTCTTTAAGTTCAATCAAAAAAACCATTAAAGATTTTGCTCACTCTGCATATTTAGCAGAAAAAGCAGGTTACGATGGCGTTGAGGTGATGGGCTCTGAAGGTTACTTAATTAATGAATTTATGGCACCGCATACAAACAAACGAGACGATGAGTTTGGTGGTAGTCTTGAAAATAGAATGCGTTTAGCTGTTGAGATTGTAAAAGCAGTAAGAGCTAAAGTTTCAGATAAATTTTTAATTATTTTTAGACTGTCTGTAATCGATTTAATTCCTAATGGCTCAACTCCTGAGGAAGTAACACAACAAGCTATTGCACTTGAAAAAGCAGGTGTTGATATTTTTAATACTGGCATTGGTTGGCATGAAGCACGGGTACCGACAATTGCAAGCATGGTACCCCCAGGCGCATTTAAAGAAGCGTCAAAGCGTTTGAAAGATGTCATTAGCGTGCCTGTTATTGCCGTAAACCGCATTAATACACCAGAGATTGCTAATGATATTTTAACGGCGGGTGAGGCTGATTTAATCTCTATGGCGCGTCCTTTACTTGCAGATCCCGATTTTTTTAATAAATATCAAGCCAAGCGCTCTGAACATATTAATATTTGTATAGGGTGCAATCAGGGCTGTTTAGACCATGTATTTAAAGGTAAACGTGCTACGTGCTTAGTGAACCCACAAGCGGGTTTTGAACTTGATTACCCTCTAGAAAAAGCCGCAACAGCTAAAAATGTATTAGTGGTTGGAGCGGGTCCTGCTGGGCTTTCTTCAAGTTGCTACTTAGCGCAAAAAGGTCACAATGTAACGCTTATTGACCAAAAGCAGCATATGGGTGGGCAGTTTAATTTAGCCATGCAGATACCAGGTAAAGAAGACTTTAACCATACATTGGCTTATTTTACCAATGAACTTAAGCGTTTAAACGTCACCGTTGAATTAGGCAAAGCATTTGATGACGGTATGCTAAGCCAGTTTGATGATGTGGTTTTTGCCACGGGTGTAAGGCCACGTGAAGCCTCTATAGAATGTAGTGATGACAAACGTGTTTTTGCCTACGATGAAGTCATTCGCGGTGAGGTTGAACTTGGTAATTCGATTGCGATTTTAGGCGCAGGCGGTATCGGTTTTGATATGGTGGCATTTTTAAGTGAACATAAATCACAAAGTATCAGCGACTTTAAAACCCAGTGGGGAATAGAGTGCGATGCTCAGCCTCATAAAGATGAGCGTCAACTTTATATGCTTAAACGCAGTGAAGGGCGCTTTGGTGGTGATTTAGGCAAAACAACCGGTTGGATACATCGTCAAGTTGCTAAACAACATGGCGTTAAGCAAATTGCCAATTGCCAGTACCATCGTTTTGATAAAAACGGCCTAACTATCAGTGTTGCTGGCGAAACACAAGTATTGCCAGTTGATACTGTGATTGCTTGTATTGGCCAAGTGTCTAATGACGAACTATTTAAGGCGCAAGCAGAGAATGCCAAGGTTCATGTTATTGGTGGCGCTAAACTAGCAGCGGCTATTGATGCCAAGCGCGCTATATTCGAAGCCTTACAAGTTGCACGCAGTATCTAATATGCAATTTAAGTAAGTACACGGGTCTGATTATTTTTTTAAGATAGTTAACTTATAATCAGACCCTTATATTGTTGTTTTTTACCTTACCCCATTCCTTGTATAGCTAATAAATACGCTATTACGATTTTCAATGGTGTCTCGGCTACAACGCTTAACTGGCAAAATTAAATCTATAAAGCCTCTCATTAGTTCGACCTAATTATTTATACCAATTCGCTTAATTAAGTGATCTATTTTGAGGCTGGAAAAACGTGTTGATAGCTAGGCAAAAAATTTGCTATTTAGTTGTTCTAAATGAGAGTTTTTTAACACAGATAGCGACACGTTTAGCCCCGTAAAATGATTAAGTATTATTGCGGATTGGTATTACACGCAAAAGGCGAGCGCCACTTTGTAATGGCACAAATACACGGCTATTTGGGTTGCGATATTATTTGTGTGCTTTTTAACCTAGGTACTTTCTTGATAAGCAAATAATAACAGCGGGGTGCCCATTATATTTTAACCTAAGGGTTTCAATGGTATGCTATTGTTTTGTCTTTTGAGTAATTATAATGGATGCTATTGAGCTTTTATTAACCCGCCAGTCAGATGCAAAACTGACAGAGCCAGGCCCTAATGAAGAACAACTAAACATTATTCAGCAGGCTGGGCTCAGAGTTCCCGATCATGGCTGTATTGCGCCTTGGCAATATATTATTGTTCAAGGGGATGCACGTCATAAGTTGGGTGAAATTTATTATCAAAGCGCTTTGGCCGAGCAGCAAGCTGAAAAAGTAATTAATCGTGCTAAAGAGTTACCCCTTAGAGCACCCATGATCATTATTGCCATTGCAAAATATCAACAACATCCAAAAGTACCAAGAATAGAACAAGTTCAAAGTGCAGGCTGTGGCGTGCTGGCTATGCAACAAGCCGCATTTGCACAAGGGCTTGGCGGTATTTGGCGCACAGGCTACTTTGCACAAAGCCCCAGTGTTAAACAAGCGCTTAACTTAAACAATGATGATGAAATAGTGGGTTATTTGTATTTAGGGACGCCAGCAGTTGAGTGTAAAAAGTCACCGCGCCATAAACCAGAAAACTATTTTAGTTTTTTGTAGCAATAGGATGAACTTTTTATATTCAACATAGTCATAATTCATTAAGTTAATCGTGTTACACTACTGCGGTTAATATTGTAGCTGCGAGAAGCGCACGGAAGCACCATACGCAATAAATCTTCTTCAGTTTGTTTTTTAATCGGTTGTTTTTTGGTAATGTATGGAAAGTCTTACCAATAATAACGATAAAGAAGACGAAAATGATGGGAAATTTATTTTTACGTGAAAAAGAAAACTGGTTTGCTTGGTCAATCTGGGGTGTTGTTGGCGCGCTTGCGACATTTTATGTTGCAATGAATACACAAGCAGCTCATTTTATTGCTGCAACTGCGATGGGTGTCCTAGTACTGCTAACATGGTGGATGCAACAGTCTCGACGATTTGATTTTGGCAGAGCCTTTAAAATATGCTGCTATGTTCTATTATTCACCGTCCTACCTTCGTTTGTGTTAGTTGTGATCCCAAGTGATGATTTAAACCGCTTCGATTTAATATTTCAAAGTATTGCATTTTTAACTGCCAGCTTACTGGTGTGTTTAGTATGTTCTTGGATTGCCCGCAGACCTAAACAATATTACTAGGGTTTATGACTATCCTGATTAATATTTAACTATTTAACCGGTTTTAGTAAAATAGGGCTTTACAAGCTAAGCGTATGATCTTATTATGCGCGCCGTACGGAGAGATGGCAGAGTGGTCGAATGCACCGGTCTTGAAAACCGGCAGGGGTTTATAGCCCCTCTAGGGTTCAAATCCCTATCTCTCCACCATTATTTAAAAAACCGCCTTATTGGCGGTTTTTTGCTATCTGGAGCTTTATTATGTCACAGTCCCCGGAGTTATCCTTTTCTAAACGTTTACTTAAGCACATCCTGCTATGGACTGTGTTTGGTTATTGTTACCAAAGTGCCATATCGTTATTACAAAAAATGGCCATTGATGCATACCCAGATAATGCGCTGATGATGACTTTCTTATATGGCATCGGGTTTAATCTTTTATCCGGGCATTTAATCACAAAATACGATCATTTTTGGCCAGTGTGGGGCGCGTTTTACATTGGCATTATCGGTTTAGTGGCTGTGCCTCTTTTATTGAACGGCGTGGCTGGATTATTGCCGATGAGCTTACTTGTTGGAATTTTGCTCAGTTTACCTGTATGTACCTTTGCTATTGGTTTAATTAAAGAAAAACTCAATAAAAACTAGCCCCAAACGGCTTTTGTTTTGTGATAGCATATACGGGTCTTTTAACTAACAAAACGTGAATAACACATTATGTCAGATAATTTTACTACAGATGCTGAAAAAGCAAGTTACGGTATTGGCTTACAAATGGGTGAGCAACTTAAGGCTAACCCTTTTGAAGGTTTAAACTTAAATTCAGTATTTGAAGGCATGAAAGATGCGTATGCAGGCAGTGCTTTTCAAGTAGAGATCCCTGAGATCCAAGCTGCATTTGAGAAAATCAACGAAGAGATCCAAGCTCGTCGTGAAGAAGAAGCTAAAGTATTGGCTGCTGAAGGTATTGCATTTTTAGAAGAAAACGCAAAACGTCCTGAAATTACAGTTACTGAGTCAGGTCTTCAGTACGAAGTACTTGCAACAGGTGAAGGCGAAAAGCCAACTGCAGAGTCTACAGTACGTGTTGATTACCACGGTACTTTAGTAAACGGTACTGTTTTTGATAGCTCATACGAGCGCGGTCAACCTGCTGAATTCCCAGTAGGTGGCGTGATCAAAGGTTGGACTGAAGCATTACAAATGATGCCAGTAGGTACTAAATGGCGTTTATACGTTCCTCATGAGCTTGCTTATGGTGAACGTGGTGCCGGTGCTGCAATCGCACCTTACTCAACACTTGTATTTGACGTTGAGTTACACGCAATTCTTTAATTAGAATTTAGTTATAAAAAAACCGCATTCATTATTTTGAATGCGGTTTTTTATTGTCTGATTAAAAATGAGCGCGTTTTAAAAGTAGCCTCTAACGCCAAATTGGAAGTTACGCCCAGGAAGAGGCGCCGTATCTTTAATAAATGAACTATGCACGAAACCAAGCTCATCCGTAATATTATCAACACTTAAGTAGAGCTGTGTATCCACTGCACCTAAATCAAGCTGATAATTGGCTTGTAAATCAATTAATGTATAGCCATCCGTTGCCGTTTCGTAAGCACTAATATCATTTTGCTCAAAGTAATGGGTTCCTGTTAAGGTAAATTGCGCATTACCTAGGGTATATTGTAGTTCTGAGCCCAATTTATTGGCAGGGATACGTGGTAAATTACCTTCATTATCTTTTAGTTTGGCACGAGTAGAGTCACCAAATACTTTTACCATGGCGCTGGGGTTTATTTGATAATGTGCATCAAATTCAAAACCATAAAGCTGCGCATCTTTACTGGTAAATTGATAAACATCAATTGCATCGCTGTGTCCATTGACAGCAGACTCAAAGCCATCCATCTCATCAAACACTAATCCGGTGTTTTGTTGATAATAAAAGTTTTTAATATCGTTATAGAAAAAGTTGACGGTGTAGCCAAAGTCACCGCTAAAACGACGTAAACTAATATCAAGATTGGTAGAGGTTTCTTGTTTAATTTCTTCAGGTTCAAAATGCGCTTCGGCCCCTTCAATATGATAGCCCAAACCAAGCTCATAAGTACCTGTGGCAACATGCAAACCATTAGAGAGTAATTCAGCTGAAAGTGGCGCACGCTCTGAATGTGATAAGCTAACGGCTAGGTTGTGACTTGGCGTATACTCCCAAATCGCACCGGCTGAGGCACTTACATTAGTAAAGCTTTGGGTGTAGTTAATAGTCTCATCTGCCGATACAGGTTGTTCATCATGGCTGTGCTGATGTGTATCTACATCACTTTTGATATCATAATCTTCTAGGCGGGCGCCAAGCTCTACGGTGACATCGCCAAATGTGCGTTCTTCAAGTAAATATAACGCATGAGTGGTAGTGACACTTGCAGGCGTAAACGCTTCTTCGCCAATTGCATCGTAATCAGATTCACTATAGTGATAGCCAATCATGCCATGCCATTGGCCTAACTGATGCTCTACATTTAAACGTGCTTCAGTGGTTTCGTTACTAAATGTGGTGCCAATCGCGCCATCTTCAATTTCACTGTGCGTATAGTCGGTGTAGCCAAGACGAAGGTTAATAGATTCAATCCAGTTATCATGAAATGCATAACTTACCAGTCCTTGCCAACGATCTTGCTCTAAATGAGCATAAACGGGAGTTTCTATATGTTCTTCATCCGCATGATCTTCATGATCGCCTTCTTCTTCATGGGCATGACCGTGATCATGTGAATGCCCAGGAATGCCATAATCTGTTTCAATATTGCCGTATGAAAAGCCAACAGTTAAATGCTCACCGACATAGCTGGTACCAAAGTTTACTGTTTCACTGTCGATAAAGGTATTTTCAACTGAAGTGGCTGTTTCTTCATCGCCCTCAATGTGTACTTCACCTTCTTCATGTTCATCCGGTAGGTTAAAGCGAGGCGTTTGATAATCATCACCACTGCGTTTGGTGCCATCAAAATGAAAATTAAAGTTATTGCTGCCTGTTTCTAATTTTGCAGCATAGGTGTTCGCATTTGAAACGGTATCGTGTGTGTATTGCGCCGCTCCCAAGAGTGTGTCAGTATTATTGGTTGGAATACGGTTATCAACCACATTTACCACACCACCAATCGCACCAGAGCCATAAAGTAGGGTGCTTGGGCCTCGTAGTACTTCAATTTGTTCAGCGGCTAAGCTATCACTTGATGTTGCGTGATCTGGACCAATACGTGATGCATCACTGCTATCTAAACCGTTTTGAGTAATTTTAACACGAGGACCACCTAGGCCACGAATAATCGGACTTGAAGAGACAGGGCCGAAATAACTCGCGTTTACTCCTGGTATTCCTTTAAGTGTTTCACCGAGGGTCGGTTTCGCTTTATTTTTTAGTTCATCCCCTGATAGTACGCTTACAGGTGAAATCATTTCTAAGCTATTTTTATGCAGTGCCGAGGCATACACAATCACAGTTTCAACCGAAGACGGCTTTAATGTAACAGTAATTGTATCGTCTACATTCTCAAGTGATATACGTGAATCGATGTAGTTATCTTTACTAATATGTAATTGGCTTTTAGCATCTATGTCAATACTAAACTGACCTTGTTCATTGCTTTTCACGCTTTGTGACTTTCCATGAACATGAATTGTGGCGTTGGCAATGGGTTGCATTTTTGTATCTGTTACTGTGCCGTTAATCGTTGCTGCTAGGGCAGAGTGAGAACATAAAACAGACAGTAGCGCTGAGGATATGAGTGTTAGCTTAGTCATAATTACTTCGAATCGTGGTTGTTATGTTGTGATATAATATAACACTACAAAATTAAGCTATCAACAATGTTATACTATAACTTTAAAATTTGCGTTGAATAACACAATAGAGCGATAAATTTAATCTAGCACGGTATTATTACAGTCAAACTTAAGAGCGACTGTCTATCATTAGTATGTCTAACTTTTTTTGTGCTTTAAAATGATTTTGTTTATCGACAGGTTCAAGCATTTCACATTCATCATTTACCATTTCTGAAATTAAACTTGGGTAGTGTCGGCAATCTTGAGGACGGTCATGATAAATACTGCAAGTATATTTATCTTTTTCTTCAGGAGATGCTCTATTGGCAAGCACTAAAAATGGGCATTGCGTTAATTGCTCACCCGTTGTTGGGTCAAACCATAATTTATCGTTTTTAACGTATTGAAATATTTCAGGGTTAAATAACGCCCACATTGCAATTTCATCCTGATTTGTATCTAAATCTGCCGCACCATATTTAGTGCAGCATTTACCGCATTGATTGCAATTTTGCATAGGGTAGGTATTTACTATTGCGACTTAAATTAAGTGTTAACTGTAGCACTGTAATATCCAGGTTTTTAAATTAAACCTCTGTTTTTATCGCTTATAATACTTTTGTAACAACGCAGCGCTTAATAATAATGTACTATTAGGGAATATATTTCGAATACGATGTCTTTAATAAGTCAAAAAAGGCGCGTCAATAAGGTAGCGAGTAATTATGAATACTAAAGTATACAAAGCGGTTCACGATTTGGCGGAAAAGCTGATGGCAGCGGCTAATAAAAATGATACTAAACAGTTTGAATCTTTATATGCTGAGCTAAAAGCTATTTGTATTGAAAACGAAAATACAGCGAAAGATCACCCTGTTCAGTGGGAAACATTAGCAGATTTTACCGAAGAGCTAGAAGAAGCTATCGAGACTTACGAAAAAGCGTTACAGAAGTCGATAGAAATTAATAACAAAGATCATATGTCGTCTGTTGCCTTTTCTATGGCTACTTTACAGCTTGAGCTGGGTGATAAAGAAGCGGCAATTAAAAATTTGCAAGATGCTAAAATCAGTGCGAATAAAATTGAAGACAAAGAATTAAAATCAGAGATCCATGAGTTATTAGAATCATTGGTTGAAGAAGAAGGTTAGACAACTTTATAGCCATTATTAATAATCAGCGTCAGTAATAATACCATTGGCGCTTTTTTTTGATAAAAGCAAATTCTGCGTCATTAAATGTTTATGCTTAAATTAAGTCACTAAGCAATTTTTTGGAGAAAACATGCTAGCGCAAATAGAACAATTGATTGATAAAACGAATAGCGAGTAGTTGATCAAAGAATATGCTGTAATACATTTGCTAGCGAATTTGCTGGCTTTGGATGTAGCAGGATCACCTATAAAGACACTTATTACATATTACCTCATGTTGCGCGTAATTTAAGAGTGCATTTTCATGAGCTGGCTTATGTCGTTCAATGGCGCGAGCTCGGTGCTCACGCTTTTATTATGCGCTATATCAATGAAATCCAAACCTGTGGTTATGATGATGCTCCGCTTGAAAAAATGGCCTATAAACTTGGTGCGCACTTTACCAGCAATGGAAATAAATTTAATATTCCTGACTATATTACTCAACAGCTTTAGTTAATAAATATTATAAAAGGAATTTATATGTCGCGCTTTATTCTCTATCCGCTTGTTTTACTTGCCTTTGATGTAAAGGCAGCCGATTTTAATCATGATATTGTCAACGCATTGATACACAGAACAACGCAACAAGTAACTTACGATGGCGCCTATCATAGGCTTGAATACCCTGGTGGCGATGTGCCCGCTAATATTGGTGTGTGTACTGATGTTATAATTAGATCGTATCGACAGCTTGGTATAGATTTACAAAAGTTAGTTCATGAAGACATGCAGAATAATTTTCGTGCATATCCTTCTAAGCGTATTTGGGGATTAACCAAGCCAGATAAAAACATTGATCATCGACGTGTACCTAACTTACAGGTTTATTTTGAGCGGCATGCACAAGTGTTAACTAAATCGCTTAATGCAGCAGAATATAAAACCGGTGACATAGTCACTTGGATGCTGCCAGGCAATTTACCGCACATAGGTATGGTTGTTAATCAAATATCGCAGGACAGTGGTCACCCGCTTATTGTGCACAATATTGGTCGCGGACCTGAAATGAGCGATATGCTTTTTGCCCATACAATTACGGGTCATTACCGATTTGTACCTACTGCTTATTCAGAGTAAATAACACGGCTATAATCGTGATTACTTGAGTAATAATTGCAGCAAACAGGTAAGTGAATAAAGTGAATAAAGTGAACTGTTAGGCATTACACTGTGTGGTTTGTTAACCTCAATGCTAGTTACTTTAAATTAATACTGATATCACCATTGGGCTTGCAGCAACACAACAGTATTTCACCATCACGCACAAAGGCTAATGGTTCTTCATTGTAATTTACTTCACCAGAGACAAGCGTAGCACGACACGCACCACAATATCCCTCACGGCACTGGTAAGCAGCATTAATTTTATTCGATTCTAAGCAGTGTAAAAGAGAAGGGCAGCCAGCGGTAAAATCTAAGCACTGGCTGTTATCTGCAAGCGTGACACTTGCAGTGGTTCTATCAGTCATTATAAATCAAAGTCACCAAATTCAGCTGCATCAACCTGTGAATCAATTTGACCTACAAGGTATGAGCTAATTTCCGCTTCTTGTGGAGCAACTTGCACGTTATCAGAAACAAGCCATGAGTTGATCCATGGAATAGGGTTACTGTTATTATCAAACTGTGCTGGTAAACCAATAGCAGTCATGCGTGCATTGGTAATGTATTCAACATACTGACATAAAATATGTTTATTTAAGCCAATCATTGAACCATCTTTAAACAGGTACTCTGCCCATTCTTTTTCTTGCTCTGCAGCGTCAACAAACATTTTGATTGCTTCTTCACGGCACTGTGCAGCAACAATTGCCATTTCAGGGTCGTCTTTGCCATCTTGCATAATATTTAAAATATGCTGAGTGCCTGAAAGGTGAAGCGCTTCATCACGGGCAATAAGCTTAATAATTTTAGCATTACCTTCCATTAGCTCACGCTCTGCAAACGCAAATGAACACGCAAAACTCACGTAAAAGCGAATGGCTTCTAATATGTTCACTGACATCATCGCCAGGTATAATTTCTTTTTCAGCTCGAATAGGTTAACTACAACGGTTTCACCATTAATGTCATGTTTGCCTTCACCGTAAAGGTTGTAAAGCGACACTGAGTTAATTAAATCGTCGTAATAAGTGGTTACGGCATCGGCACGTTCACTAATTTTGTCATTGCTAACAATGTCGTCAAAGATGAGTTCAGGCGCTTGGGTTACGTTACGAATAATATGTGTGTATGAGCGGCTGTGAATGGTTTCACTAAACGCCCATGTTTCAATCCATGTTTCAAGCTCAGGAATTGACACAATTGGCAATAGTGCAACGTTAGGCGAACGGCCTTGAACACTATCAAGCAACGTTTGGTATTTTAAGTTACTTAAAAAGATATGCTTTTCGTGTTCGGGAAGCGCTTGAAAGTCTAAACGGTCTTTACTTACGTCAACTTCTTCAGGACGCCAAAAGAAAGACAATTGTTTTTCAATCAGCTTTTCAAAAATAGGGTATTTTTGTTGATCGTAACGTGACACGTTAACGGTTTGACCAAAAAACATTGGCTCTTGCATTTGGTTATTATGATTTCTGCTAAAAGTAGTATAAGACATGTTTATCACTCAAAAAACTATCACTAAAACTGTCAGGACAAAGCGGGCAAGACGCCCGCTTTAAGTTTAACTATTAAATTTTACACGCGCCGCCTGCACAATCATCATCTTCCACTTCTGGAGCGTCTTCTTGTGCATCTGATGCGCCATCACGGGTGTTATGGTAGTACAGTGTTTTAACACCTAGCTTGTAGGCACCAAGTAAGTCTTTTAATAAGACTTTCATAGGTACTCTACCGCCTTCGTATTTATTTGGATCATAATTAGTATTTGCTGAAATCGTTTGGTCGATAAATTTCTGCATTATGCCTACTAATTGTAAGTAACCATCGTTAGATGGGATATCCCACAGTAACTCATAGCTATCTTTAAGGCGTTCGTACTCAGGGACAACTTGCTTTAAAATACCGTCTTTACTTGCTTTAACACTAATATGGCCACGCGGTGGCTCAATGCCATTGGTTGCATTAGATATTTGCGATGATGTTTCTGATGGCATTAATGCGCTCAGTGTTGAGTTACGCATACCGTGCTCTTTAATGCTGGCACGTAACGTATCCCAATCAAGATGAAGTGGTTCATCACAAATTTTATCTAAATCACGCTTGTACGTATCCGTTGGCATAATACCTTGTGAGTACGTTGTTTCGTTAAATTTAGGACACGCTCCACGCTCTTTTGCCAGCTCATTAGACGCTTTCATTAGGTAGTACTGAATCGCTTCAAATGTTTTGTGCGTAAGCGCATTTGCGCTGCCATCTGAATAACGCTTACCGTTTTTAGCTAGGTAGTATGCGTAGTTAATAACGCCTATGCCTAGCGTACGACGTCCCATGGTTGCGTTTTTAGCTGCAGGTACTGGGTAGTCTTGAAAATCAAGTAGGTTATCAAGTGCGCGTACTGCAAGCTCAGCTAACTCTTCTAGTTCATCTAAAGACTCAATGGCACCTAAGTTAAACGCAGATAATGTACAAAGTGCAATTTCACCTTCTTCATCATTCACGTTGTTAAGAGGCTTAGTTGGTAACGCAATTTCTAAACATAAGTTAGATTGACGGATCGGAGCCACTTTTGAGATAAACGGACTGTGTGTATTACAGTGGTCAACGTTTTGTAAGTAAATACGACCCGTGCTAGCACGTTCTTGAGCAAACATAGAGAACAGCTCAATCGCTTTAATTCGTTTTTTACGAATTGACTCGTCTTGCTCATATTTTACATATAGCGCGTCAAACTCGTCTTGGTCTTCAAAAAATGCATCGTAAAGGCCAGGCACGTCAGAGGGGCTGAATAACGTAATGTAATCGTCTTTAATTAAACGTGAGTACATGAGTTTATTAAACTGTACGCCGTAATCTAAGTGACGTACGCGGTTATCATCAACACCACGGTTGTTTTTAAGCACTAATAAGTTTTCAACTTCTAAATGCCAAAGCGGGTAGAAAAGGGTTGCTGCGCCACCACGTACACCGCCTTGCGAACAGCTTTTAACCGCTGTTTGAAAGTGCTTATAAAACGGAATACAGCCAGTGTGATACGCTTCACCGTTACGAATAGGGCTACCTAGTGCACGAATACGACCAGCATTAATACCAATACCAGCACGTTGAGAAACGTATTTAACAATTGCTGATGATGTAGCATTAATTGAGTCTAAGCTATCGCCACATTCAATAAGTACACATGAGCTAAACTGACGCGTTGGCGTACGTACACCCGACATAATTGGCGTAGGTAAAGAAATTTTAAATAATGAAACCGCATCATAAAAACGTTTGATGTAATCAATACGTGTCTCACGAGGGTAATCAGCGAATAAGCTTGCAGCCACTAAGATATATAAAAACTGCGCGCTTTCGTAAATTTCACCCGTTACACGGTTTTGAACTAGGTATTTACCTTCAAGCTGTTTTACTGCTGCGTAGCTAAAGTTAAGATCGCGAGAATGATCTAAGTACGCATCTAGCTCATCTAATTCTTGCTCTGTGTAATCAACGAGTAAATGTGCATCGTAGCGTTTTTGTTCAACCATGTTAGTAACATGGTCAAAAAGACGCGGTGGCTCAAACTGGCCATAGGCTTTTTTACGTAAATGGAATACAGCTAAACGAGCAGCAAGATACTGATAATCAGGCGATTCTTTAGAAATCTGATCCGCAGCGGCTTTGATAATCGTTTCGTGGATGTCTTTAGTACGAATACCGTCATAAAATTGAATATGCGATTTAAGTTCAACTTGTGAAACCGAAACGTTATTTAAACCTTCGGCGGCCCATTCAATAACGCGATGGATCTTGTCTAGATCAAGCGGCTCTTTACGGCCGTCACGTTTGCTTACAGATAACTGTTGGTTCATAGTTTTGCCTGTATTCCTTGGGAATTAAATATTTTTGACCAATGAGTGCACTTAAAATGCCTAGTGCCTATTCTTTTATTGTTATTTATACCGCTTAGGTAAATTTAATTGAATAACATTTAGCCACAATATCTGGTGTTGTTCAAATTAGAGATCACAAGATAGTGTGGTCTGTGATCTTTTGCAAGGGACAGAAACCGCTCTCATTGTGGATAACGTTGGGATAACGTAATTGTGTTAGTAGGCATTAACCTTTGATCATTCGGTTAAGTTGAAATTTGTAAAAATCAACTAAGGAAAGACTAAATTTACGCTTTTTAAAAATAAATTTTGTCTGCTTTTTTTATCATCAAGCTTTGCGTAAAAACTAACACAATCACAATATGTAGTGTTTATTAATTAACATGGCACTATATGTGGTTAGTTTAATTGTTGGCACTAGCTGTTTAGTCAAACTGATATGATTAAGATAAGAATCTTATCCCGAACAAACTGGCACTGAGATGTAAAATCTAAAAATGGGCTATTAATTAGCCCATGTAAATTTAGATTATAAATAAACTACTCAACGTTATAATAACTTTAGAAACAATCATTATTACATTGTCTGAAATCTCTATAGAAATATTGACCTTCAATTTTAGTCATCCTATATTTTATCCTATCACTTGCCGATATTATCAGAATAAGATACGCTCAACTTTCCACACTTGGACGCTTTCCTAATATTTTAGCAAGTGTCTTTACTAGCATCATATTCAAGTCTTGAGTATGGTGCTAGTCCCTCCACCTAGTTGAAATATCTATTCCATCAAAGTGTTAATAGAAAGCTTAATGTGGCAAGAATTCTTTTGCAAGGGACAGAAACCGCTCTCATTGTGGATAACGTTGATGTAACGCAATTGCGTTAGTAGGCATTTACCTTTGATCATTCGGTTAAGTTGAAATTTGTAAAAATCAACTAAGGAAAGATTAAATTTACGCTTTTTAAATATAAATTTCGTCTGCTTTTTTTATCATCAAGCTTTGCGTAAAAAACCAACACAATCACAATATATAGTGCTTATTAATTAATGTGGCACTATATGTGGTTAAATGCATCTATAGGGCTATGCCAATTAAAATCTGCATTCCAAGCCAGTGCTTCGTCTACACTCGGTACATATCCCCACAGTGCGGTAGCGGTGTGCATATTCGCAGCTTTTCCTGCTTGTATGTCCCGCTGTGCATCACCTATATATAGGCAACGCGAAGGATCAACACTCATTTGCTCAGCACAATGTAATAAAGGAAGGGGTGAAGGCTTAGATTCTGCTAAGGTATCACCGCTTATCACAATTTGCGCACTCTTTAACGCAGGAATGGCCCTGACTAAAGGATCGGTTAAAAAACCAGGCTTATTTGTCATAATGCCCCAAGGTATTCCTTTATTATCAAGTGCAATGAGTAGTTGCTCTATACCAACAAAACATTGGGTATGGGTGGCAATATTGGCAGCGTAGTGTGCAACTAGCTCTGCTAAAAGTTGCTCTTGCGGTTGTTGCGCCCAGCCTTCTTTAAAACCAGCAGCAAGTAAGGCTGCTGCGCCATTTGAAGCTGCGGGGCGATATATATCACTGCCTACTTGGTGTTGTTGATGATTATGCAGCACACTATTAAGTGCAGCGCCTAAATCATCAGCGGTATCAAGTAAAGTGCCATCTAAGTCAAACAGCAGTGCTTGATATTCAATTGGGCTAGCAGGTGTTTGCGAGCTTGCCATTACACTAACTTCTCAAAATGCAGCATATAATTTACGCTTACATCATCATTCATTGTGTATTGCCTAGAAAGCGGGTTATAACTTAAACCAGCACTGGCACGTACTTTTAAGCCAGCTTGCTCTGCCCATGCAATTAATTGCGCAGGTTTAATAAACTTTTTATGGTCATGGGTACCTTCAGGGACCATTTTTAACAGTTTTTCTGCACCGACAATAGCGTATAAGTAAGCTTTTGGGGTTTTATTAAGAGTAGAGAAAAAAACATCGGCCCCAGGTTTTGCTAATTTAGCGACCGCATGAATAATAGAAGCGGGGTCGGGGACGTGCTCTAACATTTCCATGCAAGTGATCACATCAAAGCGCTCAGGGTGCTCATCAGCAAATTGTTCTGCAGGCACTTTTATATATTCAACGGGGACACTTGTTTCTAAGCTGTGTAACTTGGCGACAGTTAAAGGCTCTTGCCCCATATCGATGCCAGTTACTTTAGCGCCCATTCGCGCCATGCTGTGACTTAAAATACCGCCACCACACCCAACATCGAGGGTTTCTTTATCAAATAACCCTTTAGTTTTGTCAGCGATAAAATCTAATCGTAATGGATTAATTTCGTGTAAGGGTTTAAATTCGCCTTCTAAATCCCACCAACGTTCTGCGATGGCTTCAAACTTTGCTATTTCTGCGTTATCTACATTTTGATGTTCGGTCATAAAATACTTCCTCGTCAATCTGAGGCCATTATATAGGGCTAAATTGATAAATCGCAAAGTTTTGCGCCTGTAAATTAAAATTAATTGTGATAGCATGGCTGCTTAGAAATAATAACAAACACTCTTAATACCTAATACTGGGTTGTTAAGAGCTGATACTGAAGGAATGTGATATCAAATGACTGATCTCGCCAATGAAATTCTGCCAGTCAATATTGAAGACGAGTTAAAAAATTCCTACTTAGATTACGCCATGAGTGTAATTGTAGGACGTGCATTACCAGACGTACGTGACGGTTTAAAACCTGTTCACCGCCGCGTCTTGTTTGCAATGAACGAGCTTAGTAATGACTGGAACAAGCCTTACAAAAAATCGGCCCGTGTGGTCGGTGACGTAATCGGTAAATACCACCCACACGGCGACAGTGCAGTTTATGACACCATCGTACGTATGGCTCAGCCATTCTCTCTTCGTTATATGTTAGTTGATGGTCAGGGTAACTTTGGTTCGGTTGATGGTGATTCAGCAGCGGCAATGCGTTATACAGAAGTACGTATGGCAAAAATGTCGCACGAATTATTAGCCGATCTTGAAAAAGAAACGGTTGATTTTGTGCCTAACTACGATGGCACAGAGCAAATTCCTGATGTATTACCGACTAAAATACCTAACCTGTTAGTTAATGGTTCGTCAGGTATTGCTGTTGGTATGGCGACAAATATTCCGCCACATAACTTATCAGAAGTAGTGAATGGCTGTTTAGCGCTTATTCAAAACCCTGAGTTAACCATTACTGAGTTAATGGATTATATTCCAGGTCCAGATTTCCCAACTGCGGCAATTATCAACGGTAAAAAAGGCATTGAACAAGCTTATCAAACCGGTCGCGGTAAAGTGTACATGCGTGCGCGTGCTGAGATTGAAACCGATGAGAAAACCGGCCGTGAAACAATTATTGTTCATGAAATCCCTTACCAAGTTAACAAAGCTCGTTTGATTGAAAAAATCGCAGAGCTAGTTAAAGATAAAAAAATTGAAGGGATCAGCGCATTACGTGATGAATCAGATAAAGACGGTATGCGTATCGTTATTGAGATCAAACGTGGTGACGTAGGTGAAGTTATTCTAAACAACCTTTATTCACAAACTCAGTTACAAACTGTGTTTGGTATGAATATGGTTGCGTTAATTAATAACCAGCCCAAGTGTTTCAACTTAAAAGAAATGCTTGAAGAGTTTATTATTCACCGCCGTGAAGTTGTTACCCGTCGTACGGTATTTGATTTACGCAAAGCTCGCGACCGTGCACATACGCTAGAAGGTTTAGCGATTGCACTGGCAAACATTGACCCAATTATCGAACTTATTCGTAAGTCGCCTACGCCCGCTGAAGCAAAAGTTGCACTAACAGCGCGTCCTTGGGAATTAGGTAATGTTAAAGCCATGCTTGATAAAGCAGGCGAAGACAACGTAGCACGCCCAGATTGGTTAGCAAGCGAACTGGGTATTCGTGATGGTCAGTACTATATTTCTGAGCAGCAAGCTCAAGCAATACTAGACTTACGTTTACACAAATTAACGGGTCTTGAGCACGAAAAAATTCTAACTGAGTACCAATCGTTACTCGACCTAATTGCCGAACTATTATTCATTTTGGCAAGTCCGGAACGTTTAATGGAAGTTATTCGTGACGAGTTAGTTGAAATTAAAGAGCAATATGGTGATGAGCGCCGCACTGAAATTAATGCCGCTGCACACGATATTAGTCTTGAAGATTTAATCAACGAAGAAAACGTAGTTGTTACGCTTTCACACGAAGGGTACGTTAAGTACCAAGCGTTAAGTGATTACGAAGCCCAGCGTCGTGGTGGTAAAGGCAAGTCAGCAACTAAGATGAAAGATGAAGATTTCATTGAACGTTTATTGGTTGCCAACACTCACGATACTATTCTTTGTTTCTCTACAGCGGGTCGTTTATATTGGCTTAAAGTATACCAGTTGCCACTTGCCAGTCGTGCAGCGCGCGGTAAGCCAATTGTTAACTTATTACCACTTGAGGCAGATGAACGTATTACTGCAATCCTGCCAGTACGCGATTATGAAGATGATAAATACATCTTTATGGCGACGGCGTTCGGTACGGTTAAGAAGACGCCATTAACGGCATACAGTCGTCAACGTGCAAGCGGAATCATTGCGGTTAACTTAAACGAAGGTGATAGCTTAATCGGTGTTGATATTACCGATGGCAGCAACGAAATTATGTTGTTCACTGATGCGGGCAAAGTTGTTCGCTTTAAAGAGGCTGAAGAAACGGCTGTCGTTGATGAAAATGGTAACCCAGTACTAGACGAAGAAGGCAAACCTGAAATCCGTTTCAAAGGTGTACGTCCTATGGGCCGAACTGCAACGGGTGTTCGTGGTATTAAGATGCCAGACGATCAGCGTGTTGTATCACTTATTGTACCAAAGAATGATGGCGCAATATTAACAGTGACAGAAAATGGTTACGGCAAGCGTACTCAACTTGAAGATTACCCATCGAAGAGTCGTGCAACACAAGGTGTTGTATCAATCAAAGTGAGTGAGCGTAACGGTGCTGTTGTTGGTGCTGTACAGGTTGATGACAACGACGAAATAATGATTATTTCGAATCGTGGTACCTTAGTACGTACTCGCGTTAATGAAGTTTCTACGGTTGGACGTAACACCCAAGGTGTTATTTTGATCAGAACTATTGACGAAGAGCAAGTAGTTGGTTTACAACGTATCGAAGAGATTGAAGTGACTGAAAGTGACTTAGTTGATATCGAAGACGTTGAAACAGTAGATACAGTTATTGATGAAGTGGCGGATGACAATCCTCCTTCAGAATAATTAGATTGAAAAAAGCGGCCTTGGCCGCTTTTTTTATATGGTTGAAAAAAACTAAAGACACTTGAATTAGTTTAATTCAAGTTAAACAGTAAATTACTGGAATGAGGAAAAGGTAATGAGTATATATAATTTTTGTGCAGGCCCTGCAATGTTACCACCGGCTGTAATGCAAAAAGCACAAAAAGAGTTTTTAGACTGGCAAGGGCTTGGCGTTTCAGTAATGGAAATGAGCCATCGCAGTAAAGAATTTTTAGCATTAACGGCTAAGTGTGAAGCTAGTCTGCGTCGTTTAATGAATATTAGTGATGAGTTTGAAGTGCTGTTTATGCACGGCGGCGGTCGAGGACAATTTAGTGCCGTGCCTTTAAACCTCCATGTTGATGGAAAAAAAGCGGTGTATTGTGAGAACGGCGTGTGGTCAAAAAGTGCAACCAGCGAAGCCGATAAGTTTACAAATACACACGCTGTTGATGTGCGCAATGATGATAACGGCCTGTTTTCTATTAAGCAGGTAGCCGATTGGGTTTTACCTGCAGATGCGTCTTACATTCACTATTGCCCGAATGAAACCGTAGACGGCCTTGAAATATTTGATGTACCCAGTCATCCAACGGCGCCGATTGTGGCCGATATGTCATCGACTATTTTATCGCGCGAAATCGACGTTAATAAATTTGATTTAATCTACGCGGGTGCACAAAAAAATATCGGTCCGTCGGGCATTGCTATTGTGATTGTTCGCAAAACGCTACTTGAGCGTGAAGGGCTCGCTAAGCCGGGTATTTTAGATTACGCCATTGAGGCAAAACAAGGCAGCATGTTTAATACACCGCCTACTTTTGCGTGGTACCTAGCAGCCGAAGTATTTGAATGGCTAGAGCAAAATGGTGGCGTCAAAGCAATGGAAGCACAAAATATTGCTAAAGCTAAGCTGCTTTATGACTTTATTGATGAATCGCCTTTTTATACCAATAAAGTAGCGCCGCATTGTCGCTCTCGTATGAATGTACCATTTTGGTTAAATGATGAAAGCTTAAACGAAAAATTTGTAACGCAATCTAAAGAAGCCGGTTTACTTGCCCTAGAGGGGCATAGAATAGTGGGTGGTATGCGTGCTAGCATTTATAATGCTATGCCACTTGAAGGTGTACAAGCATTGGTAGATTTTATGGCGGCATTTGCTAAGGAGCACAGCTAATGGAACAACTACGCTTAGAGCCAATTTCTCGTGTTAATGGCAGTGTTACTCTACCTGGGTCTAAAAGCCTATCAAATCGTATTTTATTATTAGCTGCGCTGGCTCAAGGGACTACCGTTGTAGAAAACCTGCTTGATAGCGATGATATTCGCCATATGCTAGGTGCATTAAAATTATTAGGTGTTAATGTAACCCTTAATGATGATCGTACTGTGGCAACTGTGGAAGGGGTCGGCGGTGTATTTAAAACGCCCAATGAGCCATTATTTTTAGGAAATGCAGGCACTGCGTATCGTCCTCTAACTGCGGTACTTGCTGCAGTATCTGGTGAATATGAATTAATTGGCGATCCGCGCATGGAAGAGCGCCCTATAGGGCATTTAGTTGATGCTTTACAAGCGCTCGGGGGGGATGTTAGTTATTTAAAAAATAAAGATTACCCACCACTTAAAATTATCGGTGGGCAAATAGCCGGCGGTGAAGTCGAAATTGACGGCAGTATTTCAAGTCAATTTTTAACGGCGCTGCTCATGGCTGCGCCGTTATTTAAAGGCGATACACACATTAAAATTAAAGGCACCTTAGTCTCTAAGCCTTATATTGATATTACTCTGGATGTGATGGCGCGCTTTGGTGTGGCTGTTGAGCATGATAATTACACCACGTTCTTCGTTAAAGGTGCTCAGCAATACCAAGCTGTTGAGCGCATAATGGTTGAAGGTGATGCTTCATCGGCTTCTTATTTTATTGCTGCTGCAGCAATTGCCGGTGGCGAAATAGAAATTAAAGGCGTCGGCGCTAAATCAGTTCAAGGTGATATTGGCTTTGCTAAAGTGATGGAGCAGGTCGGTGCCAAAATTGATTGGTATGACGAGCGTTTAGTTGTTCGTAAAGGTGAGCTTAACGGTATTGATATTGATGCTAATGCTATACCTGATGCTGCAATGACCCTGGCGACTGTTGCCTTGTTTGCAAAAGGGCCAACCGCTATTCGTAATATTTATAACTGGCGGGTAAAAGAAACTGACCGTTTACATGCGATGGCCACCGAGCTTAAAAAAGTAGGGGCTAACGTAGTTGAAGGGCACGACTTTATTGAGATCACACCGCCAAAACATTTTAATAATGTGGCTGTAGATACCTACGACGATCACCGTATAGCCATGTGCTTTGCAATGGTAGCGGTAGGGGGCAAGCCTATAACGATTAACGATCCGGCTTGTACTTATAAGACATTCCCAAAATTTTTCAAAGTGTTAGCATCTGTCAGTAAATAAGCTATTTATAAGTATTTATAAAAAGTTACATACTAAAAGCGGATAATCTTTATTAATTGGCGTATAATGTGGCGGTTTATTTTGGTGTGCATTGAAGGAGGTTTTAAATGCCGGCGTTATTAATGCCCGTAATCACCGTAGATGGCCCAAGTGGTTCTGGTAAAGGAACTGTTTGTCGCCTATTGGCTGAAAAATTAGGCTGGGATGTGTTAGATAGCGGAGCAATTTATCGCGTACTATCACTTGCAGCACTTCATCACCAAATTGCTTTAGATAACGAGGAAGCACTTGTCCCACTAGCTGCAAATCTTGATGTGCAGTTTTTGATAGACAATGACACTAATGCAGGAAAGATTATTTTAGAAGGCGAAGATGTCACAACCACTATTCGAAATGAAGAAGTAGGTGCTGCAGCGTCTAAAGTAGCCGCATTACCGCGTGTTCGAGAAGCGTTGCTTCGCCGCCAGCGTGCGTTTAGAACAGAAAACGGTTTAATTGCCGATGGCCGCGATATGGGCACTGTGGTATTTCCAGATGCGCCATTAAAGATATTTCTAACCGCAAGTGCAGAAGAACGTGCTCGCAGACGTTTTGTTGAGTTGAATGAGCGCGGGCTTGATGTTACACTAAGTGGTCTATTACAGGACATTCAAGCACGTGATGATCGCGATATGAATCGTGCCGTTGCGCCGCTTGTACCTGCAGAGGATGCGATTGAGCTTGATACTAGCGAGCTTAACGCTCAGCAAGTGTTTGATAAAGTTATAACTTTATTAGATGCGAGCATCTCAGAAGGTAAGCTTCCTAAACGAAGCTAAATACATTTTATGCACCAGCAGGATGCCAGTGCTATTTTAACAACCCCATGCAGCATGGTTGCTTATTGGTATTAATATATGAGACGTATATTCGTATGTCAGAAAATTTTGCGCAGTTATTTGAAGAAAGCTTAAAGGGTTTTGAAGCAGAGCAAGGCTCTATCGTTAAAGGTACAGTTATTTCTATCGAGAATAACATTGTACTTGTAGATGCTGGTCTTAAATCAGAAAGTGCTATCCCTGCAGAGCAGTTCAAAAATGCTGCTGGTGAACTAGAAGTTGCTGTAGGCGACGAAGTAGATGTTGCACTAGATGCAATCGAAGACGGTTTCGGTGAAACTATCCTTTCTCGCGAGAAAGCGAAGCGTCACGAAGCGTGGATCCGTCTTGAGAAAGCATGTGAAGAGCAAGAAACTGTTACTGGTGTTATCAACGGTAAAGTTAAAGGCGGTTTCACAGTTGAAGTTGATTCAATCCGTGCTTTCCTACCTGGTTCACTTGTTGATGTTCGTCCAGTACGTGACACAACTCACCTTGAAGGCAAAGAGCTTGAATTTAAAGTAATCAAGCTTGATCAAAAGCGTAACAACGTTGTTGTTTCTCGTCGTGCAGTTATCGAATCTGAAAACTCACAAGAGCGTGAAGAGCTTCTTGCTAACCTTGTTGAAGGTCAAGAAGTTAAAGGTATCGTTAAGAACCTTACTGACTACGGTGCATTCGTTGACCTTGGTGGTGTTGATGGTCTACTACACATCACTGACATGGCGTGGAAGCGTGTTAAGCACCCTTCAGAAATCGTTAATGTTGGCGACGAAATCGCAGTTAAAGTTCTTAAATTCGACAAAGATAAAACTCGTGTATCTCTAGGCCTTAAACAGCTTGGCGAAGATCCATGGGCAGCTATCGCTGGTCGTTACCCAGAAGGTTCTAAGCTTTCTGGTCGTGTAACTAACCTAACTGATTACGGTTGCTTCGTAGAAATCGAAGAAGGCGTTGAAGGTCTAGTACACGTTTCTGAAATGGATTGGACTAACAAGAACATCCACCCTTCAAAAGTTGTTTCACTAGGTGACACTGTTGAGGTTATGGTTCTTGAAATCGATGAAGAGCGTCGTCGTATTTCTCTTGGTCTTAAGCAATGTATTGCTAATCCTTGGCAGGAATTTGCTCGTCTACAAAACAAAGGCGACCAAGTTACTGGTAAGATCAAATCAATCACTGACTTCGGTATCTTTATCGGTCTTGACGGTGGTATTGATGGTCTTGTACACCTTTCAGACATTTCTTGGAATACACCTGGCGAAGAAGCTGTACGTGAATTCAAGAAAGGCGACGAAATCACTGCTATCGTATTGCAAGTTGACCCAGAGCGTGAACGTATCTCTCTAGGTGTTAAGCAAATCGAAGCTGACCCATTCAATAACTACCTTGATGCAAACAAAAAAGGTGCTATTGTTAAAGGTAAAGTGACTGAAGTTGATGCGAAAGGCGCAACTGTTGAACTTATCGAAGGCGTTGAAGGTTACATCCGTGTAGCTGATATCGCTCAAGAGCGCGTTGAAGATGCAACTACTGTTGTTTCTGTAGGCGACGAGATTGAAGTTAAATACGTTGGTGTTGATCGTAAGAACCGCACTTTAAGCTTATCTGTTAAAGCTCTTTTCGAAGCAGAAGAGAAAGAAGTACTAGAGAAGCTTAAGAAAGAAGAGCCAGTGTTTGAAAACGCAATGGCAGCTGCTTTCGCAAATGCACAAAAAGACTAATTAATTATAGTCTTTTAATTGGAAGGGCAGTTTATGCCCTTCCACTATTTCTTTTTAAGGAAACGCTATGACTAAGTCAGAACTGATAGAAACACTTGCTGAACAACATTCACATATTCCTGTGAAAGATGTTGAGAACGCTGTTAAAGAAATTCTTGAACAAATGGCCGGCTCATTATCTTCTTCAGATCGTATTGAGATCCGAGGTTTTGGAAGTTTCTCTTTGCATTACCGTGCGCCTCGTACAGGCCGTAACCCTAAAACAGGAGAAACTGTAGAGTTAGATGGTAAGCATGTACCTCATTTTAAGCCAGGCAAAGAACTACGTGACCGTGTAAACGAGAGCATTGCTTAGTAAAATTATTGGAGTAGTTACTTGTTCAAGGTATTAAAAATTATTCTGGCGGCACTTTTTTTAATTGGTGCGTTTGTATTGGGTTCACAAAATCCACAATTAACACAAATTAACTACATAATAGCCAGTAATACATTACCTTTAGCCGTTATACTAAGTATCTGCTTTTTGCTAGGTGTTGTAGTGGGTTGTTTTGTGAGTTTTAAATTGTTCACGCAATTAAAGTGGCAAAATTACCGTTTAAAAAAGCAATTAACGCCTGAAAAAGATAATAATAAGCGTATTGCCAACAAAGACACCTAATTATGATTGAGCTGTTGTTTTTACTGCTTCCCGTTGCTGCCGGATATGGTTGGATCATGGGGAAAAACAGTGCAAAAAATCAGGCTCATCAGTTTAACCGTCAAATTACTTCTGAGTACAGTAAAGGCTTAAAGTTTTTACTGGATAGAGAAGAAGATCAGGGGCTTGAGCACTTAATTAATTTGCTCGAAGTAGCTGCTGACTCTGTTGAACATTATTCTACTTTAGCAACCATGTTTCGCCGTCGTGGTGAGCTTGACCGCGCAATAAAAATTCACGAACTGCTGCTAAAACACCCAAGCCTTAACGAAAAACAAGCCGCTAATAGCCGTTTAGAACTAGCCGAAGATTATATTATGGCTGGCTTATTAGACAGCGCAGAAGAACATTTAATATGGCTGGTAAAAAATAGCCATGCAGATGCACTCGATCCTATTATTTCTTTATATTCACAAACCCGTGAATGGGAAAAAGGCATTAATATGTTTGAAGCGCATACTGAGCTTTTTTCAAAAGAACAACACTTTAAAGCCATCGCTAATTTTTACTGTGAGCATGCCATTGCCAGTAATAACCCACAACTTATGCGTAAAGCCATCAGCTTAAACTTTAAAACAATTAGGCCTTTATATGAGCTTGGACTGTCAGCTTACACCAAAGAAGATTACGTAAAAGCAATTTACTATTGGCGAGAACTCATCTGCCAATTTACTTTTTTTGCGCCATTGTTTATTGAAAAGTTAGCGCATAGTTATAAGCAACTAAAATTAACCCATCAGTTTCATGAACTCGTAGCGGAGTTATTAGAAAAAGGTGGAGTAATGATAAAAATACAACACTGCCAAGCGTTGCTTGAGCAAGGCCATACAGAACAAGCCTTTGAGTTTTTAACTGATAATTTAAAACGTCAGCCCACAATTCGTGGTTTTAGTTTTTTATTGCAGTTAATGAGCGCCGAAAATAAAAATACAAAAGATGTGCTTAATCAAATAGATAAACTTGTTACCTCATATATTGCTACTAAGCCCGACTTTCAATGTCAGCATTGTGGCTTTACTAGCTACACCATTTACTGGAATTGCCCTTCATGTAAACACTGGGAAACCATTGTGCCTAGCAGAGGCTTAGACGGATTTTAATCTTTATACTTTTCGCTCACTAGTAGGATAGTTATGTCTTTCGAAAAATCAAAAAAAATTCTTATCGCGCTTGATTATGATGATCAGCAAACTGCTTTAGCATTTGTAAAACAGTTATCACCAGATACCTGTCGATTAAAAGTGGGCAAAGAAATGTTTACTTATTTTGGTCCTGCATTTGTTAAAGAATTGGTCGATTTAGGTTTTGATGTATTTTTAGATTTAAAGTTTCACGATATTCCAAATACCGTTGCTAAAGCGGTGACTGCTGCGGCTAAAATGGGTGTATGGATGGTCAATGTACATGCATCGGGCGGTTATGAAATGATGCATAAAGCTAAACAAGCACTTGAGCAGTTTGGCGACAAAGCGCCATTACTTATTGCAGTAACTGTATTAACCAGCATGGACGAAGCTGAACTTGAGCGTTTAGGTATAACTAAATCTCCCCAAGAGCAAGTTATGCATTTAGCTAAATTAACAAAGCAAGCAGGGCTTGATGGTGTTGTTTGTTCCGCGCAAGAAGCGCAAAGTTTAAAGGCTGCTTTAGGGAAAGAGTTTAAATTAGTTACGCCAGGTATTCGCCCAGCGGGCAGTGATGCGGGCGATCAAAAACGTATTATGACACCTAAAGAAGCGATTGAAGCAGGTAGTGACTATTTAGTGATTGGGCGTCCGATCACCCAGGCACAAAACCCTGTAAAAGTACTAAATGATGTAAATGAATCAATAGCTTAAATTTAAAGTTAGCATAATTAAGAGCAGCTCCTTACAACTGCTTTTCTTTGTGCTACATTTAAATTACGGGTGTGCAGTGAGGGATTTGCTTTGCGTATAATAATATTTTTAGTTGTAATTATCATTAGTGGCTTTGCTGTTAATAAATATGTTTTTTCAACTAAAGTGTATGATGATGTTTCAAACGTTACTGACTTGGTATCTGGTTACCCCGTTGATTTATTCAAGTTTAAAAAAATTGCTCAAAATTATGCCCAGCATCTGTGTTACACCAATGAAGGTGTGTTAGCAGAAATAGATGTTAGCAGCAGAGACTGTGTTGCGACACATGATGAAATGCAAAATGAGTGTACAGAAAAAGTTTTTAGGCTAGCGCCATTAAATTTAGATTCTAAAAAAGAATTAATTGAATATTCAAATGAATATTCTCGCTGTACCTTACCTTATAAAAACATTAGGTTATAAATTTCAGATACTAAAAAGCCACTTAGGTTTAAAATTTAAGTGGCTTTTTATTTAATTATTTTAAACGAATAGACTTAGCTTCAATATCAATTAAGCCTTGTTTAAATAAACCGCCAATGGCTTTTTTGTAGTTTGCTTTGCTGGTCGAAAATACTTTTTTAATTAATTCAGGTTCAGACTTATCGCCTATGGCTAATATACCACCTTCATCTTTTAGTTTTTCCATTATTTTTTCACCAAGCTCGTTTACTTTACCCATGCCAGGTTTTTCAAGTATGACGTCAATTTTTCCGTCTTCACGTACCTTTTGAATAAATCCTTTTAGCTTTTGACCAACAAACAGGCTCTTAAACACCATGTTGTAAAACACGACGCCAAAATGAGATTCTTCAATAAGCACCTTGTAACCAATATCAGTTTTGCCTGCAACAATTAAGTCAACTTCTTGTAAATGACTATACTGAGGCTCATCTTTTGATAAAAAACGATTAAAGTTAGTTGAGGCACAAATACGCTGACTGGCGTTATCAAGATATAAACGTACTAAATATGAGTAGCCTTCTTGCATACGTGGTTTTTGTTCATTAAACGGTGCGAGTACGTCTTTTTCTAAGCCCCAATCTAAAAACGCGCCTATGCTGTTTATTTCTTTTACACGCAGTAGGGCATATTCACCGACTTGAGCATGCGGCTTTTTAGTTGTGGCTGTCGGCAGGTTTGCATTATCTAAAAATGTGAATACGCTGATGCTATCGCCAGCTTCAAGCTCATGTTTTATTTCATGTTTAGGTAAAAAAACTTCACCTAAGTCATGCCCATCTAAATAGGCACCTTCGTTGCTGACTTCTTTAACAAAAAGGGTTTGGGTGGTTCCTAGGTAACTCATAATTATTCCTGCTCAGGCTTTTTTTTACGACGCATCGGGGTATCACCATCAATATTAAGAGGTGCTTTAATTGGGGTCGTTGGCTTTTTCGGTTTTGCTTTTCGTTTTGGCTGTGGCTTATCAGTAGTCACTGCTTTTTTAGTCGGTTTAATTGGCGCTACTTTTTTCTCTTTAATGCCTTTAAATTTCGCTTTTAAACCCTCAACAGCAGCAAACGATAATTCATCATTTAAAAATGATTTTATTGCCAAGTAACTTGCCCAATCTTTAGGGCCCACAAGTGATAATGCGTTACCTTTAAAACCAGCACGACCAGTACGACCAATACGATGAACGTATTCTTCTGCGTGTTTCGGTAAATCAAAGTTAATAACATGGGTAACACTGAGTAAATCTAAACCGCGCGAAGCAACATCTGTAGTAATTAATATTTTAAAGTTTTCACGGCTAAACGCATCCATAATATCAAGGCGCTTACCTTGAGTTAAATCCCCAGCTAATGCGACAGATTTAAAGCCTTTACTATTTAATGATTCACTTAAACGGCTGGTATCAGCTCGTGTGGCAGTAAATATAATGCACTGGCCAACGTTATCTTGGTTTAAAAAGTGCTCAAGCAGTGCTTCTTTATGATCAAGGTGGTCAGCTAAGTACAATGTTTGCTTTATATCACTGTGTTGTTCATTGGCTGCACTGAGCATAATTTGTTTGGGTTTTTTTAATAAATTACGCGATAACGCATCAACTTGAGCATGATCTAATGTCGCCGAAAACAATAAAGTTTGACGAAGACGATGATCGGCCAGTTCATTAATTAGTTTAAGTTGATCGGTAAAACCTAAATCTAAAATACGGTCAGCTTCATCGAATATAAGTAATTCTAGGCCACTTAATTGTAATGAACGTTGCTTTAAATGATCGGCTAAACGCCCAGGTGTGGCGACAACAAAATGAGGGTCGTTACGCAGTGCTTTAATTTGGTCGTTAAAATTTTCGCCACCGAGGATTTTAACGGCCTTTATGTTGGTACCGGCAATAAGTAATCGAAGTTGAGTAAAAACTTGGGTCGCAAGCTCACGAGTTGGAGCAACAATAAGTACACGAGGATCACGTTTACTGAGTGCTTTTTGTTTCATTACACGCTGCACAGCCGGTAATAAAAACGCTAAAGTTTTGCCTGACCCAGTTTTTGACTGAGCGAAAATGTCATGTCCCGCCAGTGCCGTTGGCACAGCATGAGCTTGAATATCGGTAGGCTGGGTGATCCCTTGGTGCGCTAATTGTGTTTCTAGGCGAGTATCAATCCCAAGATCAGTAAAGTGCAATGTATGTTTCTCCAATATGAGCAAGTCTGTATAAATTTATCCGCGCATTATAGCCCACTGAGCTACTGCGCTAACAGTAAAAAGCGCATTATCATCCATTTTTTTGCATTTAAATAAAAAAAGCGTAAAATACGCGCCCCATATGCGCCGGATTTACGATTCGGTAAACGCCACTTAAGGCTATCAAAGCAAAATAGGAAGCAAAATGACTGCTGTTCATAAAAATGATGTAACAAACGAGCACTTTGTAGTATGTGCTATGTATAAATTTGTAGCTTTACCAAACTTTGAAGCACTACGTAAACCACTCTTAGAAGTAATGGAAGCCAACGAAGTACGTGGTACTTTATTACTTGCTGCTGAAGGTATTAACGGTACTGTATCAGCTAAACGCCAAGGAATAGATAACTTACTAGCATGGTTAGATACACAAGAGAATCTAAATGACATCGTAACGAAAGAATCATACGATGACGAATGCCCGTTTTACCGCACCAAAGTTAAGCTGAAAAAAGAAATTGTGACTATGGGTGTTGAAGGCGTAGACCCATTAAAAGTAGTGGGCAGTTATGTTAAACCACATGAATGGAATGCTCTTATTTCTGATCCAGAGGTGATCCTTGTTGATACCCGTAATGATTACGAAATTGAAATTGGTACGTTTCAAAACGCAGTAGACCCAAACACTAAAACATTCCGTGAATTCCCTCAGTGGGCCAAAGAAAACCTAGACCCATCAAAACATAAAAAAGTAGCCATGTTTTGTACTGGTGGTATTCGCTGTGAAAAATCAACAGCCTATATGAAAGAGCAAGGTTTTGATGAGGTATACCACCTTGAAGGCGGCATATTAAAATACCTAGAAGAAGTGCCAAAAGAAGAAACCATGTGGGAAGGCGAGTGTTTTGTATTTGATAACCGTGTAGCGGTAAATCATGACTTACAAAAAGGCTCATACGATCAGTGTCACGCATGTCGCATGCCTATCACAGAAGAAGAAAAGCTAAAGCCAGAATACATGGAAGGGGTGTCGTGTCACCACTGTATTGACAATGTAACCGATGAACAACGCGCACGCTTTGCAGAGCGCCAAAAGCAAATAGAGCTTGCTCAAGCGCGCGGTGAAGGCCACATTGGTAACGAAGCACAAGCTGTTTTACAACAACGTAAAGAAGCTAAAAAGGCGCAAAAAGAAGCACAGCGAAATAAATAAGCGGTACTTTTTGTTTGTACGTTATTAATAATAAAACCTCAGTTTTAACTGAGGTTTTATTATTTTAAACTCTTTTCACAATTGCTTGTATCTGTAGTAGAGAGCGTGACCTTATTGGCAGCATTGACGAGCACACATTTTGTGTTTTTATCGAGCTTTTTCTTTTGAATAACGGTAAATTCACCTTCATTAGCAGCATATAAATTATACTGATACGCGCTGTTACCCCCTTCAAATAAAGCAGTAAATAATCCACCGACTAGTCCACCAACAATCGCGCCGCCAATCATTTCTTCTTTGTTGCCATCTAAGCTATCTACAAAGCCAAACCCCGCACCAGCAGCTATTCCAGTTCCCACTTCAGAGGAGAGTGTTACTTTTTGTATTGATTCAACAGACGCATAATAACGTTTAACAACTTGATTTTGATCTGCCCGATCAATCCCTGATGATGCACAGCCTGATAGCAAGATCACCATAATTAAACTCTTTTTCATAAATGTTGCCTTTATTAAAAATATTGATGTGCTAAATCATAGTCATAAATGTAATTTAAATATGTGTGGATTTTGTATGCTGCTGTAAAAATATGTAGAGTGGCTAGCATGCTTAATTTCAGCTTATTGTTTTGCTAATTTGTCGTACTTAGCTATTTATTGATCATAGAGCTGTTAAACTACGTAACATAATGCAAATAATAATTAATTAGGGTGATCCTTTGAAATCGCGAATTCTCTTTACCAGCGTGTTTTTTTCTTTAATGTCGTTAAGTTTATCTGTAAAGAGTGCCAATGTCGTGGTGGAGCGGGTAGCGATGGAACGTGCTAAAGAGCAAGTTCAGGCTGTCGGTAACGCCGAAGCAATTCATTCGGTTATTTTATATCCGGCTGTGGGCGATAAAGTAACGGCGGTGCATTTTAAACCTGGTGATAGCGTAAAAGCTGGTGATGTGTTACTTGAACTTGATTCTCGCAGACAAAAAGCAGCACTTGAAGAGGCAAAAATAAAACTTGCTGACACTCAAAGAACCCTCGCACGTTTAAAGCAAAGCCAAGCAAAAGGGGCTGTGCCACAAAGTGATGTGGATGATGCAAAAACAGTTGTTGAATTAGCAAAAGTCACCCTTACCCAAGCAGAAACAGAGTTTGAAGACCGCCAAGTTCGTGCGCCTTTTAACGGCACTATGGGACTGACCGACGTTGAAGTGGGTGACAGAATTACTCCCCAAACGGCGATTGCAAGTATTGATGATACGCGCGCTTTATATATAAATTTTAACGCCCCGGAATCGGCCGTTTATATGCTGCGCAATAAAGGCAATGTAAAAGTATTCCCTTGGCAGTCACAAAATGCTGTAAACGCAAAAATTGCTTATCTAGATTCACGAATAGACCCACAAACCCGCACCTTACGTGTAAAAGCGCAGCTTGAAAACCCGCAGCAAAAGTTTTTACCTGGCATGAGTTTTCGTGTTCATATTGAAGTAGAAGGGCAACGTTTTGCTGCTGTACCTGAAGCGGCATTACTGTGGGGAGCAACAGGCCCTTACGTTTGGACAAGTGTTGATAAAAAAGCCACTCGAATTGATGTTAAAATTGAACAACGACTTGCTGGTCGTTTATTAGTTTCGGGCGCTTTAAAAGAACAAGATAACTTAGTGGTAGAGGGCGTACAACGCTTACGAGCTAACCAAGAGCTAAGCTTCTCAGCGCCAATCGCTAATACGCAGGAATAGCCATGAAACAGCAACCTATGATGCAAGACTTGCCATCAATGGCTATTCGCCGTCCAGTGCTTATTGTGGTACTGAATTTACTGATTATTATTGCCGGAATTGCCGCCATAGCAGGCGTAGAAGTTCGAGAGCTTCCAGATGTAGACAGACCCCGTATTACTGTATCAGCCTCGTTCCCTGGTGGTTCACCTGAAACCGTTGATACCGAAGTTACCAGTAAACTTGAAGGTGCCGTGGCCCGCGTGAGCGGTGTTAAATCGATTCGTGCACAAAGTGAAGAAGGTAATTCACGCATTGTGGTTGAATTTAGACCGGGTGTTAATCTGGATGATGCCGCTAATGAAACGCGTGAGTCAGTTGCTCGAGTGCAAAGAGAGCTCCCTGAAGAGGTAGAGCGCGTTTCTATTATTAAGGCTGATAACGACGCTGAAGCAGTAGTTTCATTAACAGTATCAAGCGAAAGTTTATCGTTAGAGGCATTAACAGAGCGGGTTGATGTTGATTTAGCGCCGCAGTTTTTAACTATCCCTGGCGTTGCCGACGTACGATTAAACGGCGATAGAGAACGTGTGCTCAGGGTTCGCATTGATCCATTAAAGCTCAGCAGCTTTAACTTAACGATTCCAGATGTCGCCGATGTACTCAGGCAAGCCCCCTTTGATGTGCCTGCAGGGAGTTTAAAATCAAACGATCAGCAAATAATAGTGCGCGCAGATGCAACGTCTGTTACCCCCGCACAGGTGGGCGATATTATAATTCAGGGAGATACTCGCATTAGCGATATTGCTGCCGTGTACTTTGGTCCTGCGGATCCACGCTCTATGGTAAGGCTCAATGGTAAACCTGTTATTGGTATGGAAATTATTCGCCAAGCACAGTCCAACACTATCGAAATTTCTGATGAAGTACTCAACCTTATAGAGGGAATGCGTGAGCGCTTTCCTGAGATGGAGTTTACGCTAACATCAGATGACGCGCAGTTTATTAGAAGCTCAGTAGATGAAGTGATTAACTCATTGGTATTGACGGTACTGCTAGTGATCATCACCTTATGGGTGTTTATTGGCTCATGGCGTGCAACATTAGTCCCAGCATTTGCCATTCCTGTTGCGCTTATAGGTTCATTAGCACTGATATGGGCACTTGGTTTTTCAATTAATATTTTAACCTTATTAGCACTGGTATTAGCGACAGGATTAATTGTTGATGATGCAATTGTAGTGAGTGAAAATATTCAACGCCAGCGAGGGTTAGGCCTTGGAAGGCGTGCCGCAGCGGTTGTTGGTACCCGTGAAGTATTTTTCGCCGTTATTGCCACCACTGCAGTATTAGCGGCTGTGTTTGTACCCATCGCATTTTTACCCTCTACAGCAGGGCGTTTATTTAGGGAGTTTGGTGGCGTACTAGCTGGTGCGGTAATTATATCTAGCTTTGTTGCGTTATCGTTAGTGCCGGCACTTACCTCTAAGCTAAAGCTTAAGCAAGGCGGTTTTCATCCATTTGCTAAGTTTGGTAACGTACTTGCTAATTTATATACCAAAACAATTCATAAAGTTCTCGATCATGCGTGGCTTACTTTTATTGCCTGTTTATTAGTCGCAGGCGGCTCAGGTGCATTGTATATGAGCTTAGATAACGAGCTATTACCAACAGAAGATCGCGGTAAAATTAGAATATTTGCTCGTGGGCCAGATGGCGTAGGCTTAAACTTTATGGACAGGCAAGCTATTAAAATGGAAGACACCTTACTGCCTTTCGTTGAAAGCGGTGAAATTGAATCTATTTACACAGTAGTTGGTCAATGGGACCCTAATATTGTGTTTATTACTGTGCCTTTAAAACACTGGGATGAACGCAACTTTAGTCAACAAGAAATCATCAATAAAATTCGACAGCCTTTAATGAATATTCCTGGAGCACCCGCATACGCAGGGGGGGCTAATAGTTTAAACTTACGTGGCCAAGGTGGCGGAATCGAAATTGCTTTGCTGGGGCAAGATTACCTTGAAATATTTAAAGCTGCACAGCAGTTTTCAGCAGATCTTGAAAAAGCAGTACCTGAAGTTGCACCGGTTCGCGTATCGTATCAGCCATCGCAACCACAACTTCGCGTCAATATAGACAGACGACGCGCAGAAGAACTCGGTGTATCGTTAAGTGATATAGCCATTACCCTAAGAGCTGCCATTAATGGCGACGATATAGCCGATTTAAATATTGGCGACCAGTCAATACCAATTATGTTACAGGCTCAAAATCAAACCATTAATGACCCCAGTGATTTAGCAAATTTATATGTAAGCGCCCGCGATAATCAATTAGTACCGCTCAGTAGTGTCGCTAATATTACAGAGGAAGGCGTAGCTGCAGAGCTTGAGCGCCATGCTCAGCGACGTGCCATAGAATTAAGCATGGAATTACCCGAAGGTTTAACTATTGCCACACTGGTAGAGCAAATAAAACAAGTGTCTGAGCAATCATTACCAGCAGGTATTACCCTAGCGTTTAAAGGGGAAGCTCTGACATTTGAAGAGACCTCAAACGAAGTATTAATGACCTATGTATTGGCATTTTTAATTGTATTTTTAGTATTGGCAGCACAATTTGAAAACGTTAACAGCGCCATTGTGGTGATGATTACTGTGCCATTTGGTATTACATCCGCTATTTTAGCACTGTACTTAACCGGCACATCACTCAATATTTATTCGCAAATTGGTCTGGTAATGCTTATTGGTTTAATCGCTAAAAATGCAATTTTATTAGTCGAGTTTGCTGATCAATTAAGAGATCAGGGGCTGAGTGTTCGAAAAGCGGTTGAACAAGCTGCATTGGTACGTTTAAGACCAATCACCATGACCTTAATATCGACCTTACTCGGTGCGTTACCCCTAATTATGTCAACAGGTGCCGGAGCAGAAGCACGTAACGCCATTGGCTGGGTGGTATTTGGTGGACTCGCGTTAGCGGTATTGTTTACGCTTTACTTAACACCGGTGATTTATTTAGGGTTAGCCCGCTTTACCAGTCCTCGTGGCGATGAATCAAAGCAATTAGCCCAAGAGCTGGAGCAGCTAGACTAACTAATTACGCTAATTGGCTATTTTTCTTTGAAAAAATAGCCAATTAAGCCCACAATTCAACTAGATTAAAGCCACAAGGATCACCCATGCAGGCCGAGCAAGTTGAAATAGCCCAATTTTTAGTTGAACACCCCCCCTTTGATACGCTTGAGAGCGAGGCACTAAACGAACTAGCAATGCAAATTGAAGTTGCTTATTTTCGTGCGCAAACTGATATTTTACATTTAGGCCAAGATATTAGTGACTTATATATTATTCGTAGTGGCTCGGTTGAAATTTCACGCCGTAATGGCGAGCTCTATAATCGTTTAGCCACAGGCGGCATTTTTGGCCAAATGGGCCTATTAATGAACCGCAAAGTGCGCTTTCCGGCTCGTGCGCTTGAAGACACCTTAACCTATTGTATTAACGTTAATACCTTCAACGAATATTGTGATAAATACGAAACCTTTGCCGATTTTTTTGAAGTGGATGGTAACGTACGTTTGCACCAAGCCATTGTAGAGCAAGCCGACAGCAATGATTTAACCACCGCGAAAGTAAAGTCATTATTACACCGTGATGTGGTCACAGTAACAATGCAAACTGCTATTCAAGACGTCGCATTTTTAATGACGCAAGAATCGGTCTCTTCAGTGTTAGTTACTGACATAGAAAAACAAATAAGCGACGACCCAGAAGAAGACGACGGTCAAGTCGTTGGAATTATAACCGACAGAGACATTCGCACTAAGGTAGTTGCCCAAGGGTTAACATATGATACACCCGCCAAAGAAGTAATGACATCAAGCTTAGTACTACTTGATAGCAACGCCTATGTATTTGAAGCCGTATTAGCCATGCTAAGAGATAACTTACATCATTTACCTGTGGTACATAAAAAACGGCCAATTGGGGTAATATCACTGTCTGACATTTTACGTTATGAATCACAAAGTAGCTTACTGTTAGTACGCGGTATTTTAGCGCAGCAATCAGTTGATGACCTAGTTCATTACGCACGCCAATTACCTAATGTATTTGTACGTATGGTTAATGAAGATGCAAATTCGCATATGATCGGAACCGCTATGGCGGTCATAGGGCGTACCTTTAAACAGCGTTTATTAGCATTGGCCGAAGAAAAATTTGGCGAGCCGCCTATTCCTTATTGTTTTATAGCCTTAGGCTCAATGGCCCGCGACGAGCAGCTAATTGTGACCGATCAAGATAATGCTCTCATTTTGGATAATAGTTTTGATGAAGCACTGCACGATGAGTATTTTCAAAACCTATCAGATTTTGTGTGTGATGGTTTAGCTAAATGTGGCTATACCTATTGTGACGGTGAAATTATGGCGTCGTTTAAAAAATGGCGTATGACCCGTACACAATGGAAAGAAAAATTTGCTAGCTGGATGGCCGAGCCGAAACCGCAAGCACTGCTTAATAGCTCGATATTTTTTGACTTAGATGGTGTGTGGGGCAAGCTAAAATGGGCCGATGAGCTTAAAACGCTAGTGGCCAAAGAAAGCAAAGTAAATAAGCGCTTTTTAGCAAACCTTGCTGCTAATGCTCGCAACAGAACGCCACCATTAGGATTCTTTAACGGCTTTGTACTTGAGCATAATGGCCAGCATAAGCGCTCAATGAACTTAAAACGCCGTGGTACGGCGCCGCTATCTGATGTGGTGCGCGTGCACGCGTTAGCGGTTGGCTCACGTAAACAAAACTCCTTTGAGCGCTTAGAAGATATTATAGAGGCAAATTTACTGCCTAAAGGTAAAGCACAAGATTTGCGTGATGCGTTTGAGTATATTGCCACAGTGCGTATTCGTCATCAGGCATGGCAAATAGAGCAGGGTGAAGCCCCAGATAATGATTTAGACCCCCATTTACTTTCACCCTTTGAGCAAAGTAATTTAAAAGAAGCTTTTGCTATTTTAGAGAAAGCCCAGAGCTTTTTAAAATTTAGTTATTCTGCGCATTCGGGTGTGAAATAAATTATGAGTAAATCAACGTTAAGGTGGCCACAGCGCTACGAGCAGTTATTGCAAACTGCGCAAAACCCGCTGCTTAAAGACTTTTATCAACAAGCGTTTACCAATCAGGCTGCTCCACTTAAAGATGTCCCTTTTGTGGCGCTCGACTTTGAAACAACCGGCCTTGATGCGAATAGCGATGATATTGTTAGTGTGGGGCTGGTGCCTTTTAATGTAAATCGTATTTATTGTAAAGAGAGCCGCCACTGGGTTGTGCAACCTCGACGAGATTTAAGTGAAGAGTCAATAGTTATTCATGGAATTACTCATTCAGAAGTGGATGAAGCCCCTGATCTTAATCGAATTTTAGCGCCACTGCTTGATGCCCTTAAAGGCAAAGTGGTGGTGGTACATTATGCTGCAATAGAACGTCATTTTTTTTATAACGCGCTACTTATGCGTATAAAAGAGGGCATTGAGTTTGCACTAGTTGATACGATGGAAATAGAAAGGCGGGCGCTTAAAGCACGGCAGGGGCTATTAGGCAGGCTGTTTAATTCAAAGCTAGGATCACTTAGGTTAAGTGATACACGGGAGCGTTATTCATTGCCATTGTATCAAAACCATAACGCGCTTACTGATGCACTAGCCACTGCCGAGCTGCTGCAAGCGCAGCTGAGTTACCACTATAGATCAGACACGCCACTGAGTGAAATTTGGCTTTAGCTATTGAAGCATTACTGTTAAAAATAGAGCACAAAAAAAGCCGCAATTTGCGGCTTTTTTATTATGAAATGTGTGTTATTTAACTGGGCGAGGCTCAGTTCGTAAACCTAAAATTAAGCTTACACACATCAATAACAATACAATGGTAAATGGCAGACCGGTTGATATAGCCCCCGCTTGCAGTGCTTCAATCGCTTGAGTGCCACCAATCCAAAGTAATGCAGCAGCGATAGCACCCTCAACAGACGCCCAAAAAATACGCTGTGGTACCGGCGCATCAATCTTACCACCTGCTGTAATTGAATCGATTACAAGTGACCCTGAATCAGAAGAGGTAATAAAGAATACCAGTACTAAAACAATAGCAATGAAAGATAAAACGTTCGCCATTGGCATTTCATCAAGCATTTGGAACATCGCCATAGGCACACTTGTTAAACCGTCAGTTCCTAGGGCACCAATTCCATTAACTACTTGGTCAATTGCGATGCCGCCATAAATAGACATCCACAGGATAGTGACTGCTGTAGGAATAAGTAGTACAGCGGTTAAAAACTCACGAATTGTACGACCACGTGAAACACGGGCAATAAACATACCTACAAACGGTGACCACGAAATCCACCAAGCCCAATAAAATACTGTCCATCCATGCATCCATGTTTCATCTTCACGACCATGTGGGTTACTTAACGGAATAATGTTTTCTACATAGCCCATTACCGTGTTTGGTATATTACCCATAGATACAGCAAAACCAACTAAACATACAAATACCAGTAGCACTAAAGCAATAAGCATATTGACGTTACTAAGTAACTTAACGCCACCATCAATGCCTCGAATAACAGATACGACTGCTAGTAAAGTAACACCTGTAATAACCAGAATTTGCGAACCTACGCCACCTTCTAAACCAAATACGTGGTTAATACCGGCAGAAGCTTGTTGTGCACCTAACCCAAGCGACGTAGCTAAACCAAATAAGGTTGCTAATACAGCTAAAATATCAATTATATGACCAGGCCATCCCCACGCTTTATCACCTAAAATTGGGTAAAAAATCGAACGAATAGAAAGCGGTAAGCCTTTATTGTAAGTAAAAAAAGCTAACGAAAGCGCGACAACCGCATAAATGGCCCATGGATGAAGACCCCAATGGAACATAGTTGCACCCATTGCCATTTTTGCGGCTTCTGGTGTGTTAGCTGTTACATTGAGTGGTGTTTCATACCAACCAGTGTAGTATGCAACTGGTTCAGCAACCGCCCAAAACATTAAGCCAATACCCATACCTGCTGCAAATAACATTGCCAGCCAAGAAATACGAGAGTGAGATGGTTTAGCATCGTCGCCGCCTAAACGGATATTGCCGTAAGGCGAAAAAATTAAAACTAAACAAAAAATAACAAAGAAGTTAGCAGCCCACATAAACAGGCCGTCAAAATTATTAATAATATCGGTTTTAATACCATCTAGCGTCGTTTTAGCAACTTCGGCATCAGATACTAATACGGCAATTAAAAACAGCGCTATTAACCCTGCACTTATTCCGAATACAGGGTTATGTATATCAAACCCCCATTTTTGCACGTTGTCTTGACCTACGGTGTAGTCCGTATTGTCAATACTGTACTTGTCATGATTCTCGCTCATGCAATACCTCATTGGTTAATGAAACAGGCTGGCTTAATGCCAGTTTTTTATAGTTCACTGTATTCGTGTTATTAGATTCTTTGTCAAAGCTAACAACACGAATAATTAGAAGACTAACTAATTCAATTGCCCATCATACCTTTACTGCTAGGGGAGTTAAATATTAAATACGAAAGAATTAACACTTTGCTAAAATTTTGAGCTGACTTTGTCTTTTTTTGTACATGTCTGGTCGCTGAGAAAATGAAAACTAACGCGTTAGCACTTTATTTTATAGTCGTAAATAGCAATGAATGTAAAAGCTAAGTTAATGAATATTCATATTAATAGGGCGTATAAACAGATAAATCACTTAATTGGATACGCTAAAAGCGTACTCTGATTTTTAAAACTAAGAGTAATTTATTAAATGGGCTTTTTTATGACTTTTTAATTACATTTTTATAGCTTTGGATTTTTAGCCAAGGGGAGGTTAATAGAATCAGCAATGAAAATAGCAATGTTAAAGTAGTTTTTAAAAAGGTGGCATACAAATTTTGCAGTTTAAACTAATTTGCTTTCTTTTTCATTTATTTTGAGTCTTAACAGCTTAACTCACAAAGAGGATAAAGTGACGCTGCGCTTTTAGAGAAGTAACAAAGCCACATAATTAACAAAAATGATGAGGCAGAATGGCTTTTACTTTCTCATTTTCTTCTCATTCACTTCTCTCAGTGCAATAAGCATTTTAAGAAAATTACGCAAAAGACACCAAAAAAAGCTGCAGCTTTAACACTGCAGCTTAGGGTGGTTAAATTTTCATTTGTACGCTTCGTTATGAACGCCCGCGGCGCGCCCTGATGGGTCGGCATTATTTTGAAATGATGCATCCCATGCGAGTGCTTCTGGGGTTGAACACGCAACTGATTTACCATGTGGTACACACTTAGCCGAGGCATCGCCTGGGAAGTGCGACTCAAAAATACTGCGGTAAAAATACGCTTCTTTAGAGTCTGGCGTGTTAATTGGGTATTTAAATTTGGCATTCGCCAATTCTTGATCCGTTACTTGCTCATTAACAAACTCTTTTAAGGTATCTATCCAGCTGTAGCCAACGCCATCAGAGAATTGCTCTTTTTGGCGCCATAACACTTCATCTGGGAGGTAACCGTCAAAGCCTGCACGTAAAATGTGTTTTTCAATTTTGCCGTCTTTACACATTTTAGCTTCAGGGTTAATGCGCATTGCCACATCAACAAACTCTTTATCTAAAAATGGTACGCGTGCTTCAACACCCCAAGCCGCCATTGATTTATTGGCACGTAAACAATCAAACATATGGAGCTTTGAAACTTTACGGTTCAGCTCTTCATGAAACTCTTGTGCATTGGGTGCTTTATGAAAATATAAATAACCACCAAATAATTCATCGGCACCTTCACCTGAAAGTACCATTTTAATGCCCATGGCTTTAATTTGGCGTGCCATTAAGTACATAGGGGTTGATGCACGAATAGTGGTTACATCGTAGGTTTCAATGTGATAAATCACTTCTTTAAGAGCATCAATACCTTGTTGAATAGTAAAGATAATAGGGTGGTGAATAGTCCCTATCATATCAGCTACTTTTTGCGCTGCGGCTAAATCAGGGGAGCCTTCTAAACCCACCGAAAAGGAATGCAGTTTAGGCCACCAAGCATCGCTTTCATCGTTATCTTCAATACGTTTTGCAGCAAAGCACTGGGTAATAGCGGAAATTACTGATGAATCTAAGCCACCCGATAGCAATACCCCATAGGGTACGTCACACATAAGCTGGCGCTTAACCGCCGCTTCCAATGCATCTTTTACATCTTCTGCTTTGGCATCGTTGTTTTTAACAGCGTCGAAGCGTTGCCAATCACGTTGATAGTAAGGGGTTAATTTGCCGTCTTTGCTGTAAAGGTAATGCCCCGGCGGAAACTCTTCAATATGCTTACAAATAGGTGAGAGCGCTTTGAGCTCTGACGCTACATAAAAGTTACCGTGCTCATCGTGACCTGTATACAGTGGAATAATACCAATGTGATCGCGACCAATTAAGTACGCGTCTTGCTCTTCGTCATATAAACAAAAAGCAAAAATACCATTTAAGTCATCTAAAAATGCCGGCCCTTTTTGTTTATACAGGGCTAAAATCACTTCACAATCTGACTGGGTTTGAAAATCAAAGTCGACCTCTAAATTAGCGGCCAGCTCTTTGTGGTTATAAATTTCGCCATTAACCGCTAAAATATGGGTTTTTTCTGGGTTGTAAAGGGGTTGAGCACCGCTTGATACGCCAACAATGGCTAAGCGCTCATGCACTAAAATTGCTTTATCAGATGAATACACACCAGACCAATCTGGCCCACGATGACGTAACAGTTTAGACATTTCGATTGCCTGAGTGCGTAACTGGCTGGGATCCGATTTAATATCGAGTACACCAAAAATTGAACACATAATTTTTCCTCATTCCTATTAAGTGCCTACGATAGCGAGTTTGCTAAAGACTAACCTTGTTTTATCAGAAATAAATAACTAAGTCACACGGCTTTTTTAAATTAATAAGAATAATTTATGCACCAAACAAGTTACTGGTGCACCAACATGGTGAAGTTGATAGTGTGATAGCAACTGATTGTACAATTTTTAATTTAAAACAGGCAGGGATAAGCATTTAATGCTCATGAAAATTTATATTTGCACCAAGTAGGTGCAAATGTAATCGTTAAGAAAATAGCTTTAAGTTAATTAGCCCAATAGCGATTTAAACTCAGTTTAAGCTGAGATAGATGTGCATCGAGTTTGTTTTTTGCCGCGTTTGCTTGTTCAAGCGTTACAAACTCAAAAGTAATTGAATCGGCGGTTCTAAACTGAGCAAACTGATGTAAATCCGCCTCTATTACATGGCCTATCAATGGGTAGCCCCCCGTTGTTTGTGCATCATTTAATAGCACAATTGGGTTGCCATCGGGTGGGAGTTGCACGCTTCCCGGTGCTACCGCGAGTGAGTGTAGCGAAAGCGAGTGTTGCATTATTTGGCTATTATTATGATCTAGGCGTACTCCCATTCGATTGCTATTCGGGTTAATAGTAAATGAGGTGGTACAGAAAGCGTTTATACACTCAGGTGTAAGTAGTTCATGATGTGGGCCTTGATGTAGCCGAATAACTTTTCGTTTAGGCGGTGTTAATGCGCCTTTATTGCATAGCCAAGGCTGAGTATAGGGGGTTATTTTTATAATATCGTCGCTTTGTAATGCTCGGCCATTATAACCACCAATGGCTGCCCCTAAGTCAGTTGATTTAGAACCCATAACTTCAGGGCATTCAATTCCACCTTTTACGGCAATGTAAGCTCTGGAGCCACCGCGTCCTGTATCAAATTTAAGTGTTTGTTTTGCTTTTACCGGATAACTCCACCCGGGGTAAACGGCTTGAGCGTCAAGTTTAGCATTTAAGTCGGCTCCATGCAGAGCAATGACGGTATCGCACTCAAATCGTAATTCACATAACCCAACGGTGAGTTCAAGTACGGCATCGTTATCGTGATTATTTACTAAGCGATTGGCAATAATGTGCGCATAGGTGTCTAGACTACCCGAGCGGCTAACCCCTAAATGACGAAAACCCACACGGCCTAAATCTTGGATTGTAAGCTGTATACCGGGTTTGATTACTTTAATCATTGTTTACTCCTTTTAACAGGCACAAATTGAAGGGTGTCACCGGGTTTAAATAAACAAGGGTTTGAGGCGGTTGCATCAAATAAACAGGCATCAGTATGAGCAATAATATGCCAGCCACCGGGTGAGTCTTCAGGGTAAATGCCTGTTTGGTCTGCCCCAATCGCAATTGCGCCTTTAGGAACACTGACTCGTGGGTTATCACGTCTTGGGGTAAACAGTTGAGCGTTGAGCCCATGTAAATAAGGGAAACCGGGCACAAAACCTAAAAACAACACATGGTAAATTTCTTTACTGTGTAGATTAATTACCTCATCTATTGTTAGCTGGTGATAATTAGCCACATAGTTTAAATCTTCACCTTGATAATAGGTGTCTATTTTATGATGCTGACTTTCAAAGGCGTAATCATCAACTTCATCCCATAGTTTGGTTAAGGTGTTTTGCCATTGATGTAAATTACTGGCAGATTTTAAATACAAGGTTAATGAGTTCATCCCGGGGACTAAATCTATAAACTCATTGGTGTTTTTACAATACTGTGACAGCGCCCAGAGTTTTTTTTGCGTCGCAAGTATATGTTGTTCACTGTAGTGAGAAACATCAAAAAGCAGACTAGAATTTGTTAATATTTTTATACTTGGCAAAGTGCTCATACAGATAACTTATTAATATTGTTTGTATTTAAGCTATCACAGTCGATGTGCTATTACGATATTAATAGACAAACTCGGATCGATTAAATTCCCGTCTTCGTAAAGTTTTATTGTGTGTGAAATTTATTCTTGCGTTTAAAGGTCTGCTTTAGGGTCTGTTGACCTTTGCGGATTAAAATCGCTCCTAGGCAGAACCCGAAGGGCAGCGCCTGTTTGGCATTGATGCTTCGTTATCGCCTATTTATGGGGAATAACCACACCACATAGGCTCTGCCTTGTCTAAACACTAAACAAACTGCTGCAAATTTAACCTTGGAAGGTCAACAGACCCTAGAGTAACTAAAACTAAGAGGTCATCGTATGTTTAAGCGGGTAATACTATCGGCGTTTGCCATTGTGGGCTTACTAAGTGCAATGAGTGCTATATCGTCAGATGAAATAATCAAACCAACTGATTTAGATGCAACCATGCATGTTGAAAAAATAGTGCTGGGTTCGGGCTGTTTTTGGGGGGCAGAAAAACGCTACGAAGCACTTAATGGTGTGTTAGACGCTGAATCGGGTTACGCCGATGGCCAAGGATTTAAGCCAACCTATAGAAATATCACTAAGTTATCCCGTCGCTTTGATGAAGATAATTACGCCGAAGTGGTGCAGGTTACCTTTAATAGTAATATTATTTCAGCAAGAGAGTTGTTGCAAAATTACTACGAGAGCCACGATCCAACGCAAAAGAATCGTCAGGGTAATGATGTAGGAACGCAATATCGCTCTATTATTTTAACCACTACCGATCAGCAAGCGAGTATCGCAAAAGCCGTCACGAGTGAGTATCAGCAATTATTAAGTAAAGCCGATTATGGAAAAATAGTGACGCAAATAAAGCCACTTGAACGCTTTTATTCGGCTGAAGAGTATCATCAAAATTACCTTGGAAAAAATCCAAACGGCTATTGCCCTGATCATTCAACCGGCGTTGTATTTACCCAAAGTGATAAACCTAAGGTAGATAATACTGCATTATTAAATAGCAAACAGATTGTCATTTTAGACTCGCAAAGTTATTGCCCTTACTGCGAAAAGTTTAAAGCGGCCGTTGCCAATGACTATAAAGGCACAATTCCAATGACTTTCCGCCATGCTGATCAGCTTGCAGGGTTAACGATTAAATCGGCGACATGGGCTACGCCTACCATATTATTTTTAGAAAATGGGGTTGAGGTCTATTCTCGCCAAGGCTACATGAACGCAGAGCAATTTTATAAAGCATTAGGTGCATTTAAGCTTGGCAACAGTGAAGCTTATAAGGTGGCTTTTAATGCTAAAACCGACAGCCCTTACTGCAAAGAATATGCTATTTTTAAAAACACACCCGATGGCATCTTTATTGATAAATTAAGCGGTGAGCCATTATTTGATACCCGTGATAGATTTAACTCAGGCACCGGTTGGCTTTCGTTTACCCACCCTATAAAAGACAGTGTAACCCAACATGAAGATAATAGCTGGGGAATGCAGCGCATTGAGCTTAAGTCTAAAAGTACCGGTATTCACTTAGGGCATTTATTTCCGGGTGAGGGGCCTAGAGGGCAAGATAGATATTGTATTAATGCGACTGTTTTAGAATTTGTAGCCAGAAAACAGTAAATTTTAAGCAAAAAAAAGCAGCGATGATTAAGTAACCTGAACTCTGGATAATAAATCTATCTCAAGCAGCTATTTACAGCGCTAACTACGTTGAATTTACTTGCAATAGGCGAGCTATTGACGCGTAATTTCGCCTTGTTTTCACTGGAAATCTCTGGCTAGAGAAAATAAACATAAATATCAATTTTGATTCAATACGTTAGTAAATCTCTTAACCAAAGTTCAGGTTAAGTAGATACTTAACGGTCGCTGCATTTCAATTGACAACATCTTCACACACAATAAAGATTCGGGGGGGTGTATTAGTACAAAACTAACTCTGGCTTATTGTTGTTGATGAGAATGAAAATAAAAACAACCCAAGCTCAGTCACCACCGGACTTGAGTTGTTTTTTACACTGACAACATCTTCACACACAATAAAGATTCTTAAGTTTATTGGCGGGTGTAAGGGTAAAAATAAAAACAACTCAAGCTAAGTCACCACCGAACTTGAGCTGTTTTTTACACTGACAACATCTTCACACACAATAAAGATTCTTTTTACTAGCTCGTTGTTACAAACTAATGAAATCTGATTTAAGTAACACGTTTTATATTTTTTAGCGTGTTGCCGTTTGGTTGAGTTAACTTTAGAGCTTTTACTCAATTTCGACAAGCGATAAAAACAAAACTAATAAGTGAAAAAAACTAACTTATGGGGTTTTAGATTTTTTTAATAAATAAATCAATGATAAATAGTCGCTTTTGTTGTTGTTCCGGTAGGGGAATTTTAAAAATAAAAGTTGCACACTTTAAAATTAGCTAATAAGCGCTCAACAAGGAGCGCTTATTTGAATCTGCTATTTAGTTTGCCTAAAGGTGTTAATCACCCATTTTGCAAACAAATCGAGAGGGTGATTAGCGGTACTTGAGCCATGCTGAACTAAATAGTATTTGTCTTTTGTTGTTAGTGGTTGCTCAAACAGTTTGTAGAGCCATTGCTCATCCAGCCAGCTTTGACTTATTGGCAAAGGAATAAGTGCAATGCCCATACCTTGTTGTGCAGCCCGTGCTACGCCAAACATACTGTCTATTTGAATAATTTGTGCAGGGGAAAAGTCATCAATACCGACTTTTTCAGCCCATTGGTGCCATGCCCAAGGCCGGGCTTTGTGAACAATAAGCGGCACTTGATTGAGCGCCTGGCAGTGATCGTTTTGCCACTGATCGAGCAGCTTTTTATTACACGCTGGAATATATTCTAAATTAAATAACTCAGTAGCTAGCCCATCAAGCGGTTTGCTTGAAGATAAAATGATTGATAAATCACTTTGGCGAGTCAACTCTTTTCGTGTTTTAAGGGTGTCCATGTGTAAATTAATATTAGGATGCTCACTCGTCCACTCACTCAGTTTTGGCATTAGCAATTCACTGGCAAAGAACTCGGGCAGGGTAATGGTTAAATTTACATTTTGTTGTAACTGACTAAATTCGGTGATGGTGCTTTCCAGCATATTTATAATGGGGTAAATCGCTTCAAAAAAGTTTTTACCAGCTGGCGTTAAGCTTATGGAACGGGTTTGCCTTTGAAATAAATCAATGCCCAGCTGCTCTTCTAGCTGCTTTATTTGATGGCTGACCGCCGATGGCGTTAAATACAGCTCTTTGGCGGCATGTTTAAAACTTAAGCTTTTTGCGGCAAAACAAAAAGAGCGAAGGCCGCGAATAGGTGTTTGCATGGTATCCAATATAAAGTTATTTCAATCACCTTATTACAGGCAATTATTAAACCAAAAATAAAAGCTAACTATATCAGTTATTTAATTTTTTTATTAGGGTGAATTCACCTAAGTGGTGCGTTAAATTCTCACTATAGTGCAAAAACTAAAATAAAGGCAAAAAAAATCCCTCTTGCGAGGGATTTTGGGTAACTCAGCGCCATTGGCACTGGGAATGAGGTCGGTACAGGGTGAAATTGTGAGTGGTTTAAAACACCATCTCAGGAATATCACCGTCGACAAGCAACTTACCTGCCGTTTTACTAATAATTTCATCAACTGATACGCCTGGTGCGCGTTCTAGCAAATGAAATGCGCCGTCTTTAACTTCTAATACAGCTAAATCGGTTACTATTTTTTTAACACAGTTAACGCCCGTCAGCGGTAACGTACAGCTTTCTAATAATTTAGAATCGCCGTGTTTACTGGCATGGGTCATAGTAACAATAATGTTTTTTGCACCGGCGACTAAATCCATCGCACCGCCCATACCTTTAATTAATTTTTTAGGGATCATCCATGAAGCTATAGACCCGTTTTGATCCACTTCAAAAGCGCCCAGAACCGTTAAGTCTACATGACCACCCCGTATCATGGCAAAACTATCTGCACTATTAAATATAGCTGCACCGGTAGCTGCCGTCACGGTTTCTTTACCCGCGTTGATCATATCTGCATCTACTGTGTCTTTGGTTGGGTATTCACCCATACCTAATAGGCCATTTTCGGACTGTAGCATAACTTCTATGCCATCGGGTACATAGTTTGCGACGAGTGTCGGAATACCTATGCCTAAATTAACATAGTACCCATCTTGTAGCTCTTGAGCGACGCGCATTGCGACTTGTTCACGTGATAATGCCATTTTAAGTGCTCCTGCTTAATCTCGTGTGGTAACACGTTCAATACGTTTTTCAAAGTTACCCTTGATCACGCGATTTACAAAAATGCCAGGGGTATGAATTTGACTTGGCTCTAGTTCACCGGGTTCAACTATCTCTTCCACCTCAGCAACGGTAATTTTACCTGCGGTTGCAGCCATAGGGTTAAAGTTCATTGCGGTATGGCGAAACACTAAATTACCGTAGCGGTCTGCTTTCCATGCTTTTACAATGGCAAATTCACCCGTGATTGACTCTTCTAAAATATAAGGGCGACCATTAAATTCTTTTACTTCTTTACCCTCAGCTACTGGCGTACCGTAACCCGTGGCGGTATAAAAAGCAGGAATACCGGCACCACCAGCACGCATTTTTTCTGCTAGAGTCCCTTGTGGTGTTAGCTCTACATCAATTTCGCCATTAAGTAGTTGTTGTTCAAAAAGAGCATTTTCGCCCACATAAGAGGCAACCACTTTTTTAATTTGTTTGTCTTGTAATAAAAGTCCTAAACCAAAGTCATCAACGCCGCAATTGTTCGATACGACCGTTAACTCTTTGGTTTGCATTTTTTTAATTTGGGCTATTAGTCCCTCGGGAATACCGCATAAACCAAAACCACCAGCGATGATAGTATCGCCGTCTTTTAAACCTTCCATTGCAGCTTCGTAACTCGAAACTACTTTATCAAAACCGGCCATGAGTGACTCCTCATTCTATGCTATTGCAATTATTGTGTGTGTAATGCCACTGAAACTTTACTAACAGGCTGTTTATTAAGCGCATTAGTAATTTGCCAACCTGCTTGTGCAAGCCTTTTTAAATCAATTCCATGTTCAATGCCAAGCCCTTGCAGTAAGTAAACAACATCTTCGGTGGCAACATTTCCTGACGCACCCTTAGCGTAAGGGCAGCCACCAAGGCCAGCAACGGCAGCGTCAACTGATGAAATACCTAGGCTTAAGGCAGCGTAAATATTTGTGAGCGCCTGTCCATATGTATCATGAAAATGTACTGCAAGCTTACTTTTATCAATATGCTTGAGCAGCAATGTAAGCAGCTCAGTCACTTTACCTGCGGTGCCGACACCAATAGTATCGCCAAGGCTCACTTCATAGCAGCCAAGCGCTAATAACTTTTGTGCCACGTTTAAAACAACCTGAGGGTTAACGTCTCCCTCATAAGGGCAGCCTAAAACACAGCTTACATAACCACGAACGCGTATATTATTCGCTTTAGCAAAAGTCATTACCTCGCTAAAACGATCAATACTTTGCGCTATTGAGCAATTTATATTTTTTTGACAAAACGCTTCGCTGGCCGCCGTAAATATAGCAAATTCTTTAATACCAACAGCATGCGCAGCTTGTGCGCCTTTTAAATTTGGCGTTAAGGCACTTAAATTAATCTCTGGAAGGTCAAGCGCATTGATCACCTCGCTTGAGTCTGCCATTTGTGGCACCCATTTTGGGGATACGAACGCACCAGCTTCTATGTCTTTTAATCCCGCACCGGCGAGGGCATTAATTAGTGTTACTTTATCTTCAGTGCTGACGGTTTTTTCATTTTGTAAACCATCACGTGCACCCACTTCAACAATACGAACTTTGTTTGCAAAGGCACTCATTAAGCACCTTCCTGCACAGTCGTATCTTCAACAATGGCTAACAGTGCGCCGTGTGAAACTAGTTCACCTTCACCAAAGCAGTAACTCTGTAATATGCCGTCATGTGGTGCATTAAGTGTATATTCCATTTTCATGGCTTCGATAATAACAACGGCATCACCTTTGGTGATAGTGCTACCTACTTCAATTAAATGTTTTACTACCGTGCCATTGAGTGGCGCAGCGAGCGGCAGCGCGTCACTTTCGTGTGAACTAATATAATGTTTATCAACACATTCAAACTTAGTTTGCAGTGCTTTATTCATTACAGTAATTTCATTGTCAGTTATGTTGACATGCGCACTGTGCTTTTCACCGTTAATAAATACGTTGCACACACCATTATTTAGCGTCCCTTGAACCCTGTATACGCCCGCACTGTGTGTCACATTGTAACCCTGCGCTGTTTTGATAGCGCTAAGCGGTAAATCTACAAATGGGATTTTAATTGCCTGCGGTGCATTTAAAGTAAAGCCAATAAGTTGTTGCCAAGGGCTGGCACTATTGTTTTGTGCTTGGTGCGTGTTTAACGACTCTAAATAGGCAAAAGCAGCAATAAGCTGGCTTGATAGCAATAATGACTCATCAACCGTAGCGAGTGAATCACCTTGTTCAGCAATAAAGTGTGTACTTGGCGCGCCTTGTTTAAAGCTTTCGTGGCAAGCTAAGTTATGTAAAAAGCCAATATTGGTACTAAAGCCCGCTAAATGAAATTGTTCAAGCGCCTGTTGCAAACGAGAAAGCGCTTGTTCGCGATTATCATCATGAACAATTAACTTTGCAATCATTGGGTCGTAATAAGGGCTTATTTCATCACCTTGGGCAATCCCGGTATCTATGCGTACAAATTCACTATTAACGGGGACGTGTAACGCTTCAATGGTGCCTGAACACGGAATAAAGTCATTTGCAGGGTCTTCGGCGTAAATACGCGCTTCAAAGCTATGGCCTTGCAGTTGAATATCAGATTGCTTTAACGGCAGTGTTTGCCCGCCCGCAATATTAATTTGCCAATTTACTAAATCAACGCCGGTTACCATTTCGGTCACTGGGTGCTCTACTTGCAGGCGAGTGTTCATTTCCATAAAGAAAAATTCATTACCGCAAAGTAAAAACTCAACGGTACCGGCACCACGGTAATTAATGGCTAATGCACAGCGTACAGCCGCTTCGCCCATTTCTTTACGCAGCGCATCAGATAAACCTGGAGCAGGGGCTTCTTCAATCACTTTTTGGTGTCGGCGTTGTAACGAACAGTCACGATCACCCAAATAAACACAGTTACCGTGATTATCTGCAAATACTTGTACTTCAACATGGCGAGGTTGATTAACGTAGCGCTCTAATAGCACTAAATCGTTACCAAAACCGGCAATGGCTTCACGTTGGGCGCCTTCAAGTGCAGTTATAAAGTCTTTCGGCTTTTCTACCACTCGCATCCCTTTACCGCCACCGCCAAAGGCCGCTTTGATAAGAACAGGGTAACCAATTTTTTTAGCCTCAGATTGCAAAAAAGCAGGGTCTTGTTTATCACCATAGTAACCAGGTACTAAAGGAACGTTTGCCGCGGCCATTATTTCTTTAGCACGGGTTTTTGAGCCCATTGCTTCAATACTCGTTGCTGGTGGGCCAATAAAAGCAATGTTATGGGCTTCACAGGCTTTAGCAAATTCACTGTTCTCAGATAAAAAGCCGTAGCCTGGATGAATGCAATCAGCGCCACTGGCTTTAGCAACCTGCAAAATTTTATCTGCGACTAGGTATGAATCTTTACTTGGCGCAGCACCAATATGGTAGGCTTCGTCGGCCATTTTTACATGTTGCGCGTTTTTATCTGCATCTGAATACACCGCAACCGTGGTTAAGCCCATTTGCTTTGCGGTGCGCATAATACGACAGGCAATTTCGCCACGGTTAGCAATCAGAATTTTTTGTAATTGTACTGTGTTCATAATGCGTCCTAGAGTTGCCATTGGGGAGGGCGTTTATCAAAAAAGGCGCTCAGTCCTTCTTGGCCTTCAGTTGATACACGAGTTTTAGCTATACGCTCTGCAGTCAGTGCAATTAGCTCCTCGTTTATCTCTTTATTGGCAACATCGTTAATAAGTGCTTTTGCGGCCTTAACGGCAATAGGGCCGTTATCAATCAAGGTTTGCAGCAAATTATCGAGGGCTGTTTCTAAGTTCCCAGTAATTTGATGCACTAAACCCAGTTGCTTTGCTGTGTGGGCATCAAACACTTCTGCAGTTAAAAAATATCTGCGTGCGGCACGCTCACCAATGGCCTTAATCACATAAGGGCTGATCACGGCAGGTATTAGCCCAAGTTTAACTTCACTTAAACAAAATTGTGCATCGTCTTTACTAAGCGCAATATCACAGCAGGCAATTAACCCTAATGCTCCACCAAAGGCGGCACCTTGTACCGCACAAATTGTAGGATGCGGGCTCTGTGCTAATACTTGCATAAGTTTAGCCAGTTGCATTGAATCAGCTAGGTTATCGTTATAGTTATTATCTGCCATCGATTTCATCCAGGCTAAGTCGGCACCGGCTGAAAAATGTTTACCTTCGGTTTTGAGGACTAAGGCACGAATATCGAGCGTATTAGCATGTTCAATACATTGAATAAGCTCATGGATAACGTCGCTATTAAATGCATTACGTTTTTCTGGGCGGCTTAAAACGAGTACAGCCACATTAGATTTTGTTATTTGTAGTGTTACTGACATTGTGCGCTCCGGTTACATTCTAAATACGCCAAACTTAGACTCACGCTGTGGTGCATTTTTAGCTGCGCTAAGTGCAAGCCCAAGAACATTGCGTGTATCGACAGGGTCTATAATGCCATCATCCCATAAGCGGGCACTGGCATAATAAGGATGACCTTGTTGTTCGTATTGACTAATAATTGGCTTTTTAAAATCGCTAACTTCTTGCTCGCTCATGCTTTCGCCTTTACGGGCTAATCCATCTTGTTTAACTTGTGCCATAACACCTGCAGCTTGCTCACCACCCATGACTGAAATACGGGCATTTGGCCACATCCACATCATGGTCGGTTCAAATGCACGGCCACACATTCCATAATTGCCGGCGCCATAAGAGCCACCAATAAGCACGGTGAATTTTGGTACATCAGCACACGACACCGCCATCACCATTTTAGCGCCATGTTTAGCAATGCCTTCGGCTTCGTATTTTTTACCGACCATAAAGCCAGTAATATTTTGTAAAAATACCAATGGAATGTTGCGCTGGGCACACAGTTGAATAAAGTGCGCGCCTTTTTGCGCCGACTCACTAAATAAAATACCGTTATTAGCCACTATGCCCACAGGGTTGCCATAAATGCTGGCAAAGCCTGTCACCAGTGTTTCGCCAAAGTAACGTTTAAATTCATCAAAAGACGAGTCATCGACAGTGCGAGCTATTACTTCACGCACATCAAATGGCTTTTTAAGATCAGTACCAACAATGCCGTAAAGCTCGTTAATATCATAACGGGGGGCTTTTACGTCATCTAATAATGGGGCGGTAGGGCGTGTGTAATTAATTCGCTCTATACATTGGCGTGCAATCGATAATGCATGGGCATCATTTTCTGCGTAATGATCGGCCACACCCGATGTTTTACAATGAACATCGGCGCCGCCAAGTTCTTCTGCGGTAACTTCTTCACCGGTTGCCGCTTTTACCAGTGGTGGACCTGCTAAAAATATAGTGCCTTGCTCTTTTACGATGATGCTTTCATCGGCCATAGCGGGTACATACGCACCACCTGCGGTACATAAGCCCATAACCACTGCAATTTGTGGAATGCCTTTACCCGACATACGTGCTTGATTGTAAAAAATACGTCCAAAGTGCAGTTTGTCTGGAAATACATCGTCTTGCTCTGGCAGGTTGGCACCGCCAGAATCAACTAAGTAAATACACGGTAAGTGGCAACGCTCAGCAATATCTTGTGCGCGTAAATGCTTTTTAACAGTAAGCGGGAAATAGGTGCCACCTTTAACTGTCGCGTCGTTTGCAATCACCATACATTCAACGCCTTTTACGCGACCAATACCTGCAACCACACCGGCACAAGGTATCTCTTGTTCATACACACCAAATGCAGCAAATTGCGATATTTCTAAAAAGGGTGAGCCTTCATCTAATAAAGTACTGATACGGTCACGAACAAACAGCTTTCCTCTGCTTTCATGGCGCTCTTTAAGTGCAGCGCCACCACCTAAGCTAATATTGGCAACTTTATCGCGTAAATCATCCACCAGCGCCGACATATTTTTGTGGTTTTGCACAAAACTAGGATCGTGGGGATTAACGCTCGATTTTAAAATCGTCATAAATTAATCCTTAACGGCTTTCAGTAAATAATTCACGGCCAATCAACATGCGGCGTATTTCTGAGGTGCCTGCGCCAATTTCGTATAATTTCGCATCACGCAGTAAACGACCTGTTGCGTATTCGTTTATGTAGCCATTGCCGCCTAAAATTTGGATTGCATCAAGCGCCATTTTAGTTGCAAGCTCTGCAGCGTATAAAATTGCGCCAGCTGCGTCTTTACGGGTGGTTTCGCCGCGATCACAGGCTTTTGCTACTGTGTACACATAAGAGCGGGCTGCATTCATTTGTGTATACATATCGGCAATTTTGCCTTGAATTAACTGAAATTGACCAATAGGACTGTCAAACTGCTTACGCTCATGAATGTAAGGCACCACAATGTCCATACATGCTTGCATAATTCCTAACGGGCCTGCAGCTAAAACAACTCGCTCGTAATCAAGGCCGCTCATAAGTACCTTAACGCCTTCGTTTAAGTTACCTAAAATATTTTCTTCGGGTACTTCACAGTTATCAAATACCAGTTCACAGGTGTTTGATCCGCGCATACCGAGTTTGTCGAGTTTTTGTGCGGTAGAAAAACCAGGGAATGTTTTCTCAACAATAAAGGCGGTAATCCCTTTAGCACCGGCATTTAAATCTGTTTTTGCGTAAATAACCAGTGTATCTGCGTCAGGGCCATTGGTGATCCACATTTTATTGCCGTTTAAAATGTACTTATCGCCTTTTTTCTCGGCTTTAAGTTTCATTGATACAACATCAGAGCCCGCATTAGGCTCACTCATGGCCAAGGCACCAATGTGTTCACCGCTAATTAGTTTAGGTAAGTATTTTTCTTTTTGTGCTTGTGATCCATTACGGTTTATTTGATTAACACACAGGTTTGAATGCGCACCATAGCTTAAGCCAATAGAGGCACTTGCACGGCTAATTTCTTCCATGGCAATAACGTGCTCTAAATAACCTAAACCCGCACCACCAAATTCTTCATCAACGGTCATGCCTAAAACGCCCATTTCACCCATTTGCGGCCAAAGTTGATTGGGAAACGCATTATCCAGATCTGTTTTTTCAGCTAGTGGGGCAATTTCTTGACTGGCAAAGCTGTTTACATGACTGCGGATCATGTCCGCTGTTTCGCCAAGACCAAAATTCATTTCTTTATATAGTGAAATAGTGCTCATGATTCATTCCTGTGTGTTTGATGACGTTTATTATATTTTATTCATCTATTTTGCTAAGCGTGTCGCGACAACGACGTTCTGCGGTAACCAACTCCATTAGTACAACTTTAATGTCGTCCATTTGTTGAGATAGGTCGGCCTTTTTTTCGCTGATGAGGTCAAGCATAGTAACTAACTGTTTAGCGCTTGATTTGTCTGCATCATACAGTTCAAACAAACGACCGGTTTCAGCCAAGGTAAACCCTAAACGTTTACCACGAAGTATTAACTTTAGGCGTACTTTATCGCGCTTTGAGTAAATACGTGTTTGGCCATTGCGCTCTGGCGATATTAACCCTTGGTCTTCGTAAAAACGGATAGAGCGGGTAGTAATATCAAATTCTTTAGCCAATTCGCTGATACTAAAAGTTTGTTCGTTTTTAGCCGGCTCGTTGGCTGAATTTGCAAAGTTTGTTTGATTATCTGATTTCATTGTAATGTTTACCTCATTCGAATATCACCAATATAAGTGAAGTTTACGTAAAGGTAAAGTGCGATTTAATTGTTATACTTTAGACGTACAAAATAAAGGCGGGTTTACAGTAGAAGTTGAGTGTTTATAAACGTTATAAGCCATTTATGGAGGTTGTAATACATTTTTAGCAAGCTTGCTTTACAGTTTTTACACTAATTAGAAAGTTGATTTTAGATTTACGTTGGCGTAAACGTAAATTTTATGTATGCTCGTATTTATCAGATTAGTTTAAACATTAAGCTAAACATAATAAAACATGTTTGCGTTAATTGAAAATGGAGCCTTTTATGTCTTTCGAAAGCGTTGTAATTGTAGCAGCAAAACGCACCCCAATGGGTGGATTTATGGGCGCACTAAGTGATGCGCAGTCTACCGAACTAGGTGCTACAGCTATTGCAGGTGCACTTGCTCAAACGGGTTTAAGCAATGATGCAATTGATGAAGTGATTATGGGCTGTGTATTGCCAGCTGGCTTAGGCCAAGCGCCTGCACGTCAGGCTATGCTTAAAGCAGGGCTAGCACTAAGCACAGGCGCTACCACAATTAATAAAGTATGTGGCTCGGGTTTAAAAGCGGCCATGTTAGCGAATGACCTTATTAAAGCAGGTTCTATTGAATCAGCCATTGCCGGTGGTATGGAAAGTATGACCAATGCGCCTTATTTTATTCCTAAAGCCCGTGGCGGTATGCGTATGGGCCACGGTGAAATAAAAGATCATATGATGAGTGATGGCCTTGAAGATGCTTACGACAATAAAGCAATGGGTTGTTTTGCTCAAGACACAGCCGATGAATACGGTATTGGCCGTGAGCAAATGGATAATTTTGCATTAAGCTCACTGACTAAAGCAAAAGCTGCAATTGAAAATGGCAGTTTTGAAGCCGAAATTACACCGCACACTATTAAAACACGTAAAGGCGATGTCACCGTTTCAATTGATGAGCAACCTGGTAATGCTCGCCCTGAAAAAATCCCAAGTTTACGTGCAGCATTTAAAAAAGACGGCACCATTACTGCGGCAAACTCATCGTCTATTTCAGATGGTGGCGCAGCACTGATTTTAATGAGCGAATCAAAAGCAAAAGCAGAGGGTTTAACACCACTTTGCAAAATTGTTGCTCACAGCACGCATTCTCAAAAACCCAGTGAATTTACCGTAGCGCCTGTTGGTGCAATGAACAGTGTGCTTGAAAAAGCAGGGTGGACAACCGCAGATGTTGATTTATGGGAAATTAACGAAGCGTTTGCCATGGTTACCATGCTAGCTATTAACGAGTTAAAGCTTGATGAGAACAAAGTTAATGTTAACGGTGGCGCCTGTGCATTAGGTCATCCTATTGGTGCTAGCGGTGCGCGTATTTTAGTAACACTTATCCATGCACTTAAAAACCGGGGTCTTAAAAAGGGCGTAGCCTCTTTATGTATTGGTGGCGGTGAAGCCGTTGCCATGGCCGTAGAAGCACTTTAACTAATAATAAAGCCGCAGCAACTATAACAAAAACGCTGCGGTCCCCAATTTAATCAATAGGATTTTAATTATGCACCAAGTACCCTTACTCATTAACGGCGAATTTATTCAATCAACTTCAAATGAACTAATTGATGTTGTAAATCCTGCTAATCAAGAAGTGTTAGCGCAAGTACCTTGTGCTACAGACGCTGAAATGGACGCGGCTATTGCTTCTGCCAGTGAAACGTTTAAAACCTGGAAAGACGTACCAATTACAGAACGTGCGCGCATTATGATGAAATACGCGGCGCTGTTAAAAGAAAACCATGATGAATTAGCCACTATTATTTGTCATGAGCTAGGTAAAACATTTGAAGATGCAAAAGGCGATGTGTGGCGTGGTATTGAGGTGGTTGAGCAAGCTGCTAATGCACCATCGTTAATGATGGGCGAGACGATGGAAAACGTAGCGCGTAAAATCGATACCTATTCATACATGCAGCCACTAGGTGTATGTGCAGGTATTACCCCATTTAATTTTCCGGCCATGATCCCATTGTGGATGTTCCCACTGGCAATTGTGTGTGGTAACACCTTTATTTTAAAGCCGTCTGAGCAAGACCCACTTACGCCTATGCGCTTAGCTGAGCTATTTATTGAAGCCGGTGCACCAAAAGGCGTGTTACAAGTAGTACACGGTACAAAACCACAAGTTGACCGCTTATTAGAAGACAAAGCCGTTCGTGCTATTTCGTTTGTTGGCTCGTGTGGTGTGGGTGCATACATTTATTCTAAAGGCACACAACACCTAAAACGTGTGCAAGCGTGTGTTGGCGCTAAAAACCACATGGTGATTATGCCTGACGCGAGTAAATCGCATGTTGTTAATAACTTAGTAGGCGCATCAGTTGGTGCGGCAGGCCAGCGTTGTATGGGTATTTCAGTGGCGGTATTTGTTGGCCAAGCAAAAGACTGGGTTGATGAAATTAAAGCTGGCTTTGAAGGTGTACGCCCAGGTGTTTGGGATGATGCAGACGCTGCTTATGGTCCGCAAACATCACCTGCAGCAAAAGCGCGTATTTTATCATTGATTGCCGATGGTAAAGCGCAAGGCGCAACCTGTTTAATTGATGGCTCTGACTTTACTGTTGAAGGGTTTGAGCAAGGTAACTGGGTAGGTCCAACGTTATTTACTGATGTAACCAAAGAGATGAACTTGTACAAAGAAGAGATTTTTGGCCCAGTACTGGCGTGTATGTTTGTTGATACCCTTGAAGAAGCCATCGCCCTTATTAACGAAAGCCCTTACGGTAACGGTACCTCACTATTTACATCAAGTGGTGCAGCTGCACGTAAGTTCCAACACGAAATTGAAGTGGGTCAAGTGGGGATTAATGTGCCTATTCCTGTGCCGTTGCCATTTTTCTCGTTTACTGGCTGGAAAGGCTCATTCTACGGCGATACTCACACCTATGGTAAACAAGGTATTCGTTTTTACACAGAAACTAAAACTATTACCTCTCGTTGGTTTGAGGATGACATTGCCTCAGGTCCAAACATGAGTATTAATCTTAAATAATATTGCACTGAATAATTAATAAAAAAGAGGGGCAGAACACACAGTGTTGTCGCTCCTCACTAATTACTCCCGTTATGGGATGCACCGACAACAAACAAAACACAACAAGAGGTCTACCATGGACTTTAACTTATCTGAAGATCAACAAGCTTTTGCGCAAACGGCGCGTCAATTCGCAGAATCTGAACTAGCACCACACGCTGCCAAGTGGGATCGCGAACATATTTTCCCAAAAGACACAATTAAAGCCGCTGGTGAGCTTGGTTTTTGTGGTTTATACACCCCAGAAGAAGCCGGTGGTTTAGGTTTATCTCGTTTAGATTCAAGCATTATTTTTGAGCAACTTGCACTGGGCTGTACTGCAACAACGGCAATGTTAACCATTCATAATATGGCAACCTGGATGATCGCAAGCTTTGGCACCGATGCAGTAAAAGACAAATACGTTGAGCAATTGGTAATGGGTGAATTACTGGCATCGTACTGTTTAACGGAGCCAGGTTCTGGCTCTGATGCTGCGTCGTTAAAAACTAAAGCAGTTCGCGATGGCGATGAGTATGTTATTAACGGCTCAAAAATGTTTATTTCAGGTGCCGGTGAAACAGAAATATTAGTGGTCATGGCGCGTACAGGGGCAGATGGCCCAAGCGGCATTTCAGCGTTTGTTGTACCAGCAGATGCCAAAGGCATTGAGTACGGCAAAGCAGAAGAAAAAATGGGCTGGAATGCACAGCCCACACGTTTAATTAGCTTTGAAGATGTGCGTATTCCAGCCGCAAACTTATTAGGCCAAGAAGGTGAAGGCTTTAAATTCGCCATGCAAGGTTTAGACGGCGGCCGTATTAATATTGCCACTTGCTCTATTGGTACAGCCCAAGCGGCACTTAATACCGCACGTGAGTATTTAAAAGAGCGTACCCAATTTGGTAAGCCATTGGCTGCGTTTCAAGCGCTACAGTTTAAAATTGCCGATATGAATACCGAGCTTGTAGCAGCACGCCAAATGGTGCGCTTAGCGGCGTTTAAACTCGATACTAACGACAGTGAAAAAACCACTTATTGTGCTATGGCTAAACGCTTTGCAACCGATGTAGGTTTTACTGTTTGTAATGACGCGCTGCAAATTCATGGTGGCTACGGATACATAAAAGAATACCCGCTTGAGCGCCATGTTAGAGATGTACGTGTTCATCAAATTCTTGAGGGCACTAACGAAATTATGCGTGTGATTATTGCGCGTCGTATTTTAGCCGAATCAGCCAGCGAAGTTTTATAAGGAGATTAGTATGTCAAATCCTAGCATTGAATTAACTATTGAAGGCCATGTAGCTATTTTAACTATGTCGAATCCGCCAGCGAATACCTGGACTAAAGACACCTTAGTGGCGCTTAAAGACACGGTTAACCAATTAAATACCAATAAAAATATTTATGCATTAGTACTGACTGGTGAAGGCGAGAAGTTTTTTAGCGCCGGTGCCGACCTCAATGTATTTGCCAGTGGCGATAAAGGTGTCGCTGCAGATATGTCATGTGTATTTGGTGAAGCGTTTGAAGCGTTAACTAATTTTAGAGGCGTGTCGGTTGCAGCCATTAATGGTTATGCAATGGGTGGCGGCCTTGAAGTAGCACTTGCTTGCGACATTCGTATTGCAGAAGAGCAAGCACAAATGGCATTGCCTGAAGCAAAAGTGGGTTTATTACCCTGTGCTGGTGGAACGCAAAACTTAGCATGGCTTGTTGGCGAGGGCTGGGCAAAACGCATGATTTTATGCGGTGAGCGCTTAAAAGCCGATAAAGCCCTACAAATTGGCTTAGTGGAAGAAGTGGTTGCACAAGGTGAAAGTTTTGCAGCAGCGCTAAAACTGGCAAACCAAGTGGCAGAGCAAAGCCCATCGTCGGTTGCTGCGTGTAAAACATTGATTCAAAAAGGGCGTCATCAACCTATGGCAAATGCGTTGCCACTGGAACGTGAACTGTTTGTTGGTTTATTTGATACCGAAGATCAGCAAGAGGGCGTGAACGCCTTTTTAGAAAAGCGCAAAGCTAATTGGGTGAATGGCTAATGAGTGAATTAACCCGTTTAAATTCAGCTGATGCTGCCGTGGTATTTGAAACGGCAACCACAGACAATGGCCGACTCATTGGTTTTGCTACGCTTAACGCGCCTAAGTCATTAAACGCGTTAAATTTTGAAATGATCAGCTTACTCGAGCCGCAACTACAGCAATGGGACAAAGACGATAACATTGCATTAGTGGTTCTTAAAGGCGCAGGTGAAAAAGCATTTTGCGCCGGTGGCGATGTAGTGAGCTTACACAAAGCAATGAGTGAAGGTAAACCGAGCTCACTGGTTGAAGAGTTTTTTACTCAAGAGTATCAGCTCGATTACCTTATTCATTGTTACAACAAACCCATTTTAGTCTGGGGTAACGGGATTGTAATGGGCGGCGGTTTAGGTTTAATGGCCGGTGCCAGTCATCGTGTGGTTACCGAAACATCACGCATTGCCATGCCAGAGCAAACTATTGGGCTTTACCCTGATGTAGGCGGCAGTTATTTTTTACATAAAATGCCCGCCCATGTTGGTTTGTTTTTAGGGCTGACCTCGGCATCTATAAATTGTGAAGACGCTAAGCTTGTATCGCTTGCCGACCACTTTGTAAATGCCGATAAGTACCCAGAGCTTGTTGAAGCATTACTCAATACAAAATGGGGTAAAACAGCAAGCTTAAACCACGACAAGCTAAGTAACTTGCTAATTGAGTTAGATAACAACTCTAGTCGTATGCCCAAAGGTAATTTAAAAGCAAACTTAAGCTTGATTCAAAAGCTTGGTGAGTTTGACACATTAGAGCAGCAGGTAGATTACATTTTAAACCTAACCACTGATGACAAATGGCTACAACGCGCACAAAAATCGTTGGCGCATGGTTGCCCATTAAGTTGTGCCTTAGTGAGTGAGCAGCTCAAACACAGCAAAGGTAAAACGTTGGCAGAGTGTTTTAAAATGGAGCTTGCGATGTCGGTTCGTGCCGGTGAAGTGGGCGAGTTTCAAGAAGGTGTACGTGCCTTACTAATCGATAAAGACGGTGCGCCACACTGGCAGTTTAAAACGTTAGCTGATGTACCAAAAGAAGTGGTAGAGAGCTTTTTTGCAAATCGCTTTGGCGAGCAACATCCGCTAGAGCCGTACTTTTCTCAACTTAATTTACAAGGGTAAAGCGATGAGTAAACTCAATATAGGATTTATTGGTTTAGGTAACATGGGCGGCCCAATGGCGGCTAATTTAATTAAAGCTGGCCATACGGTGAGCGTGTTCGACCTAAGTGCTAATGCAGTGAACGAGCTAGTTGAAAAAGGTGCCAATGCAGCAAAAGATGCACAAGCCTGTGCAACCAACGTTAATGTGCTAATTAGCATGCTACCGGCAAGCAAACATGTTAAATCACTTTATTTAGGCACAGACGAGCAATCGGGTTTAATTAAAATACTGAGTAAAGGCACCTTAGTGATTGATTGTTCAACTATAGATGCGCAATCAGCCCGTGATGTAGGCCATGCCCTAAGTGAGCAAGGTATTGCGTTTGTTGATGCACCGGTATCGGGTGGTGTAGCAGGTGCAACAGCAGGAACGCTTACGTTTATCGTTGGTGGTGAGCAAGCTGCATTTGATAAAGCGAATTCTGTATTAGTCGATATGGGTAAAAACATATTCCATGCTGGTGATATTGGTGCAGGGCAAGTTGCCAAAATATGTAACAATATGCTGTTGAGTATTTTAATGGCAGGCACCAGTGAAGCCATTCAAATGGGCATTAATAACGGCCTCGACGCAAAAGTACTCAGCGACATAATGAGCGCAAGCTCGGGTCGAAACTGGACGTTAGAACTTTATAACCCCTGTCCAGGTGTTATGGATACCGCTCCTGCAAGTAATAATTATAAACCTGGCTTTATGGTTGATTTAATGGCTAAAGACTTAGGCCTTGCTATGGAAGCAGCGCAGCAGAGTAATTCACTAACGCCAATGGGCTCAATGGCTAAAAATTTATACACTATGATGCAGCACCAAGGTGCGGGTAGTGATGATTTTAGTGCCATTTTTAAATTGTTTTCGAAGTAGGAAAGTATCGTGGAAATAAAAAATAATACCGTAGTGATTACCGGTGGCGCACAAGGCTTAGGTTTTGCAATGGCGCAAAGGTTTGCCTTAATGGGCGCTAATATTGCCTTAATTGATATGGCACAAGCACAGTTAAATGAAGCAACCGAGCAGCTATCTGCATTACAAGGCGTAACGGGTACTATAAAAGGCTACAGCGCTAATGTAACCGTTGAGAGCGAAGTTGAAGAAGTTTTTAATACCATTAACAGTGACTTTGGTCACATTGGGGTATTAATTAATAACGCCGGCATTTTACGCGATGGCATGTTTATAAAAGCCAAAGATGGCAAAGTGGTTAAAAAAATGTCGCTTGATCAATTTCAATCAGTGATTGACGTTAACCTAACAGGTGTATTTTTAGCCGGGCGCGAAGCGGCTAGCCACATGATTGAATCAGGCAAAGGCGGCGTAATTGTAAATATGTCGAGCGTAGCGCGTGCGGGTAATATTGGCCAAACTAACTACGCTGCCTCAAAAGCGGGTGTTGTGGCACTAACCACTACATGGGCTAAAGAACTTGGCCGTTTTGGTATCCGCGTTGGTGCCATTGCCCCAGGTGTTATTAGCACCGCCATGACCGATGCAATGAAGCCAGAAGCCAAACAGCGCATGCTAGCAGTAACCCCTGTAGGGCGCTTAGGTGAAACCGCTGAAATAGCCCATACTGCTCAGTATATTATCGAAAACGACTTTTTTACTGGCCGCGTGGTAGAAATAGACGGTGGTATTCGTTTGTAATTTGTCAGCTCTCATTTATTTATTGGAAGCACAGCTCAAGCGAGTTGTGCTTTTTTGTTTTCAATAGGGGAGGTTTATAACCTTGAAAAAGGGCTAACAACCCCGTTAGCACCTTGTTGTAAAACATGCGTATAAATCTGTGTAGTACGTATGTCACTGTGGCCTAACTGTGTTTGTACTGTGCGGATATCAGCGCCGCTTTGCAGCATATGCGTAGCGAAAGAGTGACGTAAAGTATGTGGGGTAACGTGTTTATTAATTTCAGCTTTTGTTGAAGACAGCTTAACTGCCTTTCTTACCCCTGAACGATCTAAGTGATGGCGTCTTATTTCTCCTGTTTCAGGGGCTGTACTTAATTTATGTGATAGGAACAGAAACTGCCATTGTAATGACTTATTAGCACTTGGGTATTTTTTACTAATTCGATGAGGCACCATACACTGGCGTACGCATCATTTTTTAAATCTAACTGTAAATATTCATCAACTTGAATTATTTGATTTCTTAGCATTGGTATTAATTCTTCAACAAGTGTCACAATACGATTTTTATTACCCTTACCGTTCCATATACGTATTTTTTTATAGTCGAAGTCAATATCTTGAACTCTTATTTTTACTGCTTCTATCAGCCGTAAACCACTTCCATATAGCAAGCTTGCTATCTAATAATGTCGCTTATTTATATTTCTAAAAAGTAGCGATACCTCAGTTTGTGTAAGTACGACAGGAAGTTTCTGTTGGCGGTTACTTTTGATGAAATTTAAATCTAATGAAAGCTCATTCTTGATAATATGTTTATATTAAAAAAGCAAGTGCATTTAAAGCGGTTGATTGTGTACTCGCTGCCACTTTTTTAGTAATTGTTAAGTGATTTAAAAATACTTCCACTTCATTATTGCCCATACTGGTAGGGTATCGCTTATTATGAAAATGGATATAGGCAGCAATCCAAAAGACATAAGTTTCAATAGATTTTTTAGCATAATGATGGCTATACATATAGTTGATAATACTATTAAGGAAAGGGGACTTAGTTTTCATTTTAAATCCTACTTATCTGTATTTATATACAGCATTGGTATTTTTCCTCCTAAGTCAAGAAATGAGGAGGTTTCCCTCTTTTCTTCATTTTAATAAAAGAACAGCCTGTCTTAAAGTTTAAAGCTGGCAATGTGTTACAGGATTTGTTACTAATATTAAAAATAATTAAGAAGACATACATTACTCATAAAAAGAGGAAAGTGTCCTCTGATAAAGTTGTATGTGCTTTGGTACAGTTATACCATCAGGAATTTTAATAACCAAGGAAACCAAGGAGTAGTAAATGGTTAAATTAGTAGTGGCTGCATTAATTTTAGTATTAGCTGGTTGTGCAAGCCAACGTCCAGATCTTTCTCAGGAGGAATGGAAATTAAGGGAATATAAAAATCACAATAAAGAGGAAGTTATATCTGCTGCAAGAGAAGTCATTCGACTTTCAGATCCTAGTGACGTTAACTTCGAAAATACACCAGATGGGTTTAATGCAACTAGAACATCTATTGGTTATTACGTTGTCGCAAATGAAATTGACGGGTACGCATTTAATTTTGTCGCACAAGAAAAAAATGGAATTACAAGGTCTCGGTTAGAAATAGAAGAAACTGAAATAAATCAAAGTCTTCTTACTTTAGGGCTACCTGTTGGCAAAAATGGGAAACCTGATCATCCTTACGTGTATGACCTTTTTTACTCTCGCATAGCGTACTTACTTGGAGATAAAGATGAGTGGCATAGATGCGATGATGCAGTAAGCAGGGTTTCTGCCAGATTTGGCTTACCCAATGATGCTAGAAAGTTAGGAATGGCGTCAATATGTGGGAAATTTTCAGATGATAATATCCCTAACTCAGCATCTAAAAAAGTAGATCTTTTCTAAGTAAGCGTTCAGCAGCACATAATAAGGCGTTTAAGGCGGATTAGTAACAGTTGGCTCGGCTCCGCCCCACAATTATAGCCAACTGCTACTCACCGCTTAACGAAGCTTTAGATGCTTCATGTGCTCACAGTTTTTTTGAAAGAACAAGACTGCTTATTTCTTGAATATTAGTATATTCTTGCGCGAGATATAAAAACCGGAGAAAGCTATGAAGAACTGGATATTTTTATCCGCGGCTATCATTTATGAGGTAATTGCAACATCTAGTTTGAAGTCTAGTGAGGGTTTTACTAAATTAGCTCCTTCGTTACTTGTTGTTGGTTATGGTGCAGCGTTTTATCTGCTTTCACTCACTCTCAAATCAATTCCTGTTGGAATGGCATATGCAATTTGGTCAGGGCTTGGAATGTCTCGCTATTTTAATTACGCTGATCTATTCACCTTTACTTTATTCGAAAGAGAATGATATTCAGTTTAAATGGAAGTTAATTGAAATTATTGCATCAGATATAGATACAATAAAAATTGATAATTCAGGTATTCTCCAAATAATGAAAAAACATCGGAATAGGTACTACCCTTACACGAGGGAAGGCAAAATATTACATGTAATTTCGGGAGAAGTAGTTAGAAAATGGGAAGTGTTACATGTTGATGAGCATAACCTTCGTCTAGATTCCCCACTCGGTATTTATGTTTTAAAACGTTAATAATGAAAATCTTTAAGGCTACAAATAACTGCAGCCTTTTTTCTATTACAAGTACCTTACTTATCTTGTTGTTCACGCGCTAATTGATTAGGTAATAACTGCTCTACAATTTCACGTGCTGGTAAGGTATAACGAACGCCATCAAACATAACCGATGTAAACTCGTTAATATTAGTAATGCCGGTAAGGGTCCAACCTTCACCACGTTTTGGGCAGTAAACAGTAGTAGTGGGTTGTATTACTTTAAAATTGTCACTCATAGTTTATCTCAATTAATGCTTGTGAATACGGTATGGTAAGTTAATAATGACGCTCTATAAAGTGCTATTTAAAGCGCGTTTACTTTATTTGGCGTAGGCATGTTTAAAACTATAAAATTACCCCGCGTTACCTTACGTTTAATTACCCACAAACACGGCGCAGCGCTATTAACAATTTTAAATAATCCACTCGTTTATGAGTTTAACGATTATAAAACCCCGCTAAATAAACAGCATATTAAGCAGTTAATTCAAGATGATATATCGAGTTATTACCAAGGTGAAGGTGTTCGGCTTGCAATTGAACATAATATGAGTGGCAAACTACTGGGTACATGTGGCTTATATAAAATATGTAAACAAACCAAAAGTGCTTATATTGGTTTTGAACTGGATCCACTCTATTGGCAGCAAGGCTTAATGCAAGAAGTACTTAAAGGCTTTGTCAGTGAAGTGCATAGCTCTTTAAACATTGAGCACTTATATGCAGAAATTCATGGCAAAAATGTTCGCTGTTATAACTTACTCACTAAACTTGGCTTTGTATTTAACCAGCAACTTAATAACGGCGTATGGCATAAGCAATTAACTAAAATGGATGGCACATGAGAATTAAAAAAGCGATTATTTTAAATGTATTGTTAGTTGTTAGTGTATTTGGGTTTGTAATAATTGGGTTTAGTTATTATCAAAATAATGTTTCAGACTTTGTTGATGTAACCCTAGATTCGAAAGTGCTTAATGAGTCTTGTAAGGTATTTATAAGGTTACCCGATGATTTTGACAAAAATAAAGCGTATCCACTTATTATAAAAACAGATGGTTATTTTAATTTAGCTAATTGGGATAAGGCACTAAAAGCATTAAATACTGAAAGCATATTAAATGAGGCTATTTTAGTTGCTATACCTAATCAGTTTTTTATCGATACGCGAAATCGTGATTTAGTACCACCTTATGCAAGGAAAGACGTTAATACAAATCCTCGGTCTAAACATGAAACTTCGCCAGAAATTTTTGGTAAAGCTGATTTGTTTTTTGCTTTTATAGAGCAAGAGCTACTTATACCAATCCGCAATAATACTTAATCATTTTGCGGGGCTAAACGTGTCGCTACCTGTGTTAAAAACTCTCATTTAGAACAACTAAATAGCGAATTTTTTGCCTAGCTATCAACTCGTTTTTTCAGCCTCAAAATAAACCACTTAATTAAGCGAATTGGTATTACTTATTTAAAGGCTAAATACAGGTTAACTGAAAACCGTATATTAACGGGATTCTCGGCAGGGGGCAGTTTTACTTTATATATGCTGCACACCAAACCAATGCTATTTAATGGTTACTTTGCATTTAGTCCTGCGCCTTGGTACGACGATATGACCGTATTAAATCATTTTAATGCCTTTTTACAAGTTCAAACACAGAGCTACTATAGACCCACCTTATTATATTTTACTTTTGGCGGGGCTGAGCATAAAGTAATGCTTAAGACTTATAATAACTTAGAGCAAAGTTTAGTAAGCCATACTAATAACTGGTTAGTGCGGAGGAGTAAAGTAAACCCTGATGCAAAGCATAATGATAATCCAGCATTGAGTATTAAGGGGGCTTTAACGGGCTATGATGAATTTATTAATTAAGAGTAGCACTAGTAAAACGGCTTAACTGTATATGTGTACAGTTAAGCCGTTTTGCTATAAATTACCTTATTTTATGGTTTAAATGGCTGGCTGGTGGATGTAAGGTAATACACGAAAGAACACATCATACTAAATGGTGTTTAAATGTAATCTTAGCAATGAGGTAATATAAATTATCAATTTACTCATAAGTGGAGTGATGGGTTTATAACGCTTATTGAGTTTGGCTATCTGAGTCGTTAAATAAAGAATTTAAATAACAAAAAAGGTGGACGGTGCTTTATTTATATCAGCACCGGTCTATACCTTTAGGACTTAATTACAAAAGCGCTATTTTATTACTTAACTGTCTAAGCATATTTTCAGCATTAGGTAAGGGGTCGTTTAACCCATCTATTAAGGTCATAAAATAACAGTCCATCATTACGCTTGCTTTTGTTTCATCAAACTTCGGTTGTTCACTAAAAAGCAGTTGTTTAAATTCATCCATCTGCGCTTTAAAAAAAGACGTTCTCCAAATGATGTCGCTAATTAATAGCTTACTAAATTCACTATTTTCACAATAAAAAGAATAAAGCGGATGAGCGTAGTGACGTAACTTTAAGCGAGGGGAGTGCTGCGTATCTAACTGCTTTGCTTGGTTAATAATAACGGCTATTTGTTGTTGCATACCGGCCATCAATAAATCAATTTTATTTTCAAAATGACTAAACACTGTACCTACAGCAACATTGGCTGCAACCGCTATTTCTCTTGTTGATGTGTGATCGTAACCTTGCAGCAAAAATAATTCCCATGCTGAAGCTAAAATTTTATCGCGTGTTTTTTCTTTTTTACTCATTATATTTCAATGCTTTACTTGTTTGTTTAATAAAAGAGCTAAGTCATTATTTGATTAATTGAGCGCGCTCAATTAATATTGTGAGCACGCTCATTTTTATAAGGATGTTACATGAAGTTTATCAAACGTGTTATTGGTTATATACTTTTTATTCCACTAATTTATTTTTATTCTTATTTGCTAGGGCCAATATTAAAAGCAGTTTTAGTCCCAGGAGGGGTTGCTTTTTTATGGCTTATTCTAGGGCCAACAGAGGGGACGCGTGCGTTAAAAAAAGCATTTAAGAAAAAATAGCTCAAGCTTCAACTAAACAAATCGAAAAAAAGCCCTGCTATTTTGCAGGGCTTTAAGTTTACCTTTGTGATTTTAAGCTTGAAAGCTCAACTGAGATTAAAGAACGTATCTAAAACCAAAAGCAATACCGTCATCTTCAGATTGCTCCATTAGCGCTTGCTGCTGTTTATTATTACTTTCAAAATCACCAAAGTCTTTACGTGCTTCTACATAAAGTTTGGTGTTTTGGTCAATTAAGTAATGCACACCAATAACAGCAAATTGACGCTTAAATACATCGTTAGGATCGGCATTAAAGTTTGGTTGAATTACGTAGTTATCACCTGCATCAAATAAGTTATAGGCAATAAATGGTCTAAAATCGTTATCAAAGCGATACGACACAAATGTTTCAATACCAATCGCATCTTTAATTAAACGACCTATGTTATCTGTATCGTGGTTTTCGTTTTTGTTGATATTAGCGGCTACATACAAGCCTGGCGCATCAATATTGCCCCAAATAACACCTGCACCATAAATTGAATCGTCAACAGAGCGGGTTGTTCCGTCGCCATACGTTAATTCAAACTCGCCGCGGTTAATACCCGCGGTCAGTTTTAGCTTATCAGTCACGTTATAGGTTACTGCACCGCCAAACGTATAGTTAAATTCAACTTGTTGTGCAGCAGCATCTCCAGACTCAAAATTTGCTTGGCATTGTGATTCTGTAATATTGCTTACATCACAAGTATAAAAAGCGCTGTTTTTTAACTGAGTTTGAACACTAAAGTCAAAGTCGTTATAGCTATTACGGTATTGCAGTGTTTTATCACCACGACCAGTACCATTTACTGCACCATCGTCTTTGTTGTAAGTGTAAACACCGGCAGCGTTACCATCCCATACATAGCTGTAGTTTGTTGCATACACAACATCAAACCACGCACCCCATTGTTTACCAATCGTAATTTGGCCGTATTTATCGTGTTTAAGTCCTGCATAACCTAAACGATTATATAAAAACTCATCTTGAATAGATTCAAAACGGTTGTTGTATACAATATCGCTACTGCCAACAGGGTTGACACCCCATTCAACTAAAGCCATTGCTTCCCAGCCGTTTTTTAGTTGGCGTTTAAAATCAAAATTAATTCGTGAGGCACCATTGACGATTTCGTTTTGACCTTGAGTATTTATCACTCGCGCATCAATATATCCGCCTACTGCGACTGTATTTTTTTCATCCTTAAACACTTCTACTGCTGAAACAGTTGGAGCAGCTAAAATACCCGCAATTGCTAGCGATACTAATTTTCTTTTCATTGTGTGTGCCTTGCCTAAATTAAAGACGTTTTTATAATTACTAAATTCGAAGTCATGCAGACTAGCAAAGCAATAAAAGGCTCAAAAGTGAAAAATTATCAATGATAATTAGCACAAAACACGCGGCTTGTTCATTTTAAGTTAATGCTGTTTTTATTTTGTAGCCGTATAAACTGCCATTTAATTTTGGAATAAGATATTAGGCTTAAATGCAGGAGAGGGAGTGTTGAATTTTTTTCATAGTTGCGTCTGTCGGCATGGGTAGAGCTCAAACTCTAAAACTATAATAAAAGTTAGTATAGCCGTATTAATTGTTAATAAAAGTAAAATGCGACTAAGTCGCCTGTTAACGCGATTAAATAATTTATAAAGGGTTTGATGCTAGTTGTTTTTTTATTAAACATTTTTTACTGCATTAATGGTACAATAATGAGTTTTACTCACCTTTTTAGCACATTTTCTCGCCCAGTACTTTGGCTATTTAATTGCTTTTATAGTTAATAAACAGCCACCGTTTACTTTGAGTTTGGTGCTATAAACTTTCATAGAAAAAAACGGTGATTTGGTTTAAACTGCGCGCAATTTAAATACTTCAGTCTCCCTTGGAGGGTAGCGCTATTATTAGTACAGCTAACATCACCATGCAATTTGGTGCTAAACCGTTATTTGAAAATATCTCAGCTAAATTTGGCGAATCAAACCGTTATGGTCTAATTGGTGCTAATGGTTGTGGTAAGTCGACCTTTATGAAAATCCTTAGTGGTGAATTAGAACCATCTTCGGGTAACGTAAGTACTGATCCAAATGAGCGCGTTGCTAAACTAAACCAAGATCAATTCGCCTACGAAGAATATTCTGTTATTGATACCGTGATTATGGGTCATAAAGAATTGTGGGATATTAAACAAGAACGTGACCGTATATATAGCCTACCTGAAATGAGTGAAGAAGACGGCATGAAAGTTGCCGATCTTGAAACTGAATTTGCTGAAATGGACGGTTACTCGGCTGAATCTAAAGCGGGTGAGTTACTATTAGGTGTGGGTATTGCTACAGAGCAGCACTACGGACCTATGTCAGAAATTGCACCAGGTTTTAAACTTCGTGTGCTTCTAGCTCAAGTTTTGTTTTCAGACCCTGATATCATGCTGCTCGATGAGCCTACCAATAACTTGGACATTTATACAATTAAGTGGCTTGAAGATGTATTGAATCAACGTGATTGTACCATGATCATCATCTCGCATGACCGTCACTTTTTAAATTCGGTATGTACGCACATGGCCGATATTGACTACGGTGAGCTACGTATTTACCCGGGTAACTACGATGAATACATGTTTGCAGCTACTCAAGCACGCGAACGTTTATTAAGTGAAAACGCGAAAAAGAAAAGCCAAATAGCAGAGCTTCAACAATTTGTATCGCGTTTTTCTGCCAACGCGTCAAAGGCAAAGCAAGCCACTTCACGTGCAAAACGAATTGATAAAATTCAATTAGACGAAGTAAAAGCGTCGTCACGTCAGTCGCCATTTATTCGTTTTGAACAAGAAAAGCAGTTATTCCGTAACGCGCTTGAAATGACCAGCTTATCGCAAGGTTTTGAAGAAACATTATTCTCAGGATTAGAAGGCCTAGTTGAAGTAGGTGAACGCATTGCTATTATTGGTGAAAATGGTGTGGGTAAAACAACATTATTAAACACTTTAGCAGGACGTTTAGCGCCTAAAAGCGGTGAGTTTAAATGGTCTGAAAATGCAAACATTGGCTACTATGCACAAGATCATGCCGATGAGTTTGAAAAAGACATGAATTTGTTTGAGTGGATGGAGCAATGGCAACAAGAGGGCGACGATGAGCAAGTAGTGCGTAGCTTCTTGGGTCGTATGTTGTTTTCACAAAACGATATAAAAAAATCAGTAAAAGTTATATCTGGTGGTGAGCAAGGCCGTATGTTATTTGGTAAAATTATGATGCATAAGCCAAATATTTTACTTATGGATGAGCCAACCAACCACATGGATATGGAGTCAATTGAAGCACTTAACTTAGCGCTTGAAGCGTATGAAGGTACCTTGATGTTTGTGTCACACGACCGTCAGTTTGTATCATCAGTTGCCACTCGTATTTGGGAAATTAAAGACGGTAAAGTTATCGACTTTAGAGGTAACTACTCAGAATATTTAGCGAGTAAAGAAGCTTAATTGCTGATTGTTTCGCTGTTTAAAAAAAGCCATGTTTAACATGGCTTTTTTATTGTCTGCTGGTCGCATTAGTGCAGCATTTAAGTATATAATAGCCGCCATAAAACCGGACATAAGTCCGCTATTTTTAAAATACATTACTGAGGAGTATTTATGACTGTTGGCATTATTATGGGTTCTAAATCAGATTGGCCAACCATGGAACACGCCGCCCTTATGCTAGAAAAATTTGGCATTGAGTATGAAACTAAAGTGGTTTCTGCCCACCGCACTCCTCAATTACTTGCCGATTACGCAAGTTCAGCCGCAGAACGCGGTATTAAAGTTATTATTGCAGGCGCAGGTGGCGCGGCGCACTTACCGGGAATGGCGGCGGCGTTTACATCTCTGCCAGTTTTAGGCGTACCTGTTAAATCTAAAGCGCTAAACGGTGTAGATTCTCTGTTATCTATTTGCCAAATGCCAAAAGGTGTTGCGGTAGGTACTCTTGCTATTGGTGAGCCCGGTGCTGCAAACGCAGGTTTATTAGCGGCACAAATTTTAGGATGTCAAAATCCAGAAATATTCGCAAAAATCGAAGCGTTCCGTAAAGAACAAACTAAGACTGTTTTAGCTAACCCAAATCCTGCAGAGTAATCATGAATATTTTAATTTTAGGGGCAGGGCAGCTAGCACGAATGATGAGCTTAGCTGGTGCACCGCTTAATTTAAATGTGGTTGCTTATGATGTAGGCAGCAAAAAGATTGTGCATCCGCTTACAAACGAAGTGTACCCAACAACGCTCGAACAAGCGATAGAAAACGCTGATGCTATTACGGCCGAGTTTGAACATATTCCAGATGATGTACTTACACAGTGTTGTAATAGCAATAAGTTTTATCCGGGCAAACAAGCCATTAAAACCGGTGGCGACCGTGCGCTTGAAAAAGCGCTCCTAGATAAAACCGCTGTTGCATGCGCGCCATATCAATTAATTACAGAAAAAGCGCATCTTGAACTCGCGGTTCAAACACTTGGTAAGCCATTAGTCATTAAAACATGCCAAGCGGGTTACGATGGTAAAGGCCAATGGCGTTTAAAATCAGACGATCAAATTGAACAGATTTGGGCTGAAATGGCTGATTTTATTGCATCAGGCACTGAGCACGCTCCGCACACCATAATTGCAGAAAAAATGATCCCTTTTGATCGTGAAGTCTCTATTATTGGCGCGCGCGATAAAGAGGGTAACGTTGCTATTTATCCATTAACTGAAAATGAGCACACCGAGGGGGTACTAACGCTTTCGGTTGCAGGTAAAAACAATAATAGCCAACTAGAGCAACAAGCAATAACGGCATTTACCCGAATTGCAAATGAGCTTAATTATGTAGGTGTATTGGCCATAGAGTTTTTTGATGTACAAGGTACATTATTGGTTAATGAAATTGCGCCGCGAGTTCATAACTCAGGCCATTGGACGCAACAAGGTGCTCATTGCTCGCAATTTGAAAACCATATGCGCGCTGTTGCCGGCCTACCTTTAGGTAGTACGCAAATTAAGCAGCCTACTGCTATGATAAATGTATTAGGCCAACCACAAATCCCTATTGATGTGTTAAAAACAGCAGATGTAACCAGCCATTGGTACGGTAAAAGTGTAAAACCTGGTCGCAAAATGGGCCACATTAATGTATCTGCTGATAATTTACAGCAATTAGGTGAACGCCTTGGTGAACTCGCAATGTGTTTGCCAGAGCAAGATTACCCCGGTGTATTAGCTACCAGTAAATTGCTATTATAAGTTAAAAAACAAAGCGATAAATTGAACTTAACTTCAATTTATCGCTTTACCTTCTAAAGGTTCTTTTCAATGATCCACCCAAAGTTTTGTATTATTGTGTGTGCCTTTTGTATTGCCTTTCCAACGGTTATATTTGTTGCCCCCGTTGTCCATAAACTGACTAATAAACTCATTCGCGCTTAACGTTATGATTATCGCTAAATTACATAAACCTGTATTTATAATATTACTGGCCTTGTGTATCACTCCATTTATTGGCGCTGGTAGTGCCTTGGTTATGGGGGCGTTATTTTCGATTACCTTGGGTAACCCGTTTGCTGAGTTATCACAAAAGGCCAGTAAATGGATGCTAAAGTTGGCAGTTGTGGGATTGGGGTTTGCTGTTGATTTTAATCAGGTAATTGAGGTTGGTCGCAGCTCTTTAGTGTTAACAATTGTCAGTATAACTGCCATAATTGGGCTTGGCGAAATTTTAACTCAAGTGTTTAAACTTAATCGTAACACAGGCGTGTTAATTTCCTTTGGAACCGCTATTTGTGGTGGTAGCGCTATTGCGGCCATGGCACCGGTTATAAAAGCCAAAGATCATGAAGTGGCTGTGGCGCTGGTTATCGTATTTTTACTCAATGGTGTAGGGTTATTATTATTCCCTGCAATTGGGCATTATTTTGAACTAACCCAAGAGCAGTTTGGATTATGGGCTGCACTTGCAATTCATGATACCAGTAGCGTGGTAGGTGCATCGGCTACTTATGGTGCAGTGGCACTGAGCATAGCAACAACAGTGAAGCTTACTCGTGCTATGTGGATTATTCCATATACTACGCTTGCAGGTGTGTTTATGCGCTCAGATGAAAAGGCGAGTATTCCATTATTTATTGTAGGCTTCTTATTAGCAGCATTAATTAATACCTATGTGCCGTCGCTTTCATTTTATTGGGAGTTGATAAACATTGCAGCGAAGCAAATACTAGTGATGACATTGTTTTTAATAGGCAGTGGTTTGTCATTATCGGTACTAAAGCAAGCGGGAATTAAACCGTTTTTAATGGCTGTGATTCTTTGGATCGTGGTTAGCTGTGTTATTTTATTATTAATCATAGATGGATTCATATAATGAGACATGATCTCGGTATTAAAATTATTGGTGGCTTTTTATTGTTACTGGTTTCAGAAAGCTATGTTCACGCAGAGTCATTACGGGTCGCAACGTTTAATGTCAGTATGGATGCAACCAATTACACCGCTAAAAATGAAAAAGTAAAAAGCGATGCTTTGGTTAACGCGCTGCGTTCTGACCACCAGCAAATTAAAAATATTGCTGAAATAATTCAACGCGTTCGTCCAGATGTCGTGCTTTTAAATGAATTCGACTACGTCCCTAAATCACAAGGGATCGAATACTTTAAAACCCATTACTTAAATGTAGGGCAAAATGATCAAGCGGCTATCGATTACCCTTATGTTTACATTGCACCAGTTAACACAGGCTTAGCAACTGAGTTTGATTTAGACAACGATGGCAAAAAAAATGGTGTGATGGGCGATGCACAGGGTTTTGGATTTTTTGAAGGCCACTACGCAATGGCGTTTTTGTCTCGTTACCCGATTGATTTTGACAACATCAGAACTCTGCAAACGTTTAAGCACAAAGATTTACCGAATGTACAAATGCCGGTAGACCCAAAAAACAATACAAATTGGTATAACGAAGAAGAATGGAATGCTTTACGTTTAAGCTCTAAATCGTTTTGGGATATACCGGTAAAAGTAAATGATAAAGTCGTTCACATGTTAGCCTCGCATCCTACGCCGCCTGTGTTTGATGGAGATGAAGACAGAAACGGCATTCGTAATCATGATGAAATTAGATTAATTGCTGATTACGTTAATAACGAAAGTTACCTGTATGACGATAACGGTAAAAAGGGCGGGCTTGCAGCAAAATCACGCTTTGTGATTTTAGGTGACCTAAATGCCGCCCCTGAGGGCGATAAAAAGCGCACAAATACAACAGATCAGTTACTTAAAAGCCCGATGATTAATGCCGGTTTTATTCCAACCAGTGAGGGCGCTAAAGAGCAATACCCACAAGCTTATGCTAAAAATTACACTGCTAATTGGCAAGCACGCGTTGATTATGTTCTGCCTTCAAATTATGGACTAACCATTAAAGATGGTGGCGTATTTTGGCCGAAAAAACAAAGCGAATTGTACCGTTTAATCAAAGATAGAAACGCATCAAGTGACCACCGTATGGTATGGCTTGATTTAACGGTTGAATAAACGGGTTACTCACCCCGATATCAGCGTTGTTTATCTTAAATAATTGCAATTATAAAGGTGCTTCTGCTTAAATACGGTTAATTATAATAACCGTCAAGAAGCACTATGATTTTTAAATTTTCATCTTCTAAAACACTTGTTGCAATGGCTGTTGCGTCAAGTGTTATGTTAGCGGGCTGTACAGCAACCGCCACAACTTCTAATGACTCAGCTATTCAAACAAATACCAAGGTTGCAAGTGTTGTTAACACACCTGCAGACATGGGTGTCTCAAAAATTACGCTTGAACAAGCGATGGCTCACCCTGATTGGATTGGACGTCAACCGCAAGGTGCATTTTGGAGTGCTGACTCAAGTACTGTTATTTACGCGCGAAAACAACAAGGTAGTGAGCTAAGAGATTTATTCACTCAAGCTGTAAACGCTCAAACAGCAGAGCAAGTGGCTTTAAATCAGCTTCACAGCGTAGGCTCAAGCAAAGCTGTTTTTTCTAACGATAAATCACTTCAAGCTTATGTGTTTGAAGGCAACATATTTATTAAAAACGTACAGTCAGGCGTAATTAAGCAAATTACGCAAAGCTCAGCCACCGAGTCAAAACCACAATTTTTAAACGATGGTAACTTAGCGTATCGCCAAGGTAATATCTTTTTTAAAGTAGATTTAACCACAGGTTTAACCCGTGAAATTGCTAATTTAAAACTGGCTGACAAACCACAAGGCGTAAAAGAGCCAACAACTTATATTGCCAAAGAACAACATAAGCTGATTGATTACATTGCACTGCAGCATAAAAACAAACAAGACAAGTATGCGCGAAATGAGCAAGTCAAAACTCAAAATAGCTCAATTGCCAACACGCATTACTATTTAGGCGATGGCAACACGGTTGATGAAGCCCAGCTTTCTCCAAATGGCGACGCGTTAATTGTGGTTGTTCAAGAAAAAAGTTCATGGCGTGGTGAAGGCGACATTATGCCTAACTACATCACTGATGATGCGACTATAGAGCCTAAGAAAGTTCGCCGTCGTGTGGCTGACGCTAAAGAGCAAACTTCTGAAATTATTTATATTAACCTTGCAGATCAAAGCCAAACTACTTTAGGGTTTAATACCCTGCCTGGTTTTGATGAAGATGTACTCGCTGAGATTAAAAAAGAAAACTATGCCCGCGATGGCAAAACGTATAAGTCTAAGAAACAACCGCGTGGCATTAATGTAATTTCAGACTGGGGATGGGATCAATCGCCTATCAGCTGGAACGATGATGGCAGCCAAGTGGCGATTATGCTTGAAGCATGGGATAACAAAGATCGTTGGTTGGCCACCGTTGATTTTGAAAATAACAAACTCGTATCTCAACACCGTTTACATGACGATGCGTGGATTGCGTATGCGTTTAACGACTTTGGTTGGTTAAATGACTCAACCACGCTTTATTATTTATCGGAAGAGTCGGGGTACAGTCAGCTTTATAAAAAACCTTTAAATGGCAAAGCTATAGCTTTAACACAAGGTCAGTTTGAAGTGTCTGACTTAACCCTTACTGATGACAATAGTGCTATTTACTATAAAGCGAATATTGAGCATCCGGGTCTTTACGAAATATACCGCGTTAATCCACAAACAGGTGTTAGTGAGCAAGTAACCGACTTAAACGGTATGACGGATTACACCTTAAGCCCTGATCAATCTAAGTTATTACTTAGACATTCTAAAATCACTATGCCGACTGAACTTTATGTGGCAGAGGCTAAAGCAAACACAACCGCGACTCGTTTAACCAATACGGTATCTGATGCGTTTTTAGCTAAAAAACTCACAGCGCCTAAAATTGTTGCTGTGCCATCAAGTCATACAGATCAGCCCATATACGCCAAAGTCTATTACCCCGCTGATTACCAAGAGGGTGAAACAGGCAAAACCCGCAAAGCGGTTATTTTTAACCACGGTGCAGGGTACTTGCAAAATTCACACATGGGGTGGTCTGGCTACTTCCGTGAATTTATGTTCCATTCATTACTAGCAGATGAAGGTTATGTAGTAATGGATATGGATTACCGCGCATCTAAAGGCTATGGTCGTGATTGGCGAACGGCTATTTATCGCCAAATGGGAACACCTGAAACACAAGATCTAGCCGATGGCGTAAAATGGATGGCGGATAATGCCAATGTTAATACCCAAGCGGTAGGGACTTACGGTGGCTCTTATGGTGGGTTTATGACTTTTATGGCGTTATTTACCGCGCCAGACTTGTTTCAATCAGGCGCAGCGCTTCGTCCAGTGACTGATTGGGCTCATTACAACACAGGTTATACGGCTAACATTTTGAATCACCCTGATGTTGACCCGATTGCCTATGAGCGTAGTTCACCTATTTATTATGCAGAAGGGCTTAAAAAGCATTTATTAATAAATGCGCCTATGGTTGATGATAATGTGTTCTTTCAAGATTCAGTGCGTTTAGTACAGCGTTTAATAGAACTTAAAAAAGAAAACTTTGAAACAGCAATCTTCCCAGTAGAACCGCATGGTTTTGTTCAGCCTTCGAGCTGGTTAGATGAATACCGTCGAATTTATAAACTGTTTAAAGAAACGCTTTAATCGACTAAAAATAAAAACGCCACTTATGTGGCGTTTTTTTAGCTGTGTTTATTATCGTTTTTGATGTGTTTTACAACCAGCGGCACAGCTAATAAAACCCCACCAATTGCGCCAATTAAATGCGCATCAACGGCCACCGTTGATTGAATAAGTTGACCAATTTCTGCGCTTGGACCATTAACTTGCTCAAGAATAAGCTTTATCCATACGCCAATAAACAAGATATAACCTGATTTTAGCCCAACGGTGACATCTTTTATGGCCCCCCACACGATCACGCCATGCAATAGCGCACTCAGCCCTGTATAAATAATGATTGTTGGACAAAACCAATAAACACCCAAGCCACACCAAAGCGCAAGGAGTGCAACATTAAAGCTGTAATGCTTAGGCGTTGTGTATTCGCCATGAAGCAACCAAATAAGTGCTATACCGGCACAATTTAAACCTAAATGTGCCCAGTTAGCATGCACAAATTGGCTGGTAAATAAACGCCACAGTTGGCCTTGTTCAATTAATGGGCGATTAAACTCAAGCCCATTGTTCATACCAAGCCATGCTAAGAGCGTACTTAATACAATTAAACACAAGGGGGGTAAAACATAACGCGGCTGAAGGGGTAAATTAAGCATTTAATGATCATTTTTTTATATTTATTTTTGCATATTGTGCCTGTTTAACTTTAAGATGCCAATTATCTTCCATGCAATTTAAGTTTAATCAGTAATTATGAATTTTAAGCTCAACTCTTTATTTGCTCTCTCTTTAAGTGCACTGTCTTTCCCTTTATTTGCACAGCAAGCAAGCCAAATTGAAACCCGTGAACCAGAAGCCGCCACAGGGGTAGTACAAAAGCAATTAGTACCTGGCGATAAATACATGGTTGCGGCTGCAAATCCTTATGCCTCACAAGCGGGAAAGGCCATTTTAGCCCAAGGCGGAAGCGCCGTTGATGCCGCAATTGCCACCCAATTAGTGCTTACATTAGTTGAGCCGCAGTCATCAGGCATTGGTGGTGGTACGTTTATGATGTATTACAACAAAGCTAACAATAAACTCACTAGTTTTGATGGTCGCGAAACAGCCCCCAGTAATGCCGATGAAAACCTGTTTTTAAATGAACATGGCAAAGCTGTTAAATGGATTGAGGCAGTTGTAGGTGGTCGCTCTGTGGGTGTGCCAGGTATTTTACATGCGTTTGCCAGTGCCCATAAACAATATGGTAATTTGCCATGGGCAACGTTATTTAAGCCAGCTATTGCACTAGCTGAACAAGGGTTTGAAGTATCTCCACGATTACATGGCTTACTCGTTAGGCAGTTAAACCCGGGTGTTATGAGTATGCCGGTGATCAATGAGTATTTTTTCCCCAATGGTGAAGTGATCAAAGTAGGCAGTATTAAAAAAAACCAGCCGCTTGCTAATTTATACAAAGACATTGCCTCACAAGGGATTGATGCTTTTTATAAAGGTGATAATGCAAAAGCCATGGTAAGTGCAGTGCAGAAATCAAAAATTGCCCCGGGTAAATTATCTGTACAAGATCTTGCTAACTACACCAGCAAAGAGCGCGCCCCTGTATGTATTAAATACCGCGTTTACAAAGTGTGCTCAATGGCACCACCTAGTAGTGGTGGTGTAGCGGTGCTACAAATTTTAGGCTTGCTTGAACATAAAGATATGGCCAATATTAAAGCTAATAGCGCAGAGGCTATTCATTACTTTAGCCAAGCATCGCGCATTGCGTTTGCCGATCGAAATAAATACCTTGGCGATCCTGATTTTACCCAAGTCCCTACCGAGGAGTTATTAAACAAAGATTACATCGCTACCCGCGCAAAGTTAATTAGCGAAGAAGATAAAAAAGCATTTCCTGGTGATCCAGTTGATTACTTAAGCTACGCAAATGATGACTCTTTTGAACTTCCGTCTACGTCACATGTCTCGATTGTTGATAGCAAAGGCAATGCTGTTTCGATGACCAGCTCTATAGAAATGGCGTTTGGTTCGACGGTCATGGTTAATGGCTTCATTTTAAACAATCAGCTGACTGATTTTTCACTCTCGCCGCGTAAAAATGGCAAGTTAGTGGCTAACAGAGTAGAAGCCCATAAACGTCCGCGCAGCTCAATGTCACCCGTAATGGTATTTAATCAAGATGGGAGCTTACGTTTAGTGGTCGGCTCTCCTGGTGGTAGTCGCATTATTGATTATGTAGCGCAAGTTGTTATTGGCGTTTTAGATTGGAATTTAAACGCGCAACAAGCCATTAATTTACCGCGAACCACTAATCGCAACGACTACACCAGCGTAGAAAAAGGCACTGCACTTGAAGCTGTGGTACCAAAGCTTAAAAAGCGCGGCCATGATGTGCGCGTGATTGACTTAAACTCTGGGCTGCATGCGGTAGAAGTTAAAAATAACCGTTTGTATGGCGCCGCCGATCCTCGCAGGGAAGGGATGGCATTATCGGATTTAAGTAATAATAAAGCCTCATTTAAATTCTAAAACATGTATAATCAACAGCAGGTTTGCAGCTAATGTATTACCTGCTGTTATTTATGTAATAGCTTAATAGTTAATGATTATTTGATTGAAAATAGTATGTTAACTAATGTAAAAAATTAGCAAATATAAAAAATAACTGACACTGTTGTAACCATTGCACACAGCAAACGCTGGTCCAATGCCCGTTTTTAATTTTTATAAATTCACAACAGCCTGCTAACATATTCACCAAATATGAGTGACTTTATACTAAAGTAGCGCTTGTATTTGTAAATTTTCAATGGTCTGACAAGCTTAAATGTCATTGCAATTTAGCCTTTAACAATGATAATGGCAGATCATTACTTAAGATTCAGTAAAGCTTGGAAATATGACTACAAATACCGATCCAAATTATCTTTATATTCCTTATTCTGGCCCAGGCCTAATTGAAACCCCGCTATTGAATAAAGGAAGTGCTTTTAGCCAAAAAGAACGTGAAAACTTTAATCTTGCTGGTTTACTTCCTCCTCGTTACGAAACAATAGAAGAGCAAGTTGAGCGTTGTTACCAACAATACTCAAGTTTTAACGACAACTTAAATAAGCACATTTATTTACGCGCCATTCAAGATAATAACGAAACGCTTTTTTACCGTTTAGTGCGCGATCATATCGAAGAAATGATGCCTATTATCTACACCCCAACAGTAGGTGATGCCTGTGAAAAGTTTTCTGATATTTATCGCAGTGCCCGTGGTTTATTTATTTCGTATGAAGATCGCTTTCACATTGACGATATTTTACGTAATGCCACAAAAGGCAAAGTAAAAGTGATTGTTGTTACCGACGGTGAGCGTATTTTAGGTCTTGGCGACCAAGGTATTGGCGGTATGGGCATTCCAATTGGTAAACTTTCTTTGTATACCGCGTGTGGCGGTATTAGCCCAGCTTATACGTTACCGGTTATGCTCGATGTGGGAACCAATAACGAAAAATTATTAAACGACCCAATGTACATGGGTGCTCGCCATAAACGTATTACACAAGATGAATACGATGAGTTTTTAGACTTATTCATTAAAGCAGTAAAACGTCGCTGGCCAAATGTGTTATTGCAGTTTGAAGATTTTGCTCAGCCTAATGCAATGCCATTATTAAAGCGTTACCGCAACGAAATTTGTAGTTTTAATGATGATATTCAAGGAACTGCATCGGTCACTGTGGGCTCTTTATTAGCAGCATGTCGTGTTAAAGGTGCTAAATTATCAACTCAAAAAGTTGTTTTTGTAGGCGCAGGCTCTGCAGGCTGTGGTATTGCTGAACAAATCGTTAGCACTATGGTTGCTGAGGGTATTAGTGAAGCACAGGCACGTAGCCAAGTCTTTATGGTTGACCGTTTTGGCTTATTAACAGATGGTATGCAAGGCTTACGTGACTTTCAACAAATGCTTGCACAACCAACTAGCTGCTTAGCTGATTGGATCTACAGCGGTGAATACGCGTCGTTATTAGATGTAATGCATTGTGCTGAACCAGATATTTTAATTGGTGTATCAGGCCAACCTGGCTTATTTACCGAACAAGTCATTCGCGCTATGCATGCTAAATGTGAATCGCCAATTATTTTCCCGTTAAGTAATCCATCTAAGCAAGTTGAAGCGTATCCAGAAGATGTAATTAAATGGACCGATGGCAAAGCAATTGTTGCAACTGGCAGCCCATTCGACCCAGTTGTTTATAACGGTGTGACTTACCCAATTCCACAATGTAATAATAGTTACATATTCCCAGGTATTGGCTTAGGTGTTATTGCCGCCAAAGCAACCCGCATTACCGATGCGATGCTAATAATGTCGAGCGAAATGTTAGCTGAGTCGTCACCTTTAGCTAATACAGGTAAAGGCAGCTTACTACCGGCACTGACTGAAATTGAAACGCTTAGTAAACGTATTGCGTTTGCAGTGGCTAAAAAAGCAATTGAAGAGGGCGTAGCCCTTGAAATTTCAGACGATGCGCTGTGGGCAGCCATCGACAAAAACTACTGGTTACCAAAATACCGTAACTACAAGCGTTGCAGCATTTAATTACAGTAGAGATTAAAAAAAACAGGCTTTTGCCTGTTTTTTTATGCTTGTTCATCTTTAATTAACCGCATAAGGTGTTAACTGAGGCAATCAAATTTAAAAGGATAGACTTATGAAAACGCTTTCGATTTTAATCGCCGCATTACTTAGTACATCAGCTTATGCAAGCAACGCCCCAGAAGAGCCGCATATTTATGTTAAAGGTGAAGCTTCAGTAACGACGATGCCGGATCATGTTTTATTAACGGTGGGCATTACTGAAATAGATAAAGACTTAATTGCAGCAAAAAAACAAACCGATACCACTATGGCCAGTGCAATAAGTTTAGTAAAAAAACTAGGGGTAGATGATGCGGATATTAATGCCGGTCAAATTTCTATATACCGTGATAACCAATATAATCGTGAAACAGGTAAACAAGAGTTTACTGGCTTTAAAGTATCAAGAACGCTCACCATTAAACTCTCTGCAATTAATAAATACCCTGAATTACTTCAGAGCTTAGTTAATAATGGCATTAATGAAATTAGACAAACACAATTTTTAGCTAGCAACTACGATGAGCTGCATAAAAAAGCACAAAAAATGGCAATTAAACAAGCCAAAGTCGCGGCAAAAGAGCTAAGTGACGACTTTGATGTAGAGTTAAAAGGCTTATATAGCGCGTCGTTAACCCCGCTTGATATGCCATCTACACCGTACATGCGAAGTGAAAAAGTAATGATGGCAGACAGTGCACCTGGTAATTATGTCCCAGATGCCTATCATGCGGGTGAAATTACTATTAGCGCGTCAAGCTATGCAATTTATTATATAAATTAGGGTTTGATGATCTTTCAATGCCAAATAGGCGCTGCCGAGGAGCGATAACTCTTTGCCCCTCGCCAGAATAAATAGCTCTACAGAGCCTACTCGCTAATAGGTTGGTGCTGCTCAAAACGTGCCACCAACTGCTTACCTTGTAACTCACTAATTCGCACTATTGCTTGTAGCATATTTCTAATTTCTCGCCGGTCATACTCATTACAAATGTGCTGATTAATATCATCAACAATGGCACCTAAATAATTAAACACACTGTTTCGAGCTTCAACATCCTCGTTGGCAATAAACAAAATATTTTTAAATGCTTCAATAACATTGGTCATTACATAGGCATCTGCTTTGGCATAATTACGCAAAGGAGTGAAGTTATCGTGCAGTAATTCATCAAAACTGGTTTCATGGAAATAGAGCAAAGGGGCTTCTTCTGGTTGATAATACGCGTAGTTAATCGCATTAATCTTTAGGCGAGCAATCAATAAAATACTCAGCATATCAATAGCTTTAACCGCTGTGCCCGGATCGTTAATCCCAGGGCTCATTGCTTTTACCGCAATTTCAGAAATTTGGGTTAATCCATAACGGTAATGATCGCTAATGTATTCTTCTATATAAAAAATAAAGCAGTCTAAGATTTTCTCTATTAACTCTTCGTTTTCACAAATGTCTTTATTACACTTTAAGAAAGGGTAGCCTTTAACGGTAAAGTAACCTTGCTTAACAGTAATAAAAAGTTCTATTTTTTCTTCAGCCAAAATAGCACACAGCTTATTTGTGTGAACCCCTTTGTAGTAACCCTCAGTAGTACTTTTTATTGAATGCCAATTTGAAAATTCAGGAAAGTTATCAACGGGGTTATCGCCTTGTTTGTTGATGATGTCTTGGATCTCTTGTTTGGTTTGTCTAAATAAACCATTTAATACGTTATCAACCTGAATTGCTTTTGAAATAGAGTGAATAAAAAAAACGAACAAGCCCAAAGAAATCAAACCAAAAATTAACGCAAAGAGTACCCCTAATGAGGGTATTGCCGTATTTCCGTTATCTAACTTATTAATATTAATGAGCATTATAATAGAATAAATAATACTGCCTAAATAAAACCCTAATACCATTTGATGCGATTTACGAGTAATAAGCCCAGGAACGACTCTGGGTGACAAGCTAGCGCTGGCCGCATTTAAAACCACCATCACCATAGAAAAACTAAATACAGTTAACGAAATAATACTACCAGCTAAGGTGCTTAATATGGTTCGTGCGTTTTCTGCACTGTCTACTAATACAAATGAGATTAATGATTTAAATTGCTCTATAGGGGCTAAATACTCAACAGACATAGTGAGTACAGCAAAAATTAAAAACGCAACAGACAGGAGCGAGGGATAAAAGCCAATACTGTTTATTATTTCACGATAGTGATTGATGATTTTTGTTCTTAAATACATATTATCCTTACTTATTACTATTCCAATGTATAAATTACTCTAGCATAGTTCATGATAAAACTACTGATTTACCGCTTAACTTATGTGTTATTATTGTTGAAAAATTAAATGGACTATACTGTGATCATATCTAGCTATGCGGCCTTATTGGCCCTTTATTATATTTATTTGAGTGTTAATGTTATAAAAATACGTAAAGCCGAAGGGATTTCGTTAGGTAATGGCAGTAATACCGCGCTTGAACGTGCAACCCGAGCGCATGGTAATTTTATTGAGTACGTGCCCATTAGCTTAATTTTAGTTTTTTTATTGGAGTATCAAGGGTTAGCTAGTCATTATGTACATGCACTAGGCGGTTTATTATTTATCAGCCGTGTTGTTCATGGTTCTGCCATTATTAACAATAATTTAAAGGCACGTGGATTGAGCATGATGTTCACCTTTGCTATTGTGATAGTAAGCGCGGTGTTATTACTTTTAAGTAGATAAACGATTATGCGGTTAGCTATTTTTTTTACATGTTTATATTTTTTCAGTTCACTGACATCATTTGCATGGGCAATAGAAAATAATAGCAAAAACACCGTTTCTAGTTTGCATGTTGTATACCCCAAAACAATGCGCAGTGGTGAAGATGAAATATTATACCCGTTAGTACTATTAAGAACAGCTCTGCAATTCAGCGGAGAAAATTTTACATTACAACCCTCAAGTATTTCGATGCCACAGAGCCGCGCGTTAAAGCAAATTCTTCATAATGATGAAATAAACGTAGCTTGGACCATGACCTCTAAACAGCGTGAGCAACAATTACTACCCGTTAGAGTGCCTATATTTAAGGGGTTATATGGGTGGCGTGTTTTGGTAACTACACAGGATAAAGTGAATACCTTATTAAACATCAATACCCTGAGCGACTTTAAAAGCATACATTTTATTCAAGGGCATGATTGGCCTGACACACAAATACTGCAGGATAACGGCTTAACTGTATCGACATCAATCGAATATAGTTCGTTATTTAATATGTTGATAAAAGGCCGAGGTGATGTATTTCCTCGTTCTGTGTTAGAGGTTGAAACTGAGCTCAATACCTTTAAAGATGAAGCCGGTGCTAACCTCACGATAGTGCCACACTTATTGTTGCAATATCCAAGTGCAATCTACTTCTTTTTTAGTAAAGAAAAGCCCGAAATAGCGCAAGCGGTTGAGAAAGGCTTAGCTATTATGCGTAAAAACGGTGAGTTTGATCGTTTGTTTAAGGCTTATCATCGCAGTGCGATTGAGCATACAGATATAAAAAATAAAAACATCATTAAATTAAAAAACAATCAATTACCCGCATTAACACCCCTTAATGATGCATCACTTTGGTTTTCAGGAAAAGACATTTAAAACGCCATGACACAAAAAATATTTATTATTGGTTTACCACGTACTGGGACGACTAGCGTATGTAATGCATTTTTAGATTTTGGTATACCTACTGCCCATACTGCTTACACTAACGCTTGTTTTGAAAATGCGGTGGCTATCGCAGACACACCTGTATTTAACGATTATCAAACATTAGATAAATATTACCCAGGTTCTAAATTTGTATATTTAAAGCGAGAACTTAGCGCGTGGTTGCCATCAATCAAACAGCTTTTACTGCGTATGCATACTAATTTAACGCGTGCTGATGGGGGCTTTAATATTCATTTAAAGCGCTGTTATTTAAATACGTTTAATGATTTTTCACTCGAAAACATTAATCAGGATGAATATTTAACTAATTGTTATAACACTCATTTTAATAGTGCTAATGCTTATTTTGCTGACCGGCCTAATGATTTTTTGGCCATTGATATAGCAAATCCCGAGAGCTTTAATAAGCTATGTGAGTTTTTAAATATTACCAGCAGCTTAGCTGGCTTTGAAAAAATGAACATGGGCGGTAAAGTCACTGCATGGAATGATATAAAGAACCCATTAAAAATTGAGTCGACGGCGAAAGGGCGGATTGATAAGTTTTTGCCTTATGAAAACTAAATTTAAATCGCGATCAAAGATTTTTATTTTTAAATACGCTAAAATCCACGCATTATTTTATAAGTTGTATCCCTATGTTTGAATTAAAATACCACACGCCATTTGAATGGACCGAAGTTGTTTTAGCTGACTTCGAAACCTTTTTACAAGACCACGCTGCTGCTGAGAAAAAAGCATCTGGCATGGCTATGTCAATGCTTTCACATTATCCGGATAAGCGTAAATTAGTTAAAGCCATGACTGACTTAGCTCTTGAAGAGTTAATTCATTTTAAACAAGTGCTTAAACTATTAATTGAACGCGATACTAATTTAGGTGATGATAAAAAAGATCCATACATTAAACAAATTCGTGCACACTTTAGGCATGGTCGTGACGGTTTTTTAATGGACAGATTATTAGTAGGTGGGGTAATTGAGGCGAGGGGACATGAACGTTTTTCTTTAGTTGCCGAGGCACTACCTGAAGGAAAAGAAAAAGATTTTTATGTCGCAATTGCTAAATCAGAAGAAAAACATAAAAATTTATTTGTGGAACTCGCCTACGAATACTTTGATAAGCAAGAAGTTGACGAACGCTTAGACGAGTTACTAACAATAGAAGCCGAAATTTGTAAAAATATTCCTTTTACAGCGGCTCTGCATTAAAAATTACGGTATGTTGTTTGATAAAGCAAAAGCAACATACCAATTTTTCAATTTATAACTGCTCCCTTCATACTAATTAAACAATCAAATAAACCCTAAGTAGATCAACTTTACTGCGCTTACTTTACACAGCCTACTCATAAACAGCTATTATGAATTATTAAAGTTTAGCTTATCGAAGGATGTGAACAGATGCAGCCAATTAAACACATTGCCGTATTAACCTCAGGAGGCGATGCGCCTGGGATGAACACCGCATTATTTGCCATAGTAAAAGCCGCTCAACAACACGGAATAAAAGTGTCGGGCGTTCGAAAAGGGTTTGAGGGTTTAATTGATAATGATTTAGTGACACTTGATTGCAAAAACCTACAACAAACCATGCACTTAGGTGGTACTGTGTTAAAAACAGCGCGTAGTGAAAGGTTTAGAGGTGATGCCGGTAGAAATCAAGCACTAGCCACAATTGAACATAATAATATTGACGCTTTAATTGTGATAGGTGGAGATGGTTCATTTAGAGGGTGTTTATGGTTATCACAAATTACTGACATACCGTATATAGGCATTCCAGGCACTATTGATAATGATATTGCGGGTACAGATTACACCTTAGGGTTTGATACCGCAGTAAACACATCAATGCAATGTATTGATAATATTAGAGATACTGCAGAATCACATAATAGGGTGTTTGTTATTGAAGTAATGGGACGTGATTCTGGTTATATTGGCACTTATGCCGGTTTAACCTCTGGCGCCGATTCGATATTAATACCTGAAAGTGATGAAGACATAACTTATTTAGTGAATAAAATTAGCGATTATCACAGTGAGCATGCTTTTATTGTGGTGGTATCTGAAGGTGATGAAATTGGCGTTGAGCATATATGTGAGAAAATAAGTACCTTTAATCCCAGTATAGATTTGCGCGTAACTAAGCTAGGACACTTACAACGCGGCGGTAATCCATCTGCAGCGGATCGTATGTTAGCAATAAGACTAGGCGTACACAGTGTTAAGGCTTTATGTGCTGGAGAAAGCGCTAAAATGGTGGGTATTTTAAATAACAAAGTATCAAATACTCCTATGCAAGATGTTGTAAAACAACATGTTATAAATGAAGAGCTGCAAGGGCTGTTATCTGTATTTTGCCGCTAGCGATGAATTAAATAGGAATAATTAATAACGCGAGATAATAAAAACTATAAAATGACAATTATTAAAGGTATTACAATAAGTTTTTATTTGCCGGTTCAACAGTCGTATTGGCCAAAGATGATTGTGCAGATTTAACGGGATGTGCGAAAAAAGCCTGTGAAGTTAACCACCAGTTATAAACTGCAAAACGCCAAGGTAATTCACATCAAGTTGCAGGTCTTAATAAATCACTCAATAACATAAACGCATAATGTACCCATGATGGATTAAAAGCAGAGTTGCAAAAAATAGATGATACAAATTCAGAAATTGAAGAATATAAAACCGATATTAAAAAAGCTATGCGCCAAGGTAAGCATGACAAAGTTGAAAAGTATCAGCAAAAGCTAAACGACGAAACTAAACAGCTTAAGCAATTAATTGATGAGCTAAATAGTTTGATTAATTAAAATGTCATTACAGCGTTTTTATATTTAATAAAGTAGAGCATATTTATAAATAAATAATGTGCGAATAAAAGGGCTAAAATACCATGTTTATAAGTGACATAATTGCCGAGTTAGTTTGATTAAGTATATTTTAACCCTATTTAACATAATATAAATTATAGGTAGTAATGTGTCTATATATATGCAGCGCTCTATTTTAAAAGCTGCAGCTTGCTATGTCCAATACTAGACGGTATCGGACATTAAGTGTCTTTAAACAACTATTATGGTTATTCATAGTTATCACCTTGAGGTTCCTTAATGCTTAGCTTAATATTAAAGCACAAGCCGTAAAAAACATTGAAGTATTCATATGGAATTTGTACGCCCACTCGAACCAATTTTAATTATTGATGATGTTAAACAGATCCGCGCTGATTTAAGCCAAGTATTAGCCGGTTTAGGTTTTGATGACATTATTGAGTGCGATAATTTTAATTGTGCTAAACCTCTGCTTATTGAAAAATCACCCAACGTTATATTCTTAGATGTTGATTTACCTGATTCTGAAAGCATTGAAATTTTAGAGTCAATTAACAACGAACACCCTCATGCACATGTTGTTATGTGTTCAGGCCACAATAGCTTTGAAACAGTGCAAAATACCTGGGAGCTAGGCGCAAAAGAATTTATAGCTAAGCCCTTTAACGCGCAAAAAGTTGATGCGGTAATGAAACGTTTAGAACTCATAGATTAAAGGAAATTATGCAGCACATTGTTACGACCATAATTGATGACCTATCTACCGTTATATTTGGTAAACAACAACAAATAAAATTAGCGTTAGCCTGTTTATTTAGTGAAGGCCATTTACTAATTGAAGACTTACCCGGCATGGGAAAAACCACTTTGTCGCATGCATTAGCTGCAGTACTGGGGTTATCTTATCAGCGTATACAATTTACCAGCGATTTATTGCCCGCTGATATTATTGGCACCAATATATTTAATAATAATGAACATAGTTTTTCATTTCATAAAGGCCCAATTTTTAGCCAAGTGGTGCTCGCTGATGAAATAAATCGCGCGGGTCCTAAAACACAAAGTGCTTTATTGGAGGCGATGGAAGAACATCAAGTAACAGTAGATGGAGACAAGTACCCGCTCCCTACTCCATTTTTTGTAATTGCGACTCAAAATCCATTATATCAGGCAGGTACATACCCGTTACCAGAATCACAACTAGATCGTTTTTTAATGCGAATTAGTTTAGGGTTTCCACCTAAAGATGCAGAAAAACGGTTACTGTTAAATAATCAAAAACGTGACTATTCGCAGTTACCGCAGCGAATTGAACAACATCAACTTAAGCAAATTCAAGATGCTATATCAAATATCACGCTAAGTTCGCCGGTGGTTGATTATATAATTGAGTTAGTAACTTATACTCGTGAGTCTCAAACATTAACGACTTCGCTTTCCCCAAGAGCCAGTATGGCACTGGCTAAATCGGCCAAAGCGTGGGCCTATATTGAAGGCCGTGATTATGTATTACCCGAAGATGTACAAGCTGTTTTTTCAAGTGTGTGTCAGCATCGATTAGGTTTACATAGTGATGCGGGCGATACACAAATAGCGGCCATTTTACAACATGTTTTAGTGCCCGTTTAGGTAAATGCGTATTTATAAATTTAAGCGCCCTACTTTTATTCACGATATAAAAAGCGCGATTTTAACGGCCTTATTAAAAAATAAGCACAAAAAAAATAGCATCACCTTAAAACATAATACTATTTATGTTTTACCATCCACGCTTGGCGTTTACTTTAGCGTTGTTGCATCATTAAATTTTGTAATGGGGATTAATTATCAAAATAATTTAATTCTGTTTATGGCTTATTTAATGTTTGTGATTATAATTTTTGCATTGTTATTGGGCTACAGTAATGCCAGAGGTTTAACTGTCAGCTTTAAATACGCCATTGACAGTTTTGCGCCTCAGACACCACAGCTAGTTTGGCAAATAGAAGCCGATGATCCTTGTCAATCAGTTACATTAAGTTACCCCAATGATTTTAAAAATGCGTGTTACATTACGCGCGTTAAAAATGAAGCAATAAAATGTCAATTATCATTACCTTATACCAAGCGAGGCTGTTATCAGTTAAAGCCAATAAAAATTGCCAGTAATTACCCCTTTGGTTTAGTCAGTGTGTGGAGTTATATACAACCTAATAAAGTGGTGTATGTTTATCCGTCAATAATTAAAACAACAAATCAAAAACACCCAAACTTAGTTGCAAATAATACCGATGAAGGCACTGAAAAACATAAAGGTGATGACGAATTTGAAAGTTTAATTACTCATTTGCCAGAAATGGGGTTACAGCGAATATCATGGAAGCATTATGCAAAAACACAGCAATTACTTGTAAAACAATTTAGTGATTTTAAATCAGCTGATGCACAATTCGATTTTAACTTAGTCACGGGCGATACCGAACAGCGTTTAGGGCAACTCTGTTTTTTAGTTTGCCAAGCATTTGAAAGTGACATTAATTATTCTTTAAAACTTCCTAATAAATTAATCGCCAGCAATTCAGGCAAGCTGCATCATCAGCGCTGTTTACAAGCGTTAAGCCAAGTCGGTAATGATAATGAATGAGATTAAAAACCATCGCGTTATTAACTTTGCTCTATCGTTTATTTATTTAGGGCTAGTCAGTTTTTTTACAGAGCACTTACCCCTGCCCTTTATTGCAATGCTTAGCGTGTTATGTGGCTGGAATGTTTATTTAACAGTTAAACAAAAGCAGAAACCCAACGCGTGGTTTGCTAATGGATTGGCCGCCATTGCTTTAATTATTATGCTAAGCAGCATAGGCTTTAAAGATACCGTTGTATTGTTTGTAGCCATGCTGTTATTGTCGTGTGTTTTTAAATTATTGCAGGCAAAATCAAAACAGCATTACCAATTGATCATTACCCTTACGTTCTTTTCACTCTCAGCGGTATATTTGTTTAGCCAAACCATTTTTACTACCTTAGTTATAAGCACCTTCTATATTTTAAACTTTGCGGTGCTAGGGTTATTAGAGTCTAGTCATAGCTTAAAACTCTCTTCAAAACAAAGTGCTAAAATTATGCTACTGGCTTTTCCTTTAGCCGTAATACTTTTATTATTTTTACCTAAACTTCCGGCATTTTGGCAACTACCTGGTCCAAAAATGGCACAAACAGGATTATCTGAACAAGTCGATCCGTTTAATATAGCAAAGTTATCAAATTCAGATGAACTAGTATTTAGAGCAAAATTTAATGGTACACCACCCCCTAAGCCCTATTATTGGCGCGCTATTGTACATGATGAATTTGATGGTGCAGCGTGGAAAACATCCTCCTTTTTAAAGCAAGCGTTGATATTACCCGCTAAAAAAAGTACGAGTGAAAATGAGGCTCAGTATACGGTTATAGCTGAGCCTGCTATTTCAGATTGGCTATATGGGCTTGGTTTTTCAAGCAGTGAAACCCCCAATGTTATTGCCAATACTTTAGGTTTATTACGTAAACAACAATATAAATCCAAGGTTTTACAATATGCAGTTAATAGTGAACCGTTATCTAGTACATCGCTTAATAAGTCCCAACAGCGGTTTTATAGCCAATTAACTGTTACTAATAATCAAAAATCTCAGCAGTTAGCGCAACAATTAAAAAATAATAGCGCCAATGCTGATGAATTTTTTAATCAACTTTTAAGCTATTTTTCAAAAAATGAATTTAGCTATACACTTACACCCACCCCCATGCGCGGCGAAAATACGCTCGATCAGTTTATGTTTAATAATAAACGCGGTTTTTGCGGGCATTATGCCAGTGCCGCCGCCTTTATTTTTAGAAGTGCAGGTATTCCTGCGCGTGTTGTCAGTGGCTATTTAGGAGGCGAGCTAAATAAAAACAGTGATTATATGACTATTCGTCAATACGATGCGCATGCTTGGGTTGAAGTATATACCGGTGCCGGTTGGAGAGTATTTGATGCCACAGCGGTTGTCGCACCCGAGCGGTTAAACGGCTCCTTGTCACAAAGCACCACTCTTAATGACGAATTTAAAAATAATATTAACTTTGGACTCGTTAGTTTAAGTAACTATGCCGCCATTAATTGGCTTAGACTTGAATTAGAAAACTTAGATTATCAATGGTCTAGTTGGGTACTTGGGTTTGATAAAGACAAACAACAAGATTTATTTGCTACCTTATTTGGTAATAAGTTTATTTGGCTGGTGCCGCTTGGGGTTATTATTATTTTAATTTTGAGTTTTACGGCTTACTTTATTTATTTAAACAGGCCTAAAGCCTCAATAAAACAACCGCCACTGGTCAATGAGTATTATGAAATTATTCGTTGGGCTAATAAACACGCGATTAGCTATCCTGAAAATGCCACGCCAACCCAAGCTTTAGAATACATTAGCAACCAAGCGCCCCATGCAGAGCAACAAATAACCGCTTTTTGTCAGTTATTTAAGCAAGTGCGCTATGCAAGGCATCCATTTACTAAAGAACGTAAAAATCAGGCTAAATATCTGATAAAATTAATTAAATCTACAAAACAGAGAAATCTATGAACGCAGTAATTATCGGCGTTATTTTAATGCTGGGACTCACTTTAGTCCGTGTAAATGTGATTGTTGCAATGACAATAAGTGCGCTTGTTGCCGGATTAACCGCAGGCATGGGCTTAAAAGAAAGTATTGATGCATTTAATTCAGGATTATCGTCAGGTGCCGAGATTGCTTTAAGTTATGCTATGTTGGGCGCATTTGCCGTCGCAATTTCTAAGTCAGGCCTAACACGTATTTTAGCTGCGAAGTTATTGGCAAAAGTTAACGCACAAACTGGCTCAAGCGAAACCCTGCTAAGCTATTTTATTCTGTTTATTATTTTGATTTGTGCTATTTCTTCACAAAATTTAGTCCCTGTTCATATTGCGTTTATTCCTATTCTAATTCCCCCGTTATTGGTGGTGTTTAACAAATTGCGATTAGACAGACGCGCTATTGCTTGTATTTTAACCTTTGGTTTAGCCACCTCGTATATGGTACTCCCTTATGGGTTTGGTGGAATTTATTTATACTCTATATTACATAAAAACCTAGTGGATAATGGCCTTGAAATAGTCAATACCAGCGTACCTATGGCGATGATTATTCCTGCTATTGGCATGTTCGTGGGGTTGTTAATTGCGCTGTTTATGACTTATAGAAAACGCCGAGAATATACAAATACCGCCCTTACCGTTGAAAGTAAACAAACAGAAATTGATAACCCCAAAAAAGTATTGATGGTTGGTTTATTTGCTGTAGTTGCGTCGTTAATTGCTCAAAATGCCAGTGGCTCTATGATATTAGGCGGCCTAGTTGGCGTGGTTATATTTAGTGTATTTGGTGTGGTTAAGTGGGAAGAAAACGGCGACGTATTTAGTAAAGGCGTGGCAATGATGGCTATGATTGGCTTTATTATGATCTCAGCACAAGGCTTTGCCGCAGTCATGAAAGAAACTGGGCACGTAGCCAGCTTAGTTCACAGTAGCGCCGCTATTTTTGATGGTAATAAGCCGATGGCTGCGGCTGTAATTTTATTAGTCGGCTTATTTATAACGATGGGAATTGGCAGCTCGTTTTCAACGGTACCTATTATTGCCACCTTATTTGTTCCTTTATGTTTAGAGCTAAACTTTTCCGTAATGGCAACCGCTGCACTTGTTGGTACTGCTGGCGCATTAGGTGATGCCGGCTCCCCTGCATCTGATTCCACGTTAGGGCCAACTTCCGGACTCAATGCTGATGGTCAGCACGACCATATTTGGGATTCGGTTGTTCCAACTTTTATTCACTTTAATTTACCGCTATTGGTATTCGGCTGGATAGCCGCCATGGTACTTTAATTTTTAAAAGGTGTGCTTTGTGCACGCCTTTTTATTTTGAAATTTACCCCCTCCTTTTTACTCATTATTTTAGACAAACATTAATGCTAAGTTTGTAGCACTAACAGATTAAGTATGATGTGTTCTTAATGGGTTTTAATATAAGCACCAAAACTAGGTGCTTATATTAATTTACTATTTAGCGTTATAACTCAAAGCCATGTAGCATTTTATCGCATACTACCGGTGTTGGTCTGTGGTTATCATCCACGGCAACAAAGGTAAAACTACCCGTAATAGCAGAATGCTTATTATCTTTGTGCATGGTTTCTAGGAATATTTCTACATCTACCTTTAGGCTGGTATTCCCTACATGCGACACTTTTGAGATTAATTCGGCAAATGAACCTGCCGGAATAGCCTCTTTAAAATCTACCCTATCAGATGAAATAGTCACTAATGGCTTACGGCAAAAACGGGTAGCTGCAATAAAAGCAACCTCATCCATCCACGCTAATGCATCACCACCAAATAGCGTATTGTGGTGATTAGTACGCCCAGGAAATACCGCTTTTGTAACCGATGTGGTCGAATCTTTTATACGCTGCGCAATAATTGCTTCGCGCTCTACTTGAGTCATAATCTCTACTTTTTGTTTGCTAATGTGTCTTGCATCAATAATGCAGGGTCAAGGCGTTCACCTTGCCAATTAAATCGCCAATCTAAATGTGGGCCAGTTACACGGCCCGTAGCACCTATTTCAGCCACTTTCATACCTTGTGTAATTTTATCCCCCACTTTTACATCTAGCTTGCTTAGATGAATGTAAGTCGAGGTAACCCCATGGCCATGATCTAAAATTAATGTGCCACCTGAGTAATATAAATCTGGTTCAGCAAATACCACGGTACCGCTGATCGGCGCATACACAGGAGAGCCTGTTTTATTTGCTATGTCTAAACCAAAGTGTGGTCTGCGTGGTTCACCATTAAAGTAACGCTGGCTTCCATAAACACCTGAAATACGGCCCTCGGCAGGCCTAAGCACAGGCTGTAAAAAGTACTCTAGGTCAGAGTTAACAGCGCGCGCTTTTCTTACCGCGGCCGCTTCACGGCTAATACGTTCACTGACCGCTTTTGGTGGCGATACATATTTTTTTGCAACACCGGTTATTTTATCGATGTTGTAGTCACGAAGGGTTATAACTAAATCTTGGCTGTGGCTTTTTCCACTTTTATCAACCCATGATAAAGTGTGGTTTGGTTTTGCATCACGACCAAAACCAATTACAAATAAGCCAGTATCAGATAGCTTTAATGGCTTATCATTTAAGCTAACCGATTTTGCGTTATTTAATTGCCCTGTAACCAAGCCGCCTTGAGTTAAATGCCCTTTTAGTTCAACTGCCAAAGCACTAAAACTAAATGATGCAATTAACGCTGACACTAATAAGGATTTAAGCATAACTAATTGACCCTTTGCCAACGCCTTCATAAGCGGTAATTTTTACGTCTTTTTCTGGATGCTGCAGTTTTACTTGGCCGGCAATATACTCAGCAATACATTCTACTGTGGTATCCATTGGTAAAATGTCGCAACGCGATTCGCTAATAGCCATTTCAAAATAACCTTGCGCGGCTGTATATGCAAAACACACGTCATCCTCTTTGGCGATAATATGTTTTAATTCAGAGGCGCTGATTTTATCTTCGCTGGTAGCTAAGTATATATCTTGCCATTTATCAGCCCACTGTTTTTGTAAACGAGGCATAGAAATACCGCCAAGGCTTATACCAATTTGTGAGCGATGGCCATGAATAATACGTTGGCAGTTACCATCATGCTTTTTAAGGCCATGGCTGTAGTGGTAGTAAAAACTTTGATTGTGCTCAGGCTTTAATACAAGTTCAATTTTTTCAATATTATCAGGAAGCTGTGGCAGTATTGTGGCAACTAAATACTCTGTAACCGACTCAATGGTTATCTTATCGGTATCAATCAGGCAAAAAGCTTGATGAGGCGCACTCATTGCTAGGTGCTTATTATCGGCAAACGTGCAATCTAATGTTTTGTGATCAGCAAACTCATGAATGCTGCCGTTTATATTGTTAGGTACGGCTAAACGGTGATCAATGCATTCATCAATGATGCCTTTTATTTGCTTTTTAACTAAGCCAAAGTCTAAAACCATAGACTCTTCATTTAGTTTGCCATGTAAAGTCAAATCAACAATCCAACTTTCGCCAACTGCACCGCGTTTATTGCATAAGTAAGAAAAATCAATCACAGTGAGTGAGTTAACAAAAAGGGTCATAAATTTCCTTTAAACTGATTAAAAGTCAGCCCTAATTATAATGATTTCTGTTAGTAATTGCGCGGTTTAATCATACTAAAATCAGTTGCATTGACTGATTGGCTATATTTAGACCATTTTTTAACTGCTCCGAGTTGTTTAGCGTACAAGTGTACGCTAAAGTACGGGACAATTTCTAAGCGAAGATAAAGTGTTATGGAACCTAAAAATAGCTATACAAAAGAAGATTTGATCCTTTGTGGTCAAGGTGAAATGTTTGGTGAAGGAAATTGTCGTTTACCAAGTGACAACATGTTAATGATGGATCGTATCATCTCTATCACCGATGATGGTGGTGAGCACGGTAAAGGCCAAATTATTGCTGAGCTAGATATTGACCCTAGCCTTTGGTTTTTTGACTGCCACTTTAAAGGCGACCCTGTAATGCCGGGTTGTTTAGGCTTAGATGCAATGTGGCAACTGGTTGGATTTTTCTTAGGCTGGTCTGGTGGCCCTGGTCTTGGCCGCGCATTAGGTGTAGGCGAAGTGAAATTTACTGGCCAAATCCTACCAACGGCAAAAAAAGTAACTTACCGTCTCGATATGAAACGCGTTATTAAACGTAAGTTGTTTATGGGTATGGCTGATGGCACTGTTGAAGTAGACGGCCGCGTTATATACGAAGCAAAAGATTTAAAAGTGGGCTTATTCCAAGACACTAGCGCGTTTTAATTTTAACGCACGCAACAAAAAAGCCTCTAACTAGAGGCTTTTTTGCTTAAATTCGTTGTGAGTTTATGTTTTATACATATTGCGATTTTCTATTGCCTCGCGCCAACCACCAAGCCACTCAGACTTAGGATCAACTTGTTGATAAGGGCAGTGCTCTTTTGAGCGACCAGCTAAACCAGCTTTAAAACCTTGAGAATGAGCTCTTTCTAAACGATCTCTTTTCTGTCTCTTCATCGGTAAAATCCTCACCTTTATATTTATATTTTTGTAGCATTAAGTTCATCTACATTTAATAAATAGCTAACAAAAATGTTTAATTCAAACACAAAATACAATTAATTTGTTTGACTTTAACTAAGCTGCTGATGCAATGATAAATTAATTTAAAAATAATTTTATTGCTCAACTTTTACCTATTTAACTTTATTAAAATATACCGATACATCGGTTCAAAACACATAAGTGTCATATTTGTGACTAACAATATACCCTTAAGTTCCCAATTAATTTGTAATCAAAAAATGAACGTCAGAGCTGTTTTAAAAACATCCCAAATAAAAACTTGATTAATTAAAACCGATCGGTCTAATATAAAGCATGAACAAAACACCAGCAGTTGCAACTAGGCGTGGCCGCCCACCCAAAATAGCCAGAGACAGCGCAGATACAAAAGCGCTGCTCATTCGTGTGGGCTTAGAAACCTTAACTGAGTTTGGCTTTAGTGCCACCGGGCTCGATACCATATTAAAAAAAGCAAAAGTACCTAAAGGCTCCTTTTATCATTACTTTAAAAGTAAAGAAGCCTATGGCTTGGCACTTGTTGATGCCTACGACGATTTTTTTATAAATAAACTTAAATGTTACCTAGAGCAATCCGAAGTCCCCCCACTCGAGCGCATTGTTAATTTCACACAAAGCGCAATTGCTGGAATGCAAAAGTATGATTACAAACGCGGATGCTTGGTGGGTAACTTAAATCAAGAGCTTAATCATTTAAGTGACAATTTTAAAACCCGTTTAATGCAAAGCTACATCGCTTGGCAACAACAATTAAAACGATGTTTAGATTTAGCGCAGCAGCAACAAACTATTAATCCACACATTAATACCGAACAAATGAGTGAATATTTTTGGGTGGGTTGGGAAGGCGCAGTAATGCGAGCTAAACTAACCCAATCAAGTAAGCCACTTACCTTATACACAGAAATGTTTTTACGCGCATTACTCAGTTAATGTATTTTTTATTATTAATTTAAAGACGATCGGTCTAAAAGGAAATCTAATGAGCAATTCTATTAAAGCTATTGTTATAGATAAGCAAGACGACAACTACACTGCAGCCCTAAGCACCATAAACAGTGACGATCTGCCAAACGAAAATGTATTAATTGATGTGCTTTACAGTACCTTAAATTATAAAGATGGCTTAGCCATCACGGGTAAAGGCCCTGTTGTACGTAGCTTTCCTATGGTGCCGGGGATTGATTTAGTGGGTACAGTGACTAGCAGCGACAGTGCTGAATTTAAAAGTGGCGACCATGTTATTTTAAATGGTTTTGGTGTTGGCGAAAAGCACTGGGGTGGCTTATCTCAAAAAGCAGCACTGAGCAGTGATTGGTTAATTCCCCTACCCGCTAACTTATCACCTAAACAAGCTATGCAAATTGGTACTGCCGGTTATACGGCAATGCTCAGTGTTATTGCACTAGAAAAGCAAGGCGTTACTCCCGAGTCAGGTGAAATTTTAGTGACCGGTGCTAATGGTGGCGTAGGCAGTTTTGCTATTTATTTACTAAGCCAGCTAGGTTATCAAGTCTCCGCTGCAACAGGTCGTATGGAGCAAGCAGACTATTTAAAATCATTAGGAGCAACTAATGTAATTGATAGAAATGAGTTTTCGAACCCTGGTAAACCTCTGCAAAAAGAACGCTTTGCTGCAGCTATTGATTCTGTGGGTAGCCATACACTTGCAAATATTTGTGCATCACTTAAATATGGGGGGGTCGTTACTGCTTGCGGGCTTGCTCAAGGTATGGACTTACCGGCCTCGGTTGCACCATTTATTTTACGTGGGGTTTCATTAATGGGTATTGATAGCGTTATGCGCCCTAAAGCGGATCGTGTTGAAGCTTGGGATCGTTTAGCTTCATTAGTTAATGCTGATTACTTGGATAAAATTTCAACTGAAATAAATCTTGATCAAGTCATTGAAAGCGCCGAGCAACTAATGCAAGGCCAAATTCGTGGTCGTGTAGTGGTTAATTGTCAAAGTTAAGCATTTTTGCTACTAAACTCTCGTTATTAAATTTATAATGTCCGCTGATTTTTTAATAACGAGAGAACACCTATGAGCAACCAAGAACTTTTCAGTAATAACCCACTGCAAGGCGTTAAATTAGAGCAAGTGGTTGAAGAACTGGTTGAGCAATATGGGTGGGAACTCCTGCATGCCTACTTACAACTTAACTGCTTTAAAAATAATCCAGACATTAAATCTGCAGTTAAATTTTTGCGTAAAACCGAGTGGGCACAACAAAAAGTAGATAATTTCTATTTGTACCGCCTTAAAAACTTACCTCGCCCAGATGACGTACAATACGAACTGCCTCCACGCGACCGTATTATCCCTGAAGGTGATAAACCAGGTGAGCCTTGCGAGTTAAGCTTTTCTGATGCCAAACGTATTCAAGCAAAAAAAGCAGCAAAACAACGTGCGCGTAACCGTAAGCAACGTTCAAATTCAAGTAACCCGTGGGGTAACTAATACACCTTTTAGGCAAGAGTTAACAATAAACGTTAGCTCTTGCGTTATTGCATAGTGTAGCAATTAATAACCACAGTATTTCCAAAAGTCGTCTTCGGTTTTTGTCTCTTCATTAGCCACTAACTTAAATGTTTTATCCGCAATGACTTTCCCAGCTAAAGATAAGGTCATACGCCAGTCACCTATTTTATCCTCAATAGGCTCCCATACCGTATCGCCTAAATAAAACGACCAGTCGTTATCTTTAACATATACAGTGCCCTCAAAAGGCAGCATCACTTCGCCATTGGTATCTATAATATCTGGGTGGTAAATACAGAAATGTAGTTTTTCGCCTTTGGCTTTTTTAATATTAACTATCAGACCAAATTCTACATCAAGTTCTGCTTTGACTTGCGTAGTGAATTGAGTAATTTGCGGTAGTGATTTACTGTCTTTGTCCCAGTGACTATATATGCCGAAACTTTGTAATGTAATTTGTGGTTTAGATTTTGCCATTGAACTTTCTATTTTTGACTTTCAATTTTTAAACCACCAGCTTAAGCGAGCGGTTTATTAATTAAGTAGTTGCTTTGGATTTTTAGGGTAATAATTGCTGGGTTGTTGTTCACATAAACCGAACTCACGAGTGTTTTTATAAGGTAACTTCATAAAGCCAGCCACCCCCACGTCGGTAATATTTACCGCGTATTGCATAAGCTTATTTAGTAAACGTTTAAATTCTACTTCTTTGCTGGCATCAAGTAATCTGTAATAATGATGAATTTTCATCCTATCTGGCAGCGCCTCAAAAATAATACAGCCGGTATGATGTATCTGGTTTAGCTCAAATACACATTTAATGACTTTTTTAGGCAGTTGCAGTTGCTCATCGGGGTCTTTACCATCTTCAAAATATGAATGCGGACGCGTCACATCGCTGGCTTTTACATTAACCACTTCATAATCAAGCTCTGGTAATTGATTAAATTTAAATGCGCCGGTGCCATCACGTTCTAACTGAATTGTTTTGCGGGCATCAAATAAACAACACTTAAATAAGCCTTTTTGGCTAATAGCTTGTGCAAGCATCACCGTGTTATTAACCGCATCAGTAAACGCGGTTGCGAGTGTTTCGTCATACATAATGAGTGACGATTCAACATACAAAGATTCATCTTTCCAATGAAAGCTGAGCCCTCCTACTACAGGATATTTAGCTAAACGACTAATAGAGGCTAAAAATGCTTTTTCGGTATCCCCAGTATCAAATAAAAACTCTTTATAATACCTATCAAGCTGAGCATCGTTTACATCGAGTAATTGCTGTTTATGGTCGGCTTGGCGTAAAAATTGTTTTCTAGAGCTATAAACTACGGTTTCGGGTTCGGGGTCTTGGCTAAACCAAAACGGAATTGCCGCTTTAGTTTCTGTTTTTGGTAGTTGTGGTAAATACGCTTTTACCATGGTTTCTATGTTACGCATAAAATAGTCACCCGCTTTGTCTCTAACCAACCGTTCTTTTGAAAGCATGCCATCAATAACGTTTGCCAGCTCCTTAGGTAACATTAAACTGCTGGCCGGTATAGCCTGAGCACCAAATCGGCAAGACTGCGCTGAGGCAAGTGCATATAGCGTTGATGCAACCCCTTGCTCATCAAAACGAGGGGATGACTTTTCACCCGACATTTGCGCATCACCTATAAAATAAACATCACCCATTCGTGCGTTAGTGGTACTTAAATCGCCGGACATTAAATCCATAAAATTACTGGCAATTGGGTTTCCTTGTTCATCTACTTGGGCATAAACAGAGCTTCCCCAGTCAACCAAGGATAGCTGCTTTTCATTTTCATCCCACACCAAGTTAGAGGGTTTAATATCACCATGTACAATAGGCTGCGGGCTTAAACCATTTTTATGACGACGTAAATCAAGCAACACATTTCTTAATTTAACCGCTAAGCTCATTATTTTGGCGGCCGGTAAGCGCCCTTGCTTTAGTGATATTTTTTCAAGGTCTTCACCAATGGCGCGCGCCATCATCAAAATACCTTGCTTTTTTATTCGCTCAAAGCCATAAAATGTTGGCACTAAGGGATTTTTGATTTGCGAAAGCATATACGCTTCATCTTCAAGGCGATCACGTACACTTTGCGCGAGCGTAATTCTAGAAAACTTAAACACCCAAGGCAGGCCATGCTCATCATCCCCTGCAAATACAAACCCAAATGCCCCTGAGCCAATCATTTCTACCTTTTTATACCCAAGCAAAGTGAGCTGTTTAATACAAATATTAAGCCACTGACGATGTTTTTTTGCATCACGGTGTGACAGCAAATAAACCGATTGCTCTTCGTTGATATAAAAATTACGAATTTCTTTAGCTTTCAATGTGGGTTCTCTAGGTTAGTTGTTAAAAGCGTAGTGTTACCTTTATGTTTAATAGTAACGTGAGCATTGTTTTAATTAAACCTTTAAGCATCACAATATGTTTATCAAGTCGTTATGTCATGGTATTTAGACATGAATTTAGACGTATATCGCTGTTATTTGCGATTTCGCCGTATCCTACTTAACCACAGCATCGTAAATAGTGTAAAACACACCTTTATATTATTCTTAGGTTAAAAAAATGAAACGTATTATAAAAGCCTCTTCAATCGCGCTTGCACTGAGTATGTGCATGAATGCCCAAGCCGCAGACTTTAATTTTTCTTCAAAAGTGAACAGCGATGCAAATACGCTGGTTGTATTTTATAGCCAAGATGGAAATAACAGCCAATTTAAAGCGCTCGACAAGCAGTTCGATGGCCAATTGCAACGCGTTATTGATATAGAAAATTTTACCGGCGATTACGCTAAAGTGGCACAACTTGCTGCGCCAAGTAAAAGTAACTACAGCCGCGTTTTAGTCGTAGGTACTGGTAAAACTAGCGAGCTTGATAAAGCAAAAGCAGCTAAGTTAGGCGGTAATATTCATGCTCAACTAGTTAAAGCCAAAGTTGGTACTGCCAGCGTTGTATTTGAAGATGTAACCGGTGTAAGTGACAATGCATTACTTGCTGCTAACTTTGCCCATGGTGCAAACTTACGCGATCATCGTTTCGAAAACTATAAAAAAGAACCAAACACTGAAACAGTTAGCTACACATTTGATGTTAATAACACCAAGCAAACTCGCAAGCTTTACACCCAATTAGAAAGTATTCAAGCGGGTGTTTTTTTAGCCCGCGATTTAACCTCTGAAGTCGCTACCGAAATGACGCCGGTTGACTTTGCTAATGCGGCAAAAGAATTAGCATCTTTAGGCGTAACCATCAAAGTATTAGAGCCTAAAGAAATAAAAGAACTGGGTATGGGTGCATTAGAAGCTGTTGGCCGAGGTAGCCAGCAAGGTGCCCGTTTAGTGGTTGCCCATTATAAAGGGTCTGACGATGCCCCTATTGCCCTTGTTGGTAAAGGCATTACGTTTGACTCAGGTGGTTACAGCATTAAAACCGGCGCATCTATCGCACGTATGAAGTCAGACATGGCCGGTGCTGCTGCAGTATTGGGTACAGTTAAAGCAATGGCGTTAGCTAAAGCTGAGAAAAACGTGGTAGCTGTTATGGGTATGGCTGCGAATATGGTATCGCAGTTCGCTGTAGCACCAGGTGATGTTGTTCGCACAGCTGAAGGCTTGAGTGTTGAAATTTTAAATACCGACGCCGAAGGCCGCTTAGTATTAAGTGATGCTATGTGGTATGCGCGTGAGTATTACAAACCAGAAATTATGATTGATGTTGCAACACTCACCGGTTCAAAAATCCGTGCTGTAGGCAATGAATACGCGGCTGTGTTTTCAGATGACGACGCTTTAGTATCTCAACTAACGGTAGCCGGTAAACAAGTGAACGAAAACCTATGGCGCCTACCTTTAGGGTATAAAGATATGTTGGAGTCTGACATTGCAGATTTAACAAATGTGGGATCAGGTGGCCCAGGCGCAACCACTGCAGCCACTTTCTTAGAGCATTTTGCTGGCGATACACGTTGGGTGCATATCGATATTGCAGGTAATGCCTTAGTGAAAAAAGGTAAAGATGAGCTTTCGCCAGGGGGAACGGGGTTTGGTGTTCGCTTACTAAGCGAATGGTTATTAGCTAACTAATTGTTTATTAATACTAATAAAAGCGCCAAAGTAGGTTTACTGTTTTGGCGCTTTTTGCATTTTACTGAGTAGCTTTATAGGTAAGGCCTCATAAATAAACAGTTAAAACCGTTTTATTAATTGATTTTGTTTAATTTATAGCCAAAGGTGAAAAAACAAACAGTAATGAGGTCAATGGAATGAAAGTAACCTACCTGCTTTATAGCGTTTTTATTTATCTATTTGTTTTCTTTTATTTTTTGAACAGTTCTGAGCCATTGCAGCTGGTGTTATAGTACTATTGTTTGCCTGTTTTATATAAAGCCTGCCCCTTCAAAAATTAAACATAATCAAGACTCAACGCCTGTGTAAAGCTTCACCAATAAAATTGCGCAAAACATTACAAAAGCCACCTCGCAAAATGCCATAGGGGCAGCTGAAGTATCGTTTTATGTTGATAGCTTATCTAAAGAAATAGATGCCTGTTATAAAGAAAGCGAAACTGTCGGGCGTGCCACACACGAGCTTTCACAAAATAGCACTGAACTTAGTGACACCATGACCACCATTAATCAAGCAATGGTACAAACAGCACAAGCCTCAAGCACTGCCGGTAGCCGCTTACAAACGGCCACCAGCCAAATTGATTCGTTATCTGGCTCTATAGATAAAGTGGCCCAGCAATTAGATTTATAATTAAAAAGTGCCAGTGATATATAAAGCATTACCCAAGTTATTCAAAACATTGCAAGCAAACTAATTTACTTGCTTTAAATGCAGCCATAGAGGCCGCTCGCGCAGGTGAGCAAGCTCGTGGGTTTGCGGTTGTTGCCGACGAAGTGCGTAACCTTGCAAATAAAACCAATGAGGCAACCAAACAAATTGCAGACATGCTTACAGACATTAACGCCAACAGTATAAAATCAATGAAGACTGACTTTGTTATGCTAATAGCTCTGCTACGTTAATAGAGAACTCCCGCTCTAAATATTTTATAGTTTCAGGCTGGCCATCCAAAGATTAATGCGGAATAAGAGATTAGTAATTTGAAGTATTTGCAAAGAGGTGAAGTTTTAATATTTTTGTTAAGGAGCTAATTAGCGCATTAGTTAAACTACAATATGGGTTCATATATTAAAAAAGGCGCTTAAAAAGCGCCTTGCTAACAAGTATGTGTGCTTAGAACATATCTTGATAGGAATTTGTTGTACTGAATTTAATTGCTTTTTCAAAGCCTGGCAGCTGAATGCTGTGCTCATCAATAACAATGTCATTTTCATCAATCAGCCCATCACCAAAACGATAAACAAGCACATATTGACCTAAATCTGCTTGTTGTTGATAATGTTGTTGTGCTTCTTTTACTGCTGCATGCTTGCTGGTATAAAGCCCCATCGTTTCATTGCCATGACGCTTAGCAAGCATCTGCATCGTTACTTTTGCTGAAAGTACTGTGGCTGTTGCATTATTACCACCAAACCCTTTAGAGTTTATAAATGCAATATCCATATCACCACAATCATAGTGACTGTTACGAATATCTAAATGATCTGCATAAACATCATCAGCCACTTTATCTATGGTAGTAATGCCCGGCATAATATTATGACTAAATACACCTAAGGCAATGGCAAGCTGATCGCCACTGGCAGGTGCTATAGTATGGCCAACATACGCTTTAGGGGCGGTTACTTTCCAATTATCTATTGCAAATGTTTGCGCTACTTTATGATAAATTAACGACTCAGTTACGCGGTTTTGTGGTGTGCTTGAACCATGGGCTAAAATAAAGCTACGTTGCTGTAATGCCTCTTTACCTAGTAAGCTACTGGCAAGTGCAGCCGATTTTGCCATGGTAATGTAGTTACCAGGCCCAGGTGAAGTAATTGATTTCTTTACTCCATCGGCGTTAACAAATACATCAGGCACACAGCCCATAATGTCTGCACCTAGTTCAAGTGCCAGCGCATCATCCATTAATATAGCCACTTGTGCGCCTTCACCTAAAGTAAAGCCACAGTTTTCGCCAAATGGGCGGCTGCTTCTACGATAATCAGGTTCATCGTCATTACTTAAATCATCTAAGCGGCGCAAACCTTCAATATTAGCCAGCGCACTCATATTGCCAAAACCTTCAACCACTTCAGGGGTAATCGCACACTCTACACTTGCCACAATTGCAACACGTGTGCGCCCTGCTTGTATATCGTTTACTGCTGCGCGCAAGTTATATAAAAAGGTAGCACACGCACCCGATGTAGAAAAAGTAGTTCCTACATTGCCCGTAACATAGGCGTTAATAAAATCAGTCGACATTGTATTTAAACCCAGTGCCAACTGCTTAGTGCTGACGCGATCACCTTGCTGGCGCGCTTTAACTAACCCACCTAAACCTTTATCGTCCATTTGGCCAATAACCGATGCTGAATAGGTACCAATTTTATCAGGCTCAACACTATTCATAATGTATTGCCAATCAAGTCCTGTTGATTTTATTGCATCGGTGGCAGCAAAAATAGTGGCTTGTAAGCCTCGAGGTTGGTAGCGGCTATTGTACATAATTGACGGATCAAACCCTGTGGGTAGTTGCCCTGCCGATTTAATTGGGTTATCACGAGTAGAATCATGTTTAATATCAAATTGAGCCGCAATAGTTACTTTCACTTTTTTATTTTCAAGCTCTTCTACGTGCCAACTTTCAGGAACTGGCGAAGGTAAATCACGACGGCGTGTTTCAAACACAATCGCGTTTTCATCCGATGCGGTTAACGTCATTTTTTGCTGCCACGGCGTGGCATCTACATCAAAGTGTTGTTTTTCAATTTTGCGAATTAATGTACCTGCAATAATTTGCTCACCAAAACGTGCTTCTATGTCGCTTTGCTCAACATTATTGCCTTGCATGTCTTGTAGTTGTCCATTCACAACACTCACTAAATTCATTAATGTGGCAAGGCCTAAAAATGTTTCTTGACGAGCTTGAGACTCTAAGCTATCTAACACGATACGACGATAACCTTGATGAAAAGAAGTACGGCCAGCGGCATTAATGCCTCCCATGCCGACAATGACGGGTAATGCGGTCATAATTTACCTTTAAAAAAACGTGTTATAAGAATATGGAATTAGTTTAAATGGATTACGCACACATCTTTGTGCTTTAATAGCCAAATATTAAGCACAAAAGGCCAAAAACAACTGGTCGGAGCATTTAAATGAGCAATAATCCAACAAATTCACCATTAAATATAGCCATTGCTGTTTACTCGCACCTACTGGTAACTAGTTTAACCCTGCCAATTGAAATGCTCCGAGCAGGTGAAGCGTTCGCCAAGGGGCACACTAGTAAGCAACACTTTAGAGCGCTTAATATTCATTTAATTGCTAAAAATATGGCTCCTATTGCAACCAGAACAGGTTTAGCCATCGTGCCTGATTGCAGCAGTGATAACGCCCCCTATTGCGATTTAATCATTGTTCCGGGTATTTGGCGTAATCCACGCCCGGTTGTTAAAACGAATCAACCAATAGTTAATTGGCTCAATGAGAGTTTTACGATGGGAAGCCATATTATTGGTGTTGGTACCGGCAATTGTTTGCTCGCAGAAGCTGGTTTACTTGATGGTCACCCTGCAACCACTCACTGGCATTATGCCAAGCAATTTTCTCAAGATTATCCAAACGTTAGCTTAAAACCTGATTTTTTTATTACCCAATCAGAGCGCCTGTATACGGTAGCGAGTTTAAATGCCTTAGCTGACGTTATTGTTCATATTATTAGCCAATACTATGGTAAAGAAGCGGCGCAGCATGTTGAGCGGAACTTTTCACATGAAATACGTAAACCCTACGAAGATCAACGCTATTTAGAAGGCGCCGTTAACCGACATGCTGATGAACTTATTGCACAAATACAATTTTGGTTAAAAACTAATTTATCTAGTGAATTAGATTTACAAGAAGTCGCGGCACAATTTAGCTTAAGCTACCGCACGTTTACACGCAGGTTTCGACTTGCTACAAATCAAAGCCCTATAGAGTATTGGCAGCAGCTACGTGTTGAAGGTGCAAAAGAATTACTGGCCTCATCGAACTTATCAATTCAGGAAGTCGCGTTAGAAGTTGGCTATAACGATCAAGGACACTTGACCCGTGTGTTTAAAAAGGTATTGAGCCAAACCCCGAGCGAATACAGAAAAGTAGTCAGACGAAAGTTATTTGGTTAATTGTTTCTTTGCCCTTGTTTGATATTTTAGTCAGCCCGTTACAACGCAGTTTCGACCGTTGTTTTTAGCTAAATATAAATAATTATCGGCTAATCTTAAAATTTCACTCAGGTGAGTATGCTCATAGGCATCAATATCAACCAAGCCAATACTAATAGTGATATTTAACGTGCTCTGCATATAAGTAAATTGATGATTTTGTATATCTATTCTTAGCTTATCCATTGTGATTACAGGGACCTCTATGTCGTCATTTACCACCAATGTAAATTCTTCACCGCCAAAACGATAAACATGTTCATCACCGGCATCGTGCCCATATTTATCGTTTACTTTTTTAAAAAAATCCAGATCAGCTAAGGCAAAACAATAGGGGTTAGAAAAGTCGATATGGTTATGAAAATGGCTTTTAAAAGCACGTCGGTTATAAGGCTGCGTTAAGCTGTCGCGTAATGCTAAATTAATAATTTCCTCTTAATTAGAGGCTCTCATCGATTTAAAAACATGTGAAACACCCTGCACAATAATATATGTCAGAGAAAGATTAATGATGAGCTTAAAATTTATTTCAACTAACCGTTTGTCGATAACATAAAACAGCAATAACAACGTAATCAAAAAGCCAAAGCTGCTTATAAAGCCATGCTTTTTTCCAAACAATAAGTAAACTAATACAGGAAGAGTACACACCCAATGCGATATGCCAGTCTCTAGATTAATTGCGGTGATAGCGAGCAACACAACCGCAAACTAAGTATAAATAACAGCATAGCGATGCCATAATTTAGAGCGGTATGTTCTCGTTTGGTGAAACCGCAGAAGAACTAAACTCGTTAAGAATACTCAATGTAGACAATGTACAAGGTTATTTTATTGGCCGCCCCGCACCAATTGAAGATGCGCTTAGCTTCCAAAACAAAGCACTACCGGCATAAAAACGCCACTAATTAGTGGCGCTCGGTATCAATACTGTCTTTTCGATAATAGCGTTTATGATAACTTTTCACTTTAGCATGCACGCCTTTACTTAAGCTTTTAAACTTAGCTTCTAGCACATCAACGCCGTATAAAATACCCACCACAAGCACCGAGAGCTTAATAGCAGCCCCTAGATTCTCGGTTGCTATCATCACGCCAATGGAGGCCAGTACCCAAATGGTGGCAGCAGAGGTAACCCCGACTACCGCACCGTCTTTTGCGAGCATTACGCCTGCGCCTAAAAAGCCGATGCCGGTAATTATTTGCCCGACTACGCGAGAATGATCAATCACATCCCCTTGTAAATTAAACGCAGTCGATAAAAACAAGTAAGTACCTAAAGTGATCAGTGCAGAAGTACGGATCCCTACAGGTTTGCCTCGCAATTGCCGTTCTATACCAATAATAGCCCCACAAAAAGCCGCCGTACCAATAGCTGCCCACGAGTATGGGGCTACATCGATAAAATCTAAAAATGTCACTTAAAATCCTATCTATTATTTTTTACCAATAGCAACTGCCGTTCTAAGCCTTTGACTACCAAAAGCAGACATTTTACTAAAATCGCTGCGTGCAATTGGCACATATTGACAGTCAATCGCTAATTGGTTGTCGTTACCTGGTTCGCAAAACGGGTCATGTACGTACACACAGTGCGCATCTAAATGAGTAACACATACCCAATGCGGTGATTTTTTTCCATCAAACCGATAAGTACTTATTAACAGCAACACACTAAAACCTTGGTTTAACCACGTTTCTATTTCGATTAGTTCAACATCTTTGTAGGTAACAGAAATATTAGCCGAGGCTATGCCTTCAACAAATTGCTGATGTACTGTCGCCAGCACCGTTTTTTTATTATCACTGCGTACCCCATCTAAAAATAATGGCTCTGAGGTGTTAACAATGACCTCACTTTTAAATCCCCGTTTATTTGCAGCCAATGCCAAGCCAAACGGATGACAACCACCATGCCCCGAGGTCATAAAAATAGTGGTGCCTTCACGCCATAAGGCAAGTTCATGTGACTGACTCAGCTCTGTGCTGTTATCAAGCGAGCCCATTGCCATTAATAATGCCGCAGGCCCGCAGGTAAACTCGGTAGTTTGCTGATACCATGGCGTTAAACGCTCAACTTGCAACTCGCTGGTTTGACGTATGTTTTTTTGCATGCGCAAGGCATCACTGTGATCATCGTAATAATCACTGTACTGACCAAAAACACGATACCCTACACTTTTATAAAGCCCTATGGCGCTGTCGTTATTTACTGCCACTTCTAAACGCAAATAAATACGCCCACGCTCACTAGTGGCTTTTTCAAGGGCTTTAAGCAGCGTTTTAGCAATTCCTTTGCCCTGCATCGTCGGTAATACGGCTAACGAATACAAACGTGCTAACCGCGTGCCTTTGTGGCACCACACCAAACCGTAACCACATAATTGCGCATTATGCTCGGCGACTAATAAAATCCCATGTTTAGCACTAAGCCAACGCTTTAAACTTCGCGCACTAAGCTTATCGTTACTAAAGCAGGCATTTTCAAGCGCCACTAAGGCTTTTAAATCACTCGCGCTTGCAGGGCGAATACTAATACCCGCTCCTGCCAAAATCGTCATATCAGACAATGCGTTAAGCATTAGCCGCGACCTCGTGCTTCAAGGCGCTGTTTAAACTCATCCATAATGATCATGTATAACTCATCACCTAAGTAACCATCTTCTACTTTGTGATCAATACTTGGGTTATCGTTTACTTCCAACACATACGCACGGCCTTGATGCTCTTTTACATCCACACCGTATAAACCCTTACCCACGGTTTTACATGCTTTTAAAGCAGCATCCAGTACAGCTTTAGGTAATTCAAACGTAGGCAATGTTTCAAAGCCACCCGAGAAAAACCGTTTCGCGTCATGGTTATATATTTGCCAATGGTTACGCGCCATTAAATAACGACACGCATAAATAGCACGGCCATTAAGTACCCCTACACGCCAATCGTATTCTGTGTACATGTACTCTTGCGCCAGAACTAGCGCACTTAAAGCAAATAACTCACTAAGCTTAACTTCTAATTCATCACGATTAGCAACTTTATACACGCCTTTTGAAAACGATCCTTCTGGCATTTTTAATACCAGCGGATAAGTAAACGACGCTTCTAGTTGCTCAATTGTGTCTTTTGATTGATCTGCCACAACTACGGTTTTTAAGCTCGGTACTTTTTGATAATTGAATGCATCATGTAAGTACACTTTATTACAGCATCGTAAAATAGACTCCGCATCATCAATCACCACTAAACCTAGGCTTTGCGCTTTACTTGCAAGGCGGTAGGTTGGGTGATCAATCGCTGTTGTTTGGCGAATAAACAACGCATCAAATTGGGCAATATTGTCTATTTCCTCAAAGCTAAGTGCTTTTGCGTTAATACCATGTTTCGCTGCTGCTTTTATAAAACGGGCTATTGCATCTTTATCACTTGGCGGTACTTTTTCGTTATGATCAACCAATATCGCCATATCCCAACGAAAACGGCGCTCTACTTTACCAATACGCCATTGCGTTTGGGTAAACTCATTTAGCTTTTCAATAAACGCAGCATATTGTTGCTCGCTTAGGGACGCTAATGATCCTTGTTGTAATAGGCCTTGCTCATCAACAAATAAAATAGGCGCTGGGTATTGTTTAAATACCGATTTAGCGGCTTTAGCTTGTTGATCATTTCCCGCGTGACCAAAATAAACAGCACCATCAATATGGCCAATATTTTGTAATGACGCTTGATTGCTTCGAAGCGCGTTAATTGTTTTTACACTCGGTAATACTTGGTGCTTGCGGGCTTCTGCAAGCAATGAACAATAATAACCCTTACTCAAGTATTGGCTTGAGTCACATAAATTAATAATGCGGGTTTTTGGTTCGTTGCGTTTTGGGTAGTCACGCAAATAGGTGTTAAAGGTAATGACATTTTCAAATGAAAGAACAAGTGTTTGCTCATTGTTATCAACCACTATTAAGGTTTTAAACACGACTTTTCCTAGTTAAGTCAAAATATACAAAGCAGCCTTGCTAATCAGTTAGCTCAGCGAATAAAACAGCAAATAGAAACACCTATCGCACTAAGTGCAGCATTTAGCAAATCACTTAATACGATAGGTGCTTTAACGAATATCTACTATAAACGTTAGCGCTTAAATTGCTTAAGCGACAGGTGATTTATATGCCCTTTTTTAGATGCGCACAAACGAGATATTTTTAGCGTAAAGATAAAAATTTTTGATGAACTTTTTTATTGCTAATTTGTGTTTTAAAATAGCCAAAATTTAATACTAAAAGTGATCATCATGTCTCTTCCCGCTTGTCCTAAATGCCAATGTGAATACGTTTACGAAGACCAACAGCTGCTTATTTGTCCAGAATGTGCCTATGAGTGGAACCCAAATGTTATTAATGACGAAGACGCTATTTTAGTGAAAGACGCAAACGGCACTTTACTTGCTGATGGCGACAAAGTAACCGTAGCTAAAGATTTAAAAATTAAAGGTAGCTCACAAGTTATTAAAATTGGCACCAAGGCCTTAGTAAGACGTGTACTTGATAAAAAAGATCATGAGCTTGACTGTAAAGTAGATGGCATAGGTGAAATGATGGTGACGGCTAAATTTGTTAAAAAAGCCTAAACCCATTGAGATTAAAAATTAAATTCAGCCATAACCTGTGTAAACTTGGCGCTTTATTACATTAATAAACTAAAATCTAATTTAACCAATTGATTTTAAGCGCCTTTTAAAAATTAAAAATCTAAATTCAGTTCTCATACTGGTGTGTTAGTTGTCTAGTATTACGACTTCTGCTTTGTGAAAGTGTGTTTTTGCGCTTTGCAAAACATCGGCAGTAAACTTTGAGTTTGGCACTGGTATATCAATAACATTGCCACTTTTACAAAATAAAGTAACGGTATTTGACGCTAGCTGTATTTTAATTATCGCCCCTTTAGGAATAAGCTGCATTCTACTTTTATTATTATTGAACCAGTGAGGTTTTTTGCAAAGTAGAACGTTTTCTCCAATATCAGAAAAAACACGCTCAGGCCTAAAAGTTAAGTACTTTATAATTAAAGCCGTGAGTAAAACACCCGTAATTGTGACGGTAAAAATCCCTATCTCCATAATATTCCCTTAAATTTATGTCCTTTATTTAACTGCTTATCCGTTAATGATTATCAGACTCAAGTAAATCTTATAAGTTCACGCTATAAATACCTTAGTTGTGTTGAGTGAAACCGGCTAACATCGAGCTATAAACACCCCTTAACTAGTTTATTATATTAGCTTATTAGGTAACACAGTTAATGTTTCATCGTAAGCGCGTTGATTAAAATTATTCGAATGCGGGTTCAGTTTCAGGCAATTATTTAATAAAGAGGCCTACGAGATGCTGCGTCTCAGAGCAAAAGACAAATAAATACTACATTCAAAACACTTTAACTACATCGTAACTATGTTTTACATCACCGAGTGTTAAACTAACTTCATCATCGACTTGTTTACCTAATAACTGTTGGCCTAATGGTGCACCAGAGGTAAGTACTTGTATAGTTGTGCCTTTAATATCAACGGTTAATCCACCAGCTGCTGGGCCTAAATAAAACCATTTTTGTGTGCCTGCATCATCAGCTAAACACACCAATGAACTGACTACTATTGTGCCTGTAACGGCGTCGTTGTAGATGGCTTCAAATAGTTGTATTTCTTTATAACACTCATTCACCCGATCAGCGTGACCTTGCGCTAAATACGCGGCTTCAAGCCCGAGCGTATCATATTGAGTTTCTGCAATACTTTCTTCGTGAGTCGCGGTATCGTGAGCTGTTTTAGCTGCAATTTTCGCAGTATTTAGCTGCTCTTCTAAGGCAAAACGCAGGTGCTCTATAACATGGGCTTTATTCATTTGGAAATTCACTAAATACGGTAAAAATAATTTTGCCATTTTATACCAATCTACTTTGATATGGGACCTATTTTAACGATAAGAAAATGACTCTATAACTAGGCAAAATTTTTGACATCTAGTTGTTCTAAATAAAAAAATTTTAACAACGTTATAGGGGAATTTAATTCGTTAAATTATTCAAATATTTATGCAGGTTGGTATTAGCATTGTTGCTACACCTAACACTATCCCTTTGCTGTGTAACAACAATGCTGATTTAAGCCTATGGCATATCCATTAATGCCTGTGTTTGCTGATCCACTTGCTTATCGTAGTTTTTAGCACTTAACCCAAGTAGCTCGGGTAATGTTGCAGCAATACAAATGGACGATAACGTGCCTACGACTATTCCTGCAAACAGAGCAATGGCAAATCCCTGAAGCGGCGCCCCAGCTAACAGCCAAACACTTGCCACCGTTGCGAGCGTAGTCCCGGAGGTAATAAGCGTACGAGTTAAGGTGCTTTTAATTGCACTGTTTATAATACTACTTGGTTTGAGTGTGATGTTTGTTGCTATGCGCAACAGCTCGCGCACCCTATCTCCAACTATTATTGAGTCATTTAATGAATAGCCAATAATCGCCAACAAACTGGCTAAAACAGTTAGGTTAAACTCTATTTGTAACCATGAGAATAAGCCAACAACCAGCACTAAGTCATGAAATAAAGCCACCACAGAGCCTAATGCCAAACGCCATTCAAAACGAACAGCTAAATAAATCATTACCGCAACCATAGCAGCAAATAATGCTAAGCAGCCTTGTTCAAATAGTTCATCACCCACTTGAGAGCCAATATAAGCCGTTGATAAAACCTCAGCATTTATAGTTGGGTTTTGGATTATAGCCGTTTTCCAGTCATCGTTATTACTTGTATTATTGGGGCCTTGTGTTAGTTGAAAATGATTATTGCCCTGTGCTGTTAGCTCAAATTCACCCTGATGATTTTTTGCAATAAATTGCTCAAGCTGTTTTAGTTCAACACCTTGGCTGGTGGTAAACTCTATTAAGTATCCACCCGTAAAATCAAGGCCAAAGTTTAGCCCTTTTTGTGCAATGGTGAATACCGACAGTAACACAAATATGGCGCTTATCAGCATGCCTGTATAACGTATACGAGACCCTGCCTCACATTTTAAAAAAGAATTAAGCATGCGCGTTTACTCCTGCTTTTTTACCCAGCTTTAAATATAAGCTTTGGCTTAAATATTTCGATACATACACACCTGTAAATACCGATGTGATAAGTCCCAGCGCCAGCGTTATAGCAAAGCCTTTTACAGGGCCATAACCTATGCCATATAAAATAATCGCGGTGATCATCGTGGTTATATTGGCATCTAAAATCGTATTCGCAGCTTGTTTATAGCCCTCTTGTATCGCTTGATATGGAGGGCGTCCTTTGCGGCGCTCTTCTTTAATGCGTTCAAATATAATCACGTTAGTATCAACTGCCATTCCTATGGTTAGTACCAAACCTGCAATACCAGGAAGTGTTAAAACCACCCCAGGTAATAATGACATTAACCCCACTAGAGACGTTAAATTTAAAACTAACGCAACATTTGCAATAAGCCCTAAACGACGATACCACAGCGCCATAAAGGCAAGCGTTAACCCCATGCCTAACATTAAGGCCGCCAATCCATTGTTAATGTTGTCTTGGCCAAGGCTTGGACCAATAGTTTGTTCATGTATTATGGTCACTGGCGCAGTAAGCGACCCCGCACGAAGTAATAGCGCTAAATCGGCAGCCGCTTGCTGGCTTTGCATATTGGTTATACTAAAGCGTGAGCTTAAATGCTGGGCTATATTCGCCACATTAATGACTTCGCTTTTTTTAACCACTTCACCTTTAGCATTTTGTGAATACTCTGAATAGAGCGTTGCCATCGGCTTGCCTATATTCGCCTTAGAAAACGCCGACATAGCATCGCCACCTTGGCTATCTAGGCTCAGTTGTACTAAAGGTTTACCCCAGTCATCACGGCCAATATTAGCATTATTAATATGCTCACCAGTAAAAATAGGCACAGGGTCGAGCTTAATAGTCCCACCCGATTGCAAATTAAATGTTTGCCCGCCAATCTCTTTAAGTTGATAAAATCCAAGTGACGCGGTAGCACCAATAATACGTTTTGCCTCGGCTGGGTCTTGTACGCCGGGTAGCTCAATGCGAATGCGCTGCTTACCTTGGCGCTGTGTAACCGCCTCGGTAATTCCTAACTCTTCAATGCGTGAGCGAAGCGTAGTGAGTGTTTGGCTCATGACTTGATTATCAAATGCGCTGCGCCCTTGCTCAGAATAACTTACTTTAACGACCTGTAAGTTGCCATGAGTTGATGTGGTTATAGTTAGATTTTCAAAGCGGCTTTTAAGGTCGTTAATAACTGAGGTTAGCTTTTCGGCTGCATTTTCTAATGCACTTATTTCAAAGCCTTGGTTAGTTTGCTTTGCTTTAACACCATAGGCTTTTTGTTTAACAATAATGGCTTTCGTTTGCTGGTAAGCACTGAGTAATTGCTCATCAATGGCTTTATCTAAATCAACATCAAGTACAAACAATACTCCGCCGTTTAAATCAAGACCCAGCTTTATGGGCGATAAACCAAATTCTTGTAACCAAATAGGGCTGGTTGCATGTTCTACAATTTTAACTTGTGTGTTTGGGTAATTCGATTTTATAGCCGCTTGAGCTTGGGCACTTTGCGTAGGTGTATTTAAAAGCACATTAATTGTTGCTTGGTTTTCTACCCCTTGGCTGACCTCAAACCCTTGGCTATTTAAAAAGCGTACTATGTTTTCAGTACTTGGTATTGCTTGTGTTTTAACCTCAGGAGCGGCACTAATATGCAACCACGATTTATTCGGGTATAAATTAGGTAAGGCGCTTATTGCCAGTAAAACCAATACAATCAGCATGGCTACATAGCTTAATTTAAATTTAGCCATAAATGGCTTTTTTTGTTTTTTTAGACTTAACATCGTTGTTCCTTATTACTCGGCATAGCCCAGTAACGTACCTATTAGGTACAATTAATCTGCAGGTCAAAACGCAAAGCGTTAAAACCAATTAAATTAAATAAGAAACATTAAGCGTGGTAGGTGGTTACAGCGGTGTATAATAAATTCGCATCTTTCCAGCCGCTCAAGCGCGACTTTTTACTTTTAAATACCCAGGTATACCAAGGCTGACTTATGGTGACAGCTTGCGGTCGCAAAAAAATATGCCTACACCCATTTAGGGCAAAAAACTCATGCACTACATCGTATTCAGGATCGCCCTGTGCACTGTGTAAAAATAAAAATGAGTTATTGGCTGTTAGCCTAGGTTGATGCGCAGCAAACTCAGAATGCTTTGAGTTTTTATGCTGTAAATTACCTAGCGATTTTAAAGGTGTGGGAGCGTTAGTTAAATTTTCGACATTAACAACATGGCTATAACTGCTTTGGTTACTGTTTAATTCGTGTTTTACACCCATAGCATGGCTTTGCACACTAAAGAGTGCGACAAAAAACAAGCATGTAGCTAAAAAAACGCGAAATTTAAACATCTGTCATTTAAAACTAAAATAAAGGATAGCTAGTATATAAGGGTAGCTAATTAAAATACAATAGCCAACATTAAGCTATTTCATTTATATAAAAACAATACTGAGATCCTCGATGCGCTCCAGACAAAGTTCAGTAAAACGCCCCGATGCCATGAATTTAAAACAAAGCATTCAAACTCTTTGGCCTTATATCACTAAGTTTAAAGGGCGTGTGCTTATTGCCATATTAGCGCTTGTGGGTGCTAAAGGCGCGACACTTCTTATGCCATGGGCTTTAAAAGAAATAATTGATGCGGTTGATAAATCAATTAACCCCCTACTGCTCGTCCCAACCTTATTACTCGTTATGTACGGCGCACTGCGATTTGCCAGCGTGTTTTTAGGTGAAGTACGCGATGCTGTATTTTCTCGAGTCACCGAGCATGCCATGCGTGACATTGGCCTTAAAGTATTTAAACATTTGCATTCGTTAGATTTAGCCTTTCATTTAGACAGGCAAACTGGCGGTATAAGTCGAGACATAGAGCGCGGCATCAGTGGCTTAAGCTTTTTGATGCGCTTTTTAATGTTTAATATTGTGCCCACGTTGTTTGAAATAATTACCGTGGCGATTATTTTTGGCACCTTGTTTTCTATTTGGTTTGCGTTGATCACCCTACTTGCTGTGGCTATTTATATCTTTTTTACCGTGACAGTTACCCAATGGCGAAACCGCTTTATTCGCGAGTCAAACGCTGCCGACAACCAAAGTAACACCCGCGCCATAGACAGCTTATTAAATTACGAAACCGTTAAATACTTTAATAACGAAGAGTATGAAGCTAAAACTTACGATACATTTTTAGCAACCTGGGAACAAGCACGATTAAAAAACAGACTCTCGTTACTGGCGCTAAATTCAGGGCAAGCGCTCATCATTGCCTGTGCAATAACCGCATTAATGTGGCTTGGTGCAAGCGAGGTCGTCACGGGCGAGTTAACGATTGGTGAACTGGTGATGATCAATGCGTATATGATTCAACTCTTTTTACCGCTTAACTTTTTGGGATTTGTGTACCGTGAAATACGCCGAGCCCTTACCGACCTTGAAAACATGCTTGGATTACTAAATACCTCACCCAAAGTAGCAGATAGCGAAACCGCGCAACCATTAGCACTCAAAAATGGGGCAATTAGCTTTGAAAATGTCAGCTTTAGCTACGATAGTAAACGCCCTATTCTTAAGAATGTCAGTTTTTATGTAAACCCTGGTGCTAAGGTAGCGATTGTAGGTGCTAGTGGCGCAGGTAAAAGCTCGTTAGCCCGCTTGTTATATCGTTTTTATGAACTTTCATCAGGCGCTATAAAAATTGATAATCAAGCCATAAACACAGTCACCTTGGCAAGTTTGCGTAAAGCTATTGCCATAGTGCCGCAAGATACTGTGTTATTTAATACCAGCATACGCGAAAATATTCACTATGGCAGACCTAGCGCCAGTGAAGATGAAGTAAACAAAGCAATTAACATGGCGCACTTAACCGACTTTATAAATAGCCTAGACAAAGGCGACAAAACCCTCGTGGGTGAGCGTGGGTTAAAAGTCTCAGGGGGTGAAAAACAAAGGATTGCCATTGCCCGTGCTATTTTAAAGCAATCACCCATCTTAATCTTTGATGAAGCAACCTCTGCGCTCGACTCTCATGCAGAGCAAGCTATTTTAAAAGCAATGCGTGAAGTGGCAAATGATCACACCAGTATTGTTATTGCACACCGACTTTCGACCATAACCGATGCAGACTCAATTATTGTTTTAAAAGCTGGTGAAATTATTGAACAAGGCAAACACCAAGAACTACTAGATCAAAACGGTGAATATGCCCGTATGTGGGCATTACAGCAAAAGCAGTCAAAGGCGCAATAAACTAAGCCGCTCAAGAACGATTGAAGTAGTTGAGTGTTTTTTTGCTATTTTGATAGTATTTTATTCATCTTATCGACCGGTACGGTTATTCACCTCAAAAGGTTTATTTGCAGTGAAGTTATCAATACAATCAAATGGCTATTTTTATAACAAAAATATAACGAATTAAATAACGTGAATTCATAGGGGAAAGTAATGAAAAAGAGTTTAATTGCAGCGGCGCTCGCTGCCACATTTATTACAGGCTGTTCAGAGCCACAAACTACAAAAACTGAACAAGTCGCAGCCGTTGCAGAAAAACCACAAGCAACTGAGAAAGCTGAATTAGGCACGTTTGGGGTTGATTTAACTGCCCGCAATGAAGCTGTAAAACCAGGCGATGACTTTTTTATGTATGCCAGCGGTTCATGGTACGACAACTATGAAATGCCAGCAGATAAAACACGCTATGGTGCGTTTTCTGCGTTAGCTGAACGCAGTGAAGAACGCGTAAAAGAAATCATTGAAGACATTGCAGCACGTGAAAATTTAAATGCAGAAGAGCAACTAGTTGCTGATTTTTATAATTCGTACATGGATACCGACACGCTTAATAAGCTCGGTGTGACTCCCATTAAACCATTGCTTAACGATATTAACGCTGTCGACTCAACTGATGACTTAGCAAAAATATTTGGTAATTCATGGCTCACAGGTGTTAGCGCCCCAATTGGTGGTGGTATGTGGTTTAACCGTTTAGATCCCAATAAATACGAAATGTCATTAGGTGCAGGTGGCTTAGGCTTACCCGATCGCTCTTACTACCTTGAAGATGCAGAACGTTTTATAAAAACCCGTGAAGCGTATGTTGCACATATTGCCGATATGCTTAAATTTGCTGGTGTTGAAAATACCACTGAACGTGCACAAGCAATTTTAGCGTTAGAAACAAAAATTGCAGAAGGTCATTGGCCACGTGAAAAACGCCGTAATCGTGACATAACGTTAAATCAAATAAAACGTGACGAGTTAAGTACCCAGTACCCTGGATTTAATTGGGATTTATACTTTGCGCAAACAGGTTACAAAGTACCGCAGCTAAACGTGTCGCAGCCTGAACCTGTAAAGGCCATGATTGATTTAATCAACAACGAAGATATAAGCGTATGGAAAGACTACCTAACATACCATGCAATTAATGGCAACGCTGGGCTGTTGTCAGAAGACATATTTAACACAAGCTTTGCTTTCTTTGGTAAAGAGTTAAATGGTCAACAAGAGCCTCGTCCACGCTGGAAACGTGCTATCAGCCAAATGTCTGGCACTAGTTCACTAGGCTTTGCGATTGGTAAAATTTATGTAGATCGATATTTCCCTGAGTCATCGAAGCAGCAAATGTCTGAGCTGGTTGAAAACTTACGCACAGCCCTTGGCGAGCGTATTGATAACCTAGATTGGATGGGCGCAGAAACAAAAGTAAATGCGCGTGCAAAATTAGCGGCATTTGTGCCAAAAATAGGTTACCCAGACGAATGGCAATCTTATGAAGGCTTAAGCATTAGCAAAAATGATTTAATGGCTAATGTAAAAAATATGCGTGAGTTTTTCCAAGCCGATAGCGTAGAAAAAGAGCTTAAGAAAACCGACCGCAATCGTTGGGGCATGACACCACAACGTGTTAACGCTTACTACAATAGTTCGTTTAACGAAATTGTATTCCCTGCCGCTATATTACAACCACCGTTTTTCGATCCAAATGCAGATCCTGCGGTAAACTACGGTGGTATTGGTGCTGTGATTGGCCACGAAATGGGTCATGGTTTTGATGATCAAGGCTCAAAATCTGACGCTAACGGCATACAACGTAATTGGTGGACTGATGAAGATCGTGCTGCTTTTGATGCTAAAGCCGACAAACTGGCGGCTCAGTACAGCAAATACGAACCAATTCCAGGTAACTTTGTAAATGGCCGTAATAGCTTAGGTGAAAATATTGGTGATGTAGGTGGTTTAGCCATGGCTTATCATGCCTATAAACTAAGCCTAAATGGTAAAGAAGCCCCTGTGATTGATGGTGTAACCGGCGATCAGCGTTTTTTCTTAGCGTGGGCACAAGTATGGAAAGAAAAACGTACTGAGCAAAGCATGTTAAACCAATTACGTGGCGGTACGCATGCGCCAGGTCGCTTTAGAGCACAAGCGCCTCGTAACCACGACGCTTGGTATAAAGCATTTGATGTAAAACCAGGTGATGAGTTGTACTTACCAGAAGACGAACGTGTTCGTATTTGGTAATCCCCTGACAACTGTTCATCGATTGTAAGGTATTAAACAACCCGCTTCGGCGGGTTGTTTTATTTTCCATTCATATTAACTGTTTCCCTTCGTTACTTAGTAATCAATCTCAATACTTACTAGCCCTGCCCCGCATTTACCTTTAGAATATGGGCTTGCAAATTTTTTCAATTATTTATACACATTAAGGCGAAACGCAGATGGGAAGAGCTTACCAAAACAAAAAAGATTCAATGGCTAAAACTGCGGGTGCTAAAACTAAAGTTTATTCAAAATACGGTAAAGAAATCTATATTTGTGCTAAAAACGGCGGTATTGACCCAGACGGTAACCTAGCACTGCGTCGTTTAATTGAACGCGCTAAAAAAGACCAAGTACCGGCTCACGTAATTGAACGCGCCATTGATAAAGCTAAAGGCGGCGGCGGTGAAGACTATGCTGCTACGCGCTACGAAGGTTACGGCCCAGGTAATTGCATGATTATTGTTGACTGTTTAACCGACAACAACAAACGTACCTTTGCTGATGTACGTGTGTGTTTTACTAAAGCAAATGCTAAAATTGGCGCACAAAACTCGGTATCACACTTATTTGATCACCTTGCTATTTTTGTATTTGACGGTGACAACGATGAAACCGTTCTTGAAGCGCTAATGATGGCTGACGTTGATGTAACCGATGTAGAAGTAGAAAACGGTAAAGTGACCGTATTTGCACCGCACACTGAATACAACAATACGCGTACCGCACTTGAAGAAATGGGTGTGACAGAATTTGACGAAGACTTAATTGCCTTTGTACCCCAAGTAGAAGCCCCTATTGAAGGCGAAGATGTAGAAGTAATGGAACGCTTTTTAGCCATGCTTGAAGATTGTGACGACGTACAAAACGTGTACCACAACGCACAATTTTAAACGTTAAAGCTTAATCGTGTTTAAAGGCCAACTTAGTTGGCCTTTTTATTGATTTTAAAATGGATTATTAATTTTGAATACCCTTTCACAACTTCGCAGCGGTCAATTACTTGGTGCAAAACACCTGCAATTAGTTGAAGCGCTAAGCCACTTTCCAGAGGAAATTTTTACCCTCGCGGATACCCTTGAAGTCTTGGATTTATCTAATAACAATTTATCTGATTTACCTGATGAATTTGCTTGCTTAACAAAATTAAAACGACTGTTTTTATCGTTTAATCAGTTTAAACATATACCTAAAATACTCGCTAAGTGCCCTGCTTTGATCATGGTTGCATTTAAAGGTAATCACATCACTGAATTTGCAGATCACTGCCTACCTAAAGCGATTGAATGGCTTATTCTTACAGATAATAAAATAGCTAAGCTACCTGCAACATTTGGCCAATACACTGCGCTTAAAAAACTGGCATTGGCAGGTAATCAGCTCAGTGAGCTACCAATAAGCATGGCAAACTGCCATAAGCTGGAACTAATTAGGCTCTCTGCAAATCAGTTAACTCAAATTGATGATTGGCTATTTGAACTACCAAAGCTGACTTGGCTTGCATTTGCAGGCAATTGCTTTAATAAATCACAGTGCCTTACCCAATCAAATTTAACCAATAAACCACTGGCAGATTACTCACTCAGTAAAGTAATAGGCCAAGGCGCATCAGGAATTATCCATCTTGCTTATTCAACGAATAAAGAGCCGGTTGCTGTTAAGTTATTTAAAGGGACTATTACAAGCGATGGTTATCCGCTGGATGAAGTTAATTGCTGCTTGCAAGCGCTTGAGCATCCAAACTTAATTAAAGTACTGGCTTACATTGAACAACAGCAACAGCTTGGTTTAGTGATGGAGTTAATTGATTCAAGCTTTACAAATCTTGGCTTACCGCCGAGCCTTGAAACCTGTACTCGAGATACATTTGGAAGCGATTGCCACTACTCTACCCAAGTAATTTATGCCATAGCGCAGCAAATGGTTAGCACTGTGGCCCACTTGCACCAGCACAATATAAGCCATGGTGATATATATGCGCACAATACCATGGTTGACCCGCACGCGCGTGTGCTGTTTGGAGATTTTGGCGCGGCAACTGATCTTACTATGCTCAGTGACTATCAACGTCAACAAATGCAGTTAATAGAAGTGCGTGCTTTAGGGTGTTTAATCGAGGATTTACTCACAACCTGCCAAGAGCAAAGCGCTGAAGTCATGCACTTAAAACATATTGCGCAGCAATGCATGAGCGAAAATATCACACAGCGGCCAACACTTAGCGCATTAGCTGACTTTTTATAGTGGTTATGCGGCCATTAATATTATGGCCGCAAGCTAAAATTGAACATTATTTTTGTTTTTTAAACGGGTAAATTTGTTGCTTTAGCATACCTACAGGCATGTAATCACCCACAACCCCATATTCTTTAGGCCACTCTGCTTGCCCTTTTACTGCAGTCCCAAACAAGTAATCTAAAAACGAAAAATGAGCTGCATAATTTCTATCAATTGCGGCTTTGTCGGATGCGTGATGCCAATGATGAAACTGCGGTGTAACCATAAAATACTTTAACCACCCAAATTTTACATTTACGTTGGCGTGATTAAATACCGCTTGAAAGCCTACAATAATCACGTACAAACTAATAATTTGCTGTGAAAAACCCAGCACAAATATAGGCGTTAACACTAAACTACGGGTAACCAGTATTTCTAAAATATGCTGACGAGAGCCTGCGAGCCAATCCATTTCTTTGGCACTGTGGTGCACACCATGAAATCGCCATAAAAAGGGGACTTCGTGATACGCACGATGTGTCCAATACTGCATTAGATCAGCCACCAAAATAATTAAAAATAGCTGCAGTATAAACGGCATTTGCGCTATGTAACCTTGTAATGTGCTCGACACCGCCCAACCAAAACCATAATGCACAAAATGATTCGTAACCAGTAATACAAAACCCACTATTAAGTGATTAACAAAAAAATGGTTTAAATCCCCGCGCCATTCACTACGCAGTATTTTTTGCTCCTTTCGATGCGGAAGCAGTTTTTCAATTAAAATAAAAATTAAGGTTGAGCCTAATAAGTCTAATATAAACCAGTCTAAGCCAATATAAGGGGTGTTATCTGCAAAGTCATTCACTTCAACATTCGGACCGCCAAAGCCAATTGCCAGTACGATAAAAAACCACGCAGTCGCACCCAAACGCTTATTGGTATTTCGTACAAAATTTAGTAAGCCTAGACTTCCTGAAATAATAAGGGCAACAAACATAAGCTGACGTAAAAACTCGACGCTATAGCTTTTGCGTAATTCGGGAGTCGTTAAATATTCAGGAAAGTGGAATGCAAGCACTCCTAAGCAACTTAATATTGCCAAAAAGCAAGCAATATAACCGCTGATATTACCCTCACCAATTTGCAGGTGACTGGTGCGAAATATTTTTTTAGTGACGTGTTTTAGCATTATTTCCCTTAATATAATATGCAGTCCCTATTCTAGTGCGTATATTCTAGCAAACTTTGGGCTAACTAAAACACAAAAAAAGCCACGCAGTGCGTGGCTTGGCTGGATAAAGTAAAATTTAACTACACGGAAAAATTATAAATAAGCACCCAGCGCTTTAACTTGATCTAACATGCGGTTTGAGAAACCCCATTCGTTGTCGTACCACGCCATTACTTTAACCAATTTACCATCAGCACGCGTTTGCGTTGCATCAAAAATAGATGAGGCTGGGTTATGGTTAAAGTCGATAGAAACAAGCGGCAGCTCGTTGTACTCTAAAATACCTTTCATTGGCCCTTCTGAGGCTGCTTTAACTACTTGGTTAATTTCTTCAATACTTGTGTTACGCTTAGCAATAAATGTTAAATCAACTAACGACACATTAATGGTTGGTACACGTACCGCCATACCATCTAGTTTACCGGCAAGTTCAGGCAGAACTAATCCAACCGCTTTTGCAGCACCCGTTTTAGTTGGGATCATAGATTGAGTCGCACTTCGCGCACGGTATAAATCTGGGTGGTATACGTCAGATAAATTTTGATCGTTGGTATAAGCGTGAATAGTAGTCATGCTACCTTGTTCAATCCCTACCGTATCGTTTATTGCTTTGGCTACTGGCGCTAAACAGTTAGTTGTACACGACGCGTTTGAGATGATGTTGCTATCGGCATTAATTACATCGCTATTTACACCATGAACTACCGTTGCATCCATATCTGTACCAGGAGCCGATACCACTACTTTTTTCGCGCCCGCTTCAATATGCTTATTAGCCGCTTCGCGTGACGTGAATAACCCCGTACATTCAAGTACTATGTCAACGTTTAACGCTTTCCACGGTAAATTAGCAGGGTCACGTTCTTGCGTTAGCGTGATCACATCATCGCCAATTAGCATAGTGTTATCTTTAAGTGTTACTTGCTGTGAAAAACGACCATGTACTGAGTCAAACTGAGTCAGATGAGCATTTACATTGGCTGGGGCTAAATCGTTAATAGCCACAATTTTAATTTCATTATTTTGCGCTGATTCATACAGTGCACGCAATACATTACGACCAATTCGGCCGTAGCCATTAATTGCTACATTAATCATTTTTGACTCCTATTAACTTCACATGCTTGGCGAGCAAGCGTTTCAATAGCTTGCCAGTCTTTATTTTCAATAAGTTGCTTATCTAACATCCAGGTACCACCTACACAAATAACATTGTTAAGTGCTAAGTAATCAGGAGCGGTTGCTAAACTAATGCCACCGGTTGGACAAAAAGTAATATCAGGCAATGGGCCGCCAATAGATTTAAGCATAGCAGCACCGCCTGCAGCTTCTGCAGGAAAAAACTTTAAGAACTTAAAACCATGAGCAGCTAAGTTCATCACTTCGCTTGGGGTCGCTGCACCGGGTAAAAATGGAATAGAAGACTCTTTTGCCAGCGCCAATAACTCATCGCTAACACCTGGGCTTACCATAAAGTCAGCACCCGCCTTTACTGATGCGTTAAAGCTTGCTTTATCCACCACAGTACCTGTACCAACATAAGCTTCGGGCACTTCCGCTTTCATTAGTTTTACAGCCTCAGCTGCAATGGGTGTACGCAGTGTAATTTCAAGTGCTTTTAGGCCACCGTTATATAACGCTCTTGCAAGTGGTGCGGCATCTTCTAATTTTTCGATTACCACCACTGGCACTACCGGTGCCGATGCTAAGATTTTTTCAATACTCATTACTTGTTCCTCATTACCCAATATGGCTAATTATTATTCAAGTCCAAAAGCACTTGCACCTAAATCGGCACTGCTTACGATATTTCTAAATCCAGTAAATAATTCACGACCTGTACCAAACGTTTGGCTTGCTTGGCTAATTTGCGGCTCTCGTTTAGCAAGCTCTTCATCACTTACATGCACTTTTAAAATACCATTAGGCGCATCTAAAGTAACAATATCGCCTTCATGGATTTTAGCTATAATGCCACCTTCTACCGCTTCAGGAGCTAAGTGGATTGCCGCTGGTACTTTGCCTGATGCGCCCGACATACGTCCGTCGGTAACAATAGCCACTTTATAGCCCTGATCTTGTAATGTTGCCATTACCGGTGTGAGCTTATGAAGCTCTGGCATGCCTTTAGCCTTAGGGCCTTGCTCTTTAAGAACAGCAATGAAATCTTGGTTTAGTTCGCCACGGCTGTAGGCATCTTGTAACTCACCTTGTGAGCTAAATACTTTAGCCGGTGCCGACACCACTTGATGAGACTCTGCAACCGCAGAAACTTTAATAACCGCCTTACCTAAGTTACCCGTTAGTAGCTGTAAACCACCTTGCTTACTAAATGGGTTACTTACTGGGCGAAGTACTTCTTCATCATGTGAGTTTTCTGGACACGCTACCCACTTAACTTTGCTTGGGCCGTTCGCATCACTCATAATTAGGTTGTCGTCTTTATCGAGTAGTGGCTCACACATGTAAGGTGCAAGGCCTTCGCCTAAAATAGTGGTTACGTCTGTATGAAGGTAACCAGCACCTGCTAATTCACGCATTAAGAAGCCCATTCCGCCGGCTGCTTGAAAGTGATTAACATCTGCTGAGCCATTTGGGTAAATACGCGTCAGTAGTGGAACAACCGCTGATAAATCAGACATGTCTTTCCATGTAACTTGAATACCGGCCGCTTTAGCAATCGCCACAATATGGATTGCATGATTAGTTGAGCCACCTGTTGATAACAACCCAACTAAGCCGTTAATTATAGTTTTTTCGCTGATCACATCCGCTAAACACGGGCCATCTTTGTTTTCAGTAAGCTGCTTAAGCATAGTTTCAACCGCATTACCGGTTAAGCCATCACGCAGTTCTGTGTATGGGTTTATAAACGAGCTACCTGGAAGGTGTAAGCCCATAATTTCCATTAGCATTTGGTTTGAATTTGCAGTGCCATAAAATGTACAGGTACCGGCGCTATGGTAAGAAGCGCTTTCAGCTTCTAGTAGCTCTTCACGAGATACCAGTCCTTGCGCAAACTTCTGACGAACACGTGCTTTGTCTTTGTTTGGAATTCCTGACTGCATTGGCCCTGCCGGTAAAAAGTACACAGGTAGGTGGCCAAATGATAAAGCACCAATTAATAGACCTGGGACGATTTTGTCACATACGCCTAAACAAAACACACCATCAAACACGTCATGCGATAACGAAACCGCAGTAGACATAGCAATAACGTCACGAGAAAAAAGCGATAGCTCCATGCCGTCACGCCCTTGGGTCACACCATCACACATCGCAGGTACGCCGCCAGCAACTTGCGCGGTGGCGTCAAATTTAGTGGCAATGCTTTTAATTAAATCGGGGTATTCTTTGTAAGGCACATGCGCAGATAACATGTCGTTATATGAATTGATAATTGCAAGGTTTGGCACCTCGTCTGCTTTTAAACGCGCTTTGTCATCGCTGCTACACGCAGCCATTACATGAGCAATATTGCCACAGCCTAATCCAGCACGAACTCTTGTTTGTTTTTTTGCGTGCGAAATACGCTCTAAATAGGCTTTACGGGTTTGTTTACTGCGCTCAATAACGCGTTCTGTGACTTCTTGAATTCGAGGGTGCAACATAATTTTACTCATCTCTATTCGTTAGAGGATAAAGGCTCAGTAACAACTATAGACTCCACGAAAATAACTGTACTGAGCATCTTTGACTTACCCGTTCAAAGGTACGCTACCAGGGAGCCTCTCACAACAACCCTGACACCGGTGTCAGTCATTAACGCATGACAATGACACCGGTGTCAACCCTTAGTAATAAAAATAGTTCTTTTTTTTAACATGTACAATAAATAAACGTGAATTTTTAATGAAATATCAGTGGAAAATAATGAAGATTAAAATGCAGATAAAAAAAGCCCGAGTAAGCGTCACTCATACTCGGGCTACTGTGAAAAAGCGGTGTTATTTTACGGCTGCGGTAGACTCACGCGTGATTAATTTTGCTTCTAAAATCACTTTATAAGGCGACTCTTGCGGCTCAATAATGTGGGTAATTAATTGGGTAACCGCTTGTTTAGTCATTTCTTCTACAGGTTGAGCTATGGTCGTTAGGCCTGGCCATATATGGCGCGCTATGGGCGCATTATCAAAACCTGCAATAGAAATATCGTCTGGAACGCGTAAGTTGCGCTGAGTGGCTAATTTAAGTACAGCGGCTGCCATGTAATCATTCGATGCAAATACAGCAGTAGGACGTGGAGATAAATCTAAAATACTACGGGCACTGTCTACCCCTGAATGGTAACTAAAGTTACCCTCTTCAACTAAGCGCTCGTTAAATTCAATACCATGGCTTGCCAGTGCGCGTCTGTAGCCTTTAAAACGCTGCTGTGTAGCACTGTGATCTGGGTGACCTTTAATAAACGCGATAGAGGTATGCCCTAGGTTTATTAAATGTTCGGTAATCTCAAATGCGCCCTGCTCGTCATTACTGGTAACAGAAATAGAGTCATCTTCTAAAATAGCAGAAGCCACTCGGGCATAAGGAATTTTTTTCGACTTTAAAAAATCAACCAGTTCTGAAAAGTCACAAAATGGTGGCGTAAGTACTAAACCGTCAAGGCGTGATGACTGTAATAGCTGCTCTATGTTATTAATAAGTGCCTCACCTCTGAGCTCACAAGGGTGAATCAACAAGTTATAGTTGTTTTCTTGGCATGCAGCCAATGCGCCTGTTTGCACACGGGTGATATAACTTTTACTTGGATTGTCGTATAAGCAACCAATAATAAAACTACGGTTTTGTGCAAGTCCTCGAGCAATCGGGTTTGGGGTGTAATCTAGTTCTTTAAATACCGCTAACACTTTTTCGCGTGTAGCTGCACTGACATTAGGCTCATTGTTGAGTACTCGCGATACGGTTTTTTTAGAAACACCTGCATGACTGGCAACGCTGTTTATAGTGACTTTTTTCATCTATTTATTTCCAAATGTATGCAACGTAATTAAACCTGTTGACTCGTATGCAAACACGCGGCAGCTCCAATTAAAGGAATGTTGTCTTGTGTTACTAATGTGACCGGTATTTGACCTGTGTACTGCGACATAATGCCTTTTTGCGAAAAGCGCTCAATAAAGCGACTTTCTAGTAAACGAGCCTGCATGCGTGGTAAAATTCCACCGCCAATATAAAGGCCGCCTAAGGCGCCGTAGGCCAACGCTAAGTCGCCAGCAACACTGCCAATCCAATCACAAAATTGATTAAGGGTTGCTTCACACACTTCACATTCACCGCTGTTGGCTAAGCTACTAATTTGTGCAGCGTCTAAATTCTTTGCGGCGACCCCTTTAACCGCAGCCATTGCTTTGTACAAATGAGCAATGCCAGGACCCGAAAATACCGTTTCTACCGATACATGTGGGTGATCTTTTTTGAGTTCTTGAATAAGTTGAGCGTCGAGTTGATTAACGGCTGCTAAGGAAATATGCCCGCCTTCTGAACTCATCACCGCGCATGAATGTGCGGTTCTAACTAAGCACGCTGCACCAAAACCAGTGCCTGGACCCATTACACCTATATTGGCAGACTCATCCGCTTGACCAGGTTTAACAGTGACATTTTGTGAAGGGTCTAAATACGGTGCTGCGTAGGCAAAAGCAGCAAAGTCATTTATAACGCTTAATTGAGTAAGGTCAAAGTGGTGTTTAAAATCATTGACGCTAAAGTGCCAACCTAAATTAGTTAAGTGAACTTGCCCTGCATTTATAGGGCCTGCTACTGCTAAGCACGCACGTTTAGGATTTATATGAGACACTGTTGATAAGTAGTACTCGGTAGCACTTTCGAGCGATCCATAGTTAGCACTGGGAAACGTAAGATTATGCTCAATGGTAAATTGATTACTTGATTCGTCGAACCCAGTGATCAACGCAAAACGAGCATTTGTGCCGCCAATATCGGCAACCAGAATAGGATCAAAGTGTGTGCTAGAGTGTAAACCCATAGTGTTATCTCTTTTGTTTAAGTAATGAGTACTTATTATTTTAATGGGGTATCATTGATACTTATTTACTTTGAGCTATCACCTCAAAGCAGCTATCACTGTAAAAAAAGCTACCTTAAATAATAAAGGTAGCTAATACGTTTTGACAACAAAATGATAAAACGCCCCTATTGTGACACCGGTGTCATGCCAAAATCAATAAAAAAATGCCTTTATTGATAAATAAGCTTGAAAAAATCCATCAATAAACGAGAATAGTCTCTTATTGTCCTCTTTAGTAAGTAATAGTGATGAAAGGTAAAGCCACCTCGTTTGATATAGCCCATTATGCTGGGGTGTCTCAATCTACAGTTTCTCGTGCTTTACGAAATAGTCCACTGGTAAATGACGAAACACGAAGACGTGTTCACGATATTGCTAAAAAACTTAATTACAAAGTAGACAAAAACGCCAGTAACCTTCGCACTCAACAAAGCAGTACCTTAGCATTATTGTTGTTTGAAGACCCTACCTCAGATGAGTCACAAATAAACCCGTTTTTTTTAGCCATGCTGGGCAGTATTACCCGTGCCTGCGCTAAAGAGGGTTACGATTTACTCGTGTCATTTCAATCGGCAAGTGCTGATTGGCAGGCAGATTACGAAGACAGTCACCGTGCAGATGGCATCATTTTATTGGGTTATGGCGACTACATTGATTTTCAGCCAAAATTTAACACCTTGCTTGAACAAAACACCAAGTTTGTTTGCTGGGGAGCAAGTGTTGATAACCGCCCTGATTTAACCATAAGTTGTGATAATTATGGCGGCGGTAAACTCGCCGCTGAGCATTTTTTGGCACATAGCCGCAAAGACTGCGCGTTTATAGGCGATGCCTCTGATCATAGCCCTGAATTTTTTGCCCGTTTCAATGGTTTTAAAGACGCGTTACAACAAAATGGTATTACACTTAATGATCGTAAAATTGCTAACGCTATTTCTACTGAAGAGTCTGGCTATCATGCCACGCGTTCGTTAATTGCTAATAACATTACCTTTAATGCACTTTTTGCTGCCAGCGACCTTATTGCAATAGGCGCAATACGGGCTTTAAAAGAAGCCAATATAAACGTACCAAAAGATGTGGCCGTAATCGGCTTTGATAATATATCTATTGCCAGTTACATTAATCCGCCGCTGACAACCATAGAGCAAAACACCACTATAGCGGGGCAAATGTTAGTTGAGAACTTATTAAAACTGATTCGTGGTGAACAAGTACAAAGCACCCTACTGCCCCCGCGTTTAATTGCACGTGGGTCGAGCTAACACCGCTTTTAAAAACTAGCAAAAAAAAGGCAATAACACCCTGTCACCCTTAAATTTATTCAGGCTTTATTGCGTTTTACGGTCATTTGTCCTTTTTGTTTTTAACACTAAAGCAAGTGGTTTCTTTGCATTAACAGGCTATTCACACCTTGCTATAACATTAGTTTTTTTAATCTGAAAGTGGCTGTTTTTAATGTAATTTTTCACTCGTCAATGCACTATTTTATCTCTACAATCGCACTTTTATTTTCATGTTAAATTTTCAAGTGATCATCTCATGCTTTTAACCATCGTTTATATTATGGGTATTACAGCAGAAGCCATGACTGGTGCTCTTAGCGCTGGACGCAGAAACATGGATTGGTTTGGTGTTATGTTAGTGGCCAGTGCTACAGCAATTGGTGGTGGCAGCGTGCGAGATATTTTATTAGGTAATTACCCACTGACTTGGGTAAAACACCCAGAATATTTAATGATCACTTGCCTAGCCGGTATTGTGACTACTTGGTTGGCAAAATGGGTGGTTAAATTTAAAGGCATATTTATGCGCCTAGATGCCCTAGGGCTTGCCGCATTTAGTATAATTGGCTGCCAAGTTGGGCTAAATATGGGTTTGCACTATGGAATTTGTGTAGTTGCAGCCATAGTAACCGGTGTATTTGGTGGGTTGTTACGTGATTTAATTTGTCGACAAGCGCCATTAGTACTTCATCATGAACTTTACGCAAGCGTAGCGCTTATCGTTGCTTGTTTATACTTAGCACTGCACCACTACAACATTGATGACAATATCAGCGTGGTTGCAAGTTTAGTGGTAGGTTATTTAATTCGAATGGCATCGGTACGCTTTAAATGGCGCTTACCTACATTTAGTTTGTTAGAACCCTCTAACTTAAATAATGAGCAATAACAACAGCGGTTAATGCCCACCTCCACTAGCGCTTTTAAAGAGCCCTATTACTTTGCGGGCTAATAAACTGGCCACAAAAAATAACCCCAAAGCAAAACACAGCATACTCAAAGGCAAAAATAAGCTTTCATGCAATACACCGTTATTATCAACGTATTGATAATAACTATTCTCTACAAGCATAAAAATAGCGCCTGTTAGTAACAAGCAAAAACCAAGCATCAATGTTTTATTAGTAAGTAAGTGCATAGTATGACCCGTGGTGACTCTTATAAAATAGTGTTTTATCTTTGTATCATCACACAGTCATTTAGAGTGACTGAACAAAGAATTAAGTTACCATTACAAACGCCTAAAATTGGGGCAATTAGCTTTTAAGCGATACGTTTAGACATATAGTAAAAATGGTCGTCATCTTTTTCTATAATAAATCCCGTTCGAGCATAATGCGGGTACGCTGAGCTTATTTTAAAACGCGAAGCCTAAGTTGTATAGCACCTCGGAGCACGGCTAAACGAGAACACTCATTAATTGCTGCTGCACGGCAAAGGTAAATAAAAGAATAATCCATATAATTATTAGCAAGTTATTTGCAAGCGTCAATCTAACCGCCCCTATAATTGAATACATTTCCCAATTAACGAGCAATGTAATAACGATCAGAAAAGAAATAACTCTTTGTCCATACTTGTATACTAAATCTTGCATATCAACCTTACTACCTAAATTAAAAACACCCAGCAACAGCTACTTTAATATATCTTTTATTTACTTTCGAATTTCGCTCAGTGAAGTGGGTCTAAAATTTGAGTTCGTTGTATTAGGTACAACTGATACCCGCTCTGCCTTATTTATTGAGAACTTAAACAAATCTAAATCTTGTGTTTGCTGTACTACACCTGAAACAAAATACGGTATTTTTGAGTTTAAGTTTTCAGCTTTGCCTAGATTATCGTTTAATTCTGATTCTTGAAAATAAGTCGCTGCCGATAAATTTGCATCAAACGGATAAACATCCTGTTCATTAGGCACGCCATCGCCGTATTCGTCTTTATTTTGCCACGTGCCTACCTGGGTAGTTGGCTGAATAGTTTTTGCGCGTAATGGTGTTGTGTATGTTAGCGAGCAAAAAGTGCAGCTCATACTCAATAGTGAGAGATAAAAAAGGGGTATTTACAAGAATCCATCCTTGTTTGGTTAGTCCATAGTTATAATAATAAAGTTTAACTATTTAATTACATAATTCAAACTACCTTAAATGCATAGCTTCGAAAAAAGCATCACTCACGTGATGCTTTTTTATGGTCTATGTTATTTTACCTAAATAGTACATCTTCACGGTTAAACCATTTCACACAAAATGCCAGTAGTGCCCCAGCGATGAATGCTGTTGCTAGGAATATCAATCCCACCAGCGTGTAATCGACGGTGCCTTTAACAATTTCTTTAATCGCTAAAGCGACGTTAGTTACCGGAATAAACGCCGTTTTCGAGCTCAGTTCCATATTAGGCATAATTGAAATAATAATCGGGAAAAACACGACCATGCTTAATGGCGTCATGTAATTTTGCGCTTCTTTAAACGAGCGTGCATAGATTGATATTGCCAGAGCTAATGCAGAAAAGGTTGCTGCTATAGGCAATAATAATACAAAAATCATCAATAAGTCTGTGATAGCCAATGTACTAAAAGCGGCTTTAATAAATTCAAGATCAGCAAATGCCAGCGCTAAGGCTATCCAACACCCCATACTAATTACGGTTATAGTGGTTGATGCAATTGACGTGGTTAATAGAGTAATAAATTTACCCAATACTAGCTCAGTACGAGTAATAGGCGTAAGTAATAACGTTTCTAAGGTACCTCGTTCTTTTTCACCGGCCCCTAAATCAATAGCCGGATACGTTGCGCCTACCAGTACTAACGGGATAAGTAAATAAGGTAAAAACCCACCCACTTTTTCACCTAGGTTTTCGCGTTTATCGGCAGTATCTACTTTAACCACATTAACTGGCTTTAAAATAGCTTCTTGTGCGCTTTTATCTATACCAAAGCTCAATAGTTTACTTTCTTGTAAAGTATCGCTGTACTCTTTAGCAAGCTCTTTTACACGCTCAAATAAGAAGTTAATTGATTTTGAGTCATTAAATACAACTTGCCATTCGCTTTGCTGTTGCTCATTTAATGTTTGCACTGCATCGCTTGGCAGGTATATACCCATGTCGATATCGCCGGCATTAACACCTGTTTTTAGCTCCTCAACACTGTTGAAAGTTTTATCACCTTTATATAACTCAAAGCTTTTGTGATAAAACACTTTATCAGAAAATTCTGGTGCATAGTCGCCATTGATAATCACATAGGTATTTACTTTTTGTTCAGCATCAAGCGCAGCTTGCGAGGATATAAACGCAACCACAGCAAATAACAACGGAAAAACCACAATAGGAAATATCACCACGAACAATAAGGTTTTTTTATCGCGTAGTAGCTCTGTTAATTCCTTTTTAAATACTTCAAACATCATGTTTCTCCGTTAATATGTTAATAAACGCTTGATTTAATTCTTCACTGTTGCCTTCCTGTTTAAATTCAGCAAGCGTGCCATCAAAACAACTAACGCCTTCATTAATTACCGCAACGCGGTCACATAAAAGCGCAACTTCATCTAAATGATGCGTAGAAAAAATAACAGGAGTACCTTGTGCTTTTAAGCCTTTAATAAAGTTGATCACCGTTTGGGTGGTCATAATATCGAGACCGGTAGTTGGCTCATCGAGAATAACAACGTCTGGGTGATGTACCACAGCACGCGCAATGTTGGCTTTTTGCTTCATGCCGGTTGATAGGTTCTCAGCGCGCTTATCAATAAATTTATGCATATCGAGTAAGGTAAATAACTCTTCACAGCGTGCCTTAATAGCCTGCTTGCTCATGCCGTGCAGTTTTGCAAAATACTCTATGTTTTCTTTTACCGTTAAACGACCATATAAACCAGTAGAGCCGGATAAAAAACCAATACACTTGCGCCCAATGAGTGGCTTTTTAATTATGTCGTTTCCTGCAATAGTAATACTGCCATCATCAGGTTTTAAAGCGGTAGAGATCATTCTTAATGTCGTGGTTTTGCCCGCACCATTAGGCCCTAACAGCCCTAAGACTTCGCCTTTTGCACAGCTAAAGCTGACATTTTTAACCGAGTGAAAATAATCTTTATCTTCACGGGGGTCTATATCATCTATTTTATTTTTTTTATGATCTTTAGTGAGCTTAAATTTCTTTTTAAGCGCGGTAACTTCTATCATTTTCGTGTCCTTCGTTTCGGTCTAAAATAGTCCGTGTTATCGTAAAATGATGGATTGTTATTCTCATCACACCAACCAGGAACACCTAATAAAGGTAAAGGTGAAAGCTGTTTGTTATCGGCTAAACAATCATCAGTTTTAATCATCTCATAAAGGCGCTGATCTAGGTACTGGTATTTAGTTACTAAATCTTTACAAAATATTTCATCCGGTACATTTACAAATAAGGCTTTGCCAGTCAGTCCAATATAAGGTTTAGTCAACATTTCGTAGTTAGCATGGCCAAACATAAAAGGCGCAATGGTTTTACCCCACAGCTCTCTATGTTCGATGAAGGCTGTTTTCCATTGATGGTCTCTTAACCACTCCTTCCACTGTGATTCGCTAATAGCTAAAACCACACCGCATTCGTCAAACAGGGTTAAAGCGTTACGATGTTTGCTACGCTGTTTTAATCCATGCTCGGCTATTTCGTCTACATGGCGCTGATTTATTAAGGCTTTTGTTTTTGGAAATAAACACCAAATAAAACCACCAAACAGATCATGCCAGTTTTGTTGTCGGGTGGGCACGTCCCCTGTTTCAAAAATGACTTGTTCATAATAGCGCTCAGCAAAATCAACCTTGGCATCATCGACCAAACGAATGGGGAGATTATTAGCATTGATGGCGTTTAAATACGGGGTAAAGTACGCAGGCTCAGGCCAGTCTGTTTGCTGATCTATTTTAAACAGCTGACGAAGGTGCTCAAATGCACCTCCATTTAGACTCGTTACTTGAAATTGTTCTGGGGGAGTAAAACGCTTCATTGTTACCTTTACTGTACATTTTTATCAGCAACAGTTTACCGCAAAAACTGGTTCTAATTAACAGAAGTTCATATACTAACGTCACTTAGAACAAAAAAAGAGCCAATATGAAACGTTATTTTTCTTTGACCCTAATCACAACGGCAATTTTAGCCGGCTGTGCAACAACAAGTATTACATCTGATGATGTCGCTAAAGGCTACAACAGCATTCAAGCGGATGAAATTGCTAAGCATGTAAAAGTGTTAGCTTCTGATGAATTTGGTGGACGTGCTCCTTCATCTGAAGGTGAAAAGCTTACGCTTGATTACTTAACAAAAGAATTTACTGCTTTAGGCTTTAAACCGGGTAATGGCGACAGCTTTTTCCAAGAAGTGCCGCTTGTATCGTTAGAAGCAGACTCTGATATGGTGCTTAATATTGGCGGTAAAGACTACCAATACAAAAAAGACATGGTTATGGGCAGCAGCCGTATTAGTGCGCAAGAAGGAATTGAAAACTCGGAGCTTGTATTTGTGGGCTACGGTGTTAACGCACCTGAATATAACTGGAATGATTACGAAGGCCTAGATGTTAAAGGTAAAACCGTTGTTATGCTGGTAAACGATCCGGGTTTTGCAACTAAAGATCCAGCTTTATTCACCGGCGATGCAATGACCTATTACGGCCGTTGGACTTACAAATACGAAGAAGCAAGCCGTCAAGGTGCTGCAGGCGCTATTATTATTCATGAAACTGCTCCAGCGTCTTACCCTTGGTCTGTGGTTGAGAACTCATGGAGTGGCGAGCAATTTGGTTTCGTAAAAGAAAACAATAATATGGACCGTGTTGCTGTTGAAGGTTGGGTTACTGTTGATGTAGCAAAAGAGCTTTTTTCTAAAGCAGGCCTTGACTTTGAAACCGCCAAAGCAAACGCTGCCAAAGGTGCTTACCATGTTGATATGGGCGATTTAACAGCCACTGTGAATGTAAAAAACACCATCAAAAAATCGGTATCTTATAACTTTATTGCCACTCTTCCTGGTAGTAAAACACCTGATGAGCATATTATTTACTCTGCGCATTGGGATCATTTAGGAACGGATAAAAACCGTAAAGGCGATCAAATTTATAACGGCGCACACGATAACGCAACAGGTACAGCCGGTATGATAGAAGTTGCCGAAGCCTTTACCAAACTAGGTAAACGCCCTGACCGTTCAATGACCTTTTTAGCGGTAACCGCTGAAGAGCAAGGTTTATTAGGCTCGAAATATTATGCTGCGAATCCAGTTATTCCAGCTAATAAAACCGTTGCAAATATTAATATGGACAGCTTAAACCTATTAGGTAAAGTAAAAGATATTAGTGTGGTGGGTATTGGTAAATCACAAATGGATGAGCTATTAGCAACTGCGGCCAAAGAGCAAGGCAGAACGGTATCGGGCGACCCTAAACCATCTTCAGGTGGTTACTACCGCTCAGATCACTTTGCCTTTGCTAATATGGGTGTTCCTGCCATGTATGCCGGTGGCGGTACACAAGCGTTTGACGATGAAACTGCAAATTACCGTAAGCGTATGAGCTTAGTACTGCGTGGTTGTTACCACCAACCTTGTGATAGATACCGTGATGAGTGGGATTTATCAGGTGCGGTTCAAGATTTACAATTATTTTATAAAGTAGGGTTTGATATTTCACAACAAACTCAGTGGCCTACGTGGAATGAAAACTCAGAGTTTCAACGTAAAAAGTAACTACTGCGCCAACATGCAAATGACATTGATTATCATTTAATAAAATAGTACAGTGCGATCTCATTCTTTAGTTAGGTCGTACTGTATGTTTTTAACATCCCATTTAGGAGTTATTTCGCCAGCTGCAAAACGTGTATTTCATCAAAATAAACGCCTAATTTTACCTCTGTTAATTTTAGCCTGTTTAGCCCTGCCCAGCTTACGCGCCATAACAATTACTGCGCTCAGTGATGCTTTTTTTCAAGTCAGTGTGTTTGTTGCTGCGACCTTATTTATTTACTACTACGCGATTGATCATTTACCCCAACTAGAGCTTCGTTACCTAAATGCTAAGTCACCGGTATTAGAGGTCAGCTTTGCTGCTTTTTTAGGTATGTTACCGGGCTGTGGTGGCGCGATTATTGTGGTGACTCAATTTACAAAAGGCCAAGCTAGCTTTGGCGCAATTGTTGCCGTATTAACGGCCACTATGGGTGATGCCGCGTTTTTATTATTAGCGACTCGCCCTACCGAGGGTTTAACCATCATGGCAATAGGGTTTGTGGTTGGCTCAGTAACGGGTTTAATCGTCAACACACTTCATAAAACAGGCTACTTATGCCCAACTGATCAAAAGCACACACCACAAGTTACCCTTTTACCGACGAAAATAATTACGCTCAGTAAGCCTATTTGGTACATCGCTATTATTCCGGGGTTACTCATTGCCTTTTTACTCGCTTTTAATATTGATTTGAGCCAATTTGGACAGTACACCACAATCACTGTTACTCATTTTGGCGCATTAATGGCGTTGTTTGTCGTATTTATGTGGGCGTTATCTTCAAAAGGTGAAAGCTATAAAGAAGTAACCTCAGAAGAGGATATATGCAGTCCACCTTCACAATTCACAAAAGTACTGCAAGATACGCATTTTGTAACCGCGTGGGTGGTTGCTTCCTTTATATTATTTGAACTATTGGTGACAGTGTTTGGTCTTGATTTAAAAACATGGTTTGTAAATTATGCCTATTTAGCACCTTTAATTGCGGTATTAATTGGTTTTTTACCCGGTTGTGGGCCGCAAATCATTGTGACCACGTTATACATTCAAGGTGTGATACCGTTTAGTGCTTTAGCAGCAAACGCCATTTCCAACGATGGCGATGCGCTTTTCCCAGCCATTGCAATGACACCCAAAGCGGCTATTATTGCTACAATTTATACCGCCATACCGGCATTAATGGTTGGTTATGGCCTGTATTTTCTGAGCTAAATCAGTCTAGCTTTTATTTATTAAGTTATTAAAAAACCAGCTAGTTGCTGGTTTTTTAATTTATAAATGAATATGAAGAGTTAGCGCATTGCCATCACCATTTTAGCTGGCTGCTCTAGGTATTCTTTCCATAAATTATTAAAGCGCGCGATAGTGCCGCCATCAATTACACGGTGATCCCCTGACCAACTTACTTGCATAATTGCACGCGATACCACTTGCCCTTGCTCGTCAAAGCGCGGAAGGTGCTGTAATTTACCTAAGGCAACAATCGCCACTTCTGGCTTATTAATAATTGGCGTAGCTATAGTGCCACCAATCGCACCAATATTGGAAATACTAATAGTACCGCCTTTTAAATCATCTGGTGCTACGCGGCCTTCTCGAGCTGAGTCAGTTAATTGCGTTAAATTATTAGCTACCTCTACAATACTTTTAGTTTGGCAGGCTTTAATATTTGGTACTAATAAGCCCACTTTAGAATCCACTGCAACCCCAATATTGTGATCGTCGTAGTAGGTAATTTCACTGCAATCATCGTTTACTTTTGAGTTAAGTACCGGGAATTCAGTCATTGCCAAGGATAACGCCTTAATAAAAAACGGCATCATCGTAAGTTTAACGCCCTGTGCTTTATATTGCTCTTTAAGATCAGTTCGAAGTGCAATTAAAGCAGTTAAGTCAATTTCATCACTGTAGGTAAAATGTGGAATAGTAGAAACCGACGCCACCATTTGTTTTGCCATGGCCGCTTTAATCCCTTTAATTGCTTCTGTTCGCGTTCCACCCGAACTAGTTGCGTGTCCAGTACTACGAGTGCTTTTACTCTGAGTCGTTTGTGGCTTGTTAAGCTCAGAGGTATCCATACCCGATGGCACTTCATTTTTTATAAACGCTTCAATATCTTCTTTATAAATACGGCCATTTTTACCACTACCTGGTACGCAGGTTAAATCAACGTCAAGCTCACGCGCTTTACGCCTAACCGCCGGTGATGCAACCGCTTTTTCGTTAACTATAGCAGTTTGCGTTTGCTTAGCGGGTGAGTCTGACGTTGCGTTACTTTGTGCTTTTACAACAGCTTGGTTAACATCAACATCTTCTTTTGCTGCTTGCCCTGCAATCGTCATTTGAAATAGTGGGCTATGCACCTTTGCAATTTCACCTTTTTGATAATACAGCTTTTGCACTGTACCTGTGTATTTAGCCGGTATTTGTACTAGCGCTTTATCGGTCATTACATCACAAACGGCTTGATCTTCTTCTATTTCATCGCCCTCTGCCACTAACCATTCAACAATTTCACACTCAACAATACCCTCACCAATGTCGGGTAAAATAAAGTCTTCTAAGTGTTCATGAGCACTTGTTGGTGAAGAAGATGTTTCAGCCTCTTCACTGGGTGCTTCTCCAGCCACATCCATTGCAAATAACGGCGCATGTACTTTAGCAATATCGCCTTTTTTACAATGCAGCTTAGTGATCACCCCATCGTGTACCGCTGGAATTTGCACTAAGGCTTTATCTGTCATCACATCACAAATAGGCTGATCTTCTTTTACAGTGTCGCCCTCTTGTACCAGCCATTCGACTACTTCGCATTCAACTATGCCTTCACCAATGTCGGGTAATATAAAATCTTTAGCCATGGAAACCCCTAAAAGTTCACTGATTGTTTAATTGCGGCCATTACTTTTAATGCATCTGGAACATATTCTTTTTCGAGCGCCAGCGGGTATGGCGTATCTAGACCACAAACACGTAAAATAGGCGACTCTAAATGCAGAAAACACTCTTGAGCGATGGTTGCGGCTATTTCTGCGCCAAAGCCGTTGGTAATAGGTGCTTCATGACTAACAATAAGTCGGCCTGTTTTAGTCACTGATTTAGCAATCGTTTCAACATCCCACGGTAAAATACTGCGAAGGTCAATTACTTCACAGCTAATGCCCTGTTCACTGGCTTGTTTTGCCGCTGCTTCTATAATTTCCATTTGTGCACCCCACGCTAGTAAAGTAACGTCAGTACCCTCTTGAACCACTTCAGCTTTACCAAGTTCAATGCTGTAATCTTCTTCAGGTACTTCACCAGTTGAAGCGCGGTATAAACGTTTGGGCTCAAAAAATAGCACTGGGTTGTCGTCTTTAATACACGCACGCAGTAAGCCTTTAGCTTGGTACGGGTTACGCGGCACGACAATTTTTAACCCTGGCGTGTGAGCAAAGTACGCTTCTGGCGATTGCGAGTGATACAAACCACCAGCAATACCGCCACCGTAAGGTGTACGAATCGTTAGATTACCCACATTAAACTCATTACCACTGCGATAACGAAACTTAGCAGATTCATTCACTATTTGGTCAAACGCAGGAAAGATGTAATCAGCAAATTGAATTTCTGCCAATGCAGGTGCACCAAAGGCTGCCAAACCATTAGCAAAGCCTAAAATACCTTGCTCTGTGAGCGGGGTATTGAATACGCGATGCTTACCGTACTTTTCTTGTAACCCTGATGTTGCTCTAAAAACACCGCCAAAATAACCCACGTCTTCACCAAAAATACACGCTTGAGGATGTTCATTCATGGTGATATCTAAAGCAGAATTAATTGCATGTAGCATGTTCATTTTAGCCATTACTTAATTCTCCCTGCTGTTGTTGGGTAGGCGTCTGGATGTGCTTTTATGTGCGTTTTAAGTTCATTATATTGACGTTGTAGAGATGGAATTGGCGTATCGTAAACATCTGAAATTAGCTCTTCTAACGCCGGCTTATCAATTACTTCAGCACGTTTGAGTGCCGCTAAAATATCATCACGAATTGTTTCTTTCGCTTTGATATCTTCTGCGTCATCTAACCAATTTTGTTTTACTAACCATTTTCTAAATCGCTCAATTGGGCATGTTTTATAGTTTGCTTCTTCATCTTTTGAACGGTAACCGCTTGGATCATCTGATGTTGAATGCGCACCTAAACGATACGCTATCGATTCAATTAATACCGGTTCACCTTGTGTCGCAGCAATTTCGCGAGCTTTTTTAGTTGCCGCGTAAACGGCGAGCGCATCACTGCCATCAACACGAATCGTTTTAATACCATAACCCACACCACGCGATGCAATCCCATCGCCTTTAAATTGCTCATCGGCTGGGGTTGAAATAGCATAACCATTATTACGTGCAAAAAAGATAACCGGTGCTTTATGTACTGCAGCCATATTTAAGCCTGCATGAAAGTCACCTTCTGAAGCAGCCCCTTCACCAAAATAACAAATAGTAACGTTATCAATAGTACTTGCTAGTTCACCTGTTTTAGCATCAATGTGTTTTACTTTTTGACCATATGCGTAACCCGTAGCCTGTGGAATTTGTGTTCCCAAAGGTGATGAAATGGTCATGTAGTTAAGTGCTTTAGAACCATAATGAATCGGCATTTGACGGCCTTTACCTAAATCTAATTCATTAGAAAACATTTGGTTCATAAATTGATCAAGGGTAAATCCACGGTAGTGCAAGGCTGCTTGTTCACGATATTGCGCCATGATCATGTCATCTTGTTCAAGGGCTGCAGCAGAGGCTGTTACCGCCGCTTCTTCCCCTAAACATTGCATGTAAAAACTGACGCGGCCTTGGCGTTGAGCACCCTGCATACGTTCATCAAGCAAACGAATAAAACGCATGGTTTCGTATAATTTAATAGCGGTGTGTTTAGAAATATCAGGTGCAGGAGCACTAGGATGAATGTCGCCGTCCTCAGTTAAAATACTCAGGGTTGGAATATTAAGTGCGTGGCCATCAATAAACTCAAGCTCATGATTAATATTCAGCGATACGTTATTGGGATTACTCATAACCTACCTTCTTTTGTTGTCGGTATCACAGCGCCCCTTTGGATTATTATTATGGGTGATAGTTGCTGAATAAACTTTGCAACATCTGCACTGTATTTAATTAAAGCTGCCAACACTTTACGTTAACGTAAAGTGTTATTCAACAAAACTGTGACCAAACAAAAGTAAATAATGAGCAAAAAACTGGCAAGTTAACTATACATATAATTAACCACTTATTAATCAGCTGGTTAAACTTTCATAACAAGTGGTCTGATGTGTTGATTTAGCTAAAGCGGCTATCCACTTGCATAGGGACTACCGTGAGTAATGCACGTTGCCCAATGGCAACCTGTGCGTTAGGAAAAATAATTGCTTCCCCTTCTACGTCGGCATATATGGCATTATCGCCATCGGTGGCTAAAAGCTCACCCTTTGCAAACCCTGTAAAATTCTCGGCATCGTCAGAAAACGGAAAACTAAAGTTTTGCTCTGTGCGGTTAATAGTACGATGAACAGAAAACAGCTCAAAGTCGCTTGCATTAAATTCTGGGTATTTTACTTCTTTTTGGCTAATTAATGCAGTTAGAGTTTGTTTTGTTTTTGCAAAGCGTGACATGTCGTTTTCACCAAAGGGTTTCACTTGCCCAAGCTCTACAGTAAATGAGTCAGCGCCATGCACAAACGACGAATAGTAGCTAAACGTGGTAGCAGGCGACTTCATCATCAATACTGTATTTACACCACAGCTTAATAAGAACTGCAGTTGCGACTTTTTCCAAGGTTTGCCATGTAAGAATGGGTAAACAGCAAATTTTTCGTTTTTAGAACCGCGTATAGCGGTATGTAAATCATAATGACAGCGATACGTACCCTGCTCTGAACGCGCATAAAAATCGCTAACATATTGCTCAAGTTTATCAGCGCGAACGCGTTCGTCGTTCATCGCTATACCATCAACAGTGTGGTGGCCGTTAAACAAGCGGTTTAAGTTCTCTTCTACAAATCGTTTACCAATATTAATTGACTTAGGATTACCAAAAATAAATAAAACACGCTGTTGTAATTTAAGTTGCCCACTAATAATGTGTTTAATGAGTTCATCGCAAATTTCAATGGGGGCTGTCTCATTGCCATGAATGGCACTGGATAGCACCACATTTTTTGACGTTATACAATCTGGTTCAAACTCAATCACTCCGGTATCGTGAATGGTTACTTTAGTCTGGTTGTTAAGCGTAAACTGACCTGCCTCTAAATGCCATTCATGGTTTCGCGAAAGCGTTAAAAAATCACCATCTTGTTTTAATTGATTAATATATTCTGCAGTGGCTGACATAACGATAAAAGCCCTTTTTTTTTGTAAATTATAGATACAAAAACGGCTGATAAAATCAGCCGTTTTTAGTTGTAATTGCATATTAGCTAATCACTGAATCAACCAGTTTTTTAGCTTCTTTTTCTAATAAGGTTAAGTGCTCTTCGCCTTTAAATGATTCTAAGTAAATTTTATAAATATCTTCTGTACCTGACGGACGCGCCGCAAACCAGCCGCTTTCAGTTACCACTTTTAGCCCACCAATAGCTGCATTATTACCTGGCGCATGAGTTAGCTTTTGTAAAATAGGCTCACCCGCTAAGGTATCTGCTTTTACGTCATCAGCACTGAGTGCTTTTAATCGCAACTTTTGCTCAGGCGTTGCTGGCGCATCTAGGCGTTTATAAAGTGGCGCACCAAACTCTTGCTCTAGTTCTTTATACAGCGCAGACGGGGTTTTACCCGTAACTGCAAGAATTTCAGCGGCGAGTAACCCCATAATAAAGCCATCTTTATCTGTACACCAAACCGTGCCATCAAAACGTAAAAAAGCCGCACCAGCGCTTTCTTCACCACCAAAGGCCAATTTGCCTTTGTTTAAACCCTCAACAAACCATTTAAAGCCAACGGGTACTTCTTTTACTTTACGCTTGTTACGCTCAGTTACTTTGTCAATCATTGAACTAGAAACAAGGGTTTTACCGATTTCAACGCTGGCATCCCAATCACGATGCGTTAGTAAATAGTCAATCGCTACGGCTAAAAAGTGATTAGGATTCATTAACCCATCTGGTGTTACTATGCCGTGACGGTCATAATCAGGGTCATTACCAATCGATAAATCAAAATCATCTTTAAGGGCAATTAAATTAGCCATTGAATAAGGTGATGAGCAATCCATACGAATTTTGCCATCTTTATCAAGCGGCATAAATGCAAAACGCGGATCAACACTGTCATTAACGACCGTTAAATCTAAATTATATTTTTGCGCAATCACTGGCCAAAAGTTAATGCCTGAGCCACCTAATGGATCAACACCAATCTTGATGCCTGCATCGCTAATCGCTTTTAAATTAATAATGTTTTTTAAATCATCAATATAAGGCGTCATTAAGTCTTCGTAGCGAATAAAACCAGAACGTGAAGCTTTAGCAAAAGGAAACAGTTCTACTTCAACTAAGTCTTCTAATAATAATTGATTGGCTCTGTCTTCAATCCATTTTGTAACGTCTGTATCTGCAGGACCGCCATTGGGCGGGTTATATTTAAAACCGCCATCTTCTGGTGGATTATGAGATGGAGTCACTACAATGCCATCGGCAAGCTCATTTGGATGATTTTTATTATAGCTAACAATAGCATGGCTAATAACTGGCGTTGGAGTAAAGTCACCATTTTCTTGGGTGATCACTTGGACTTCATTAGCAACCAACACTTCAATTGCTGAGTTAAAGGCCGCCTCGCTCAGTGCGTGGGTATCTTTACCTAAAAATAACGGACCAAATATATCGTTCTGTTTTCTGTAATCACAAATAGCTTGGGTAATTGATAATATGTGTGATTCGTTAAATTTTACATCGTAGGCACAGCCTCGATGCCCTGAGGTGCCAAATGCAACACAATGCTCGGGGTTTTGCTCTAAGTCAGGCTCATTTAAATAATACGCAGACACTAACTTTGGTACATTCACTAAAGCCGATTGTGGTGCAGTTTTACCTGCGCCGGAATGAATTGCCATGGTCTTTCCTTAAAGATAATCACGAATTTTTTCAGCTTGCTCGTTGCTATAGCCTAAACTAAGTGCAACTTCATGCAGCATCATTTTTTTACGCGTGGTATTAGAATTGGTCATCACCCAATATTCACTGTCAGTGATATTTTTTGGGTTCATACTACTACCGCTATTCACTAAGTCTTCTTTACTGGTCGCAAAATAAACACGATCTCGACCTTTAATATCTAGCACCGCAGAGAAATCTGTTTTATGGGTTCGATAAAATGCACTTAAAATAAATAAGAAACGACCTACAACGCCTTTTTGCATCGCCAATTCTTCTTTATTTAAAATATTAAATACGTTTGCATTTTTTTTATTTACCGGCGGTTTTGCCACTTGGGTTGGCTGTTCAACGTCTGCTATTGGTTGTTCTAATGGTGAATTAGACACACTAACGGTTTCATTTTTATGATCAGTGTCTTGTTTGGTGTTAATTTTTTCGCCGTTAAGATTTAATAAACGACGTAAAATAGTGGATGCACTCTCACCAATACTCTGTGTGTTGCTTGCAATGTACTGATATAACTCGTCGTCTATGTCGATTTGTTTCATGTTCTTCCTGTCATTACGGGTCACATTTTTCTTTCGATATGATTATACCCAAATCACCTCAAGATGCGAGCGTCGTTGGAATTAAAAGCGATTTAGGCAAGACATTATTACAAATAATAGTTGCTCCAGTTTTAAAAACTATGACGAGTATAAATCACTTTTAAACCCTCACTGCCTTAACATATAAATAATTAATAACGACCAAATAATCAGGGAGCTAGGTATATTTGTACATAACGTTTAAATAATATCTGTATTTTTTGCTTTTTAGGGTAATGCTCGGCAAACTATGCGCAAAATTGAAGGAGACGTCTATGCAATTAAATTACAAACAAATTGGTCATGGTCCAAATGTTATTTTGATCCATGGACTGTTTGGCTCTTTAGAAAACCTCAATGTGATTGCAAAACCATTAAGCGAGCATTTTTGTGTAACCAACGTTGATTTACGTAATCATGGCCTTTCCCCCCACAGCGATGAAATGGATTATACTGCAATGGCTAATGATGTTGTTGATTTAATGACGGCATTAAACATACAAAAAGCGCATCTGGTTGGGCACTCTATGGGCGGCAAAGTGGCGATGCAAATAGCACTGAGCCATACTGATTTAGTCGATAAACTAGTGGTTCTTGATATTGCGCCTGTGAGCTACCCTGCGCGCCATACTCAAATACTTGAGGCTTTAAATGCAGTAAAAAATGCAGATATTAGTGATAGAAAGCAAGCTGATTTAGTGATGCAACCGTATATAGAGGAGTTAGGTGTACGTCAGTTTTTATTAAAAAGCTTATATAAAAATGATGATGGGCACTTTGTTTGGCGGTTTAATCTACCTGTGCTCGATGATAAATATTCAACTATTATCGCAAACATTAATGCAAATAATTCTTGTTTGTGCGAAACTCTGTTTATTAAAGGTAATGATTCTGACTACATTTTAACCGAGCATCGCGAAGCGATTAATGCGCTATTTAAAAACGTCAGTGCAAAAATTATTCATGGTGCGGGTCATTGGTTACATGCCCAAAAACCACAGGCTGTAAACAAAGCAATCAATGATTTTTTAACTGCAGTTTAATGTTATTTTTATGGCGTGTTTTTGATTTATCACACTAAATAATTAAAGATTTATGTGCTATAGTACGCGCCGTCTAATTTAAAGGTTATACGTCGATGGTCAGTCAGTTTATTAACGAATTTGATACCTTAGGGTTGTATTTTGGCTTAGCAGGTATTTTTATTTTTATCGGCTTGGCAATTAAAGACGTACTGAAAAGCGGCAATGTGCCTAAATTTGGTCGTTATATTGTGTGGCTGGTACTCTTTTTAGGTTGCTCTGGCTTTATTGCCAAAGGACTTATTCAGGTATTTTGGCAAGGTGCGGGTGTAGGTTAAGCATGGCCAAGTCAGAAACAGATAGAACAACGCTTGATTTATTTGAATACGAGAAACGTCCAGGTAGACCTAAAACTAATCCCCTTCCTCGGGATATGCAGTTAAAGGTTAATAAACGTAATCAAATAAAAAGAGATAAGGCACGTGGTTTAAAGCGTGTTGAATTTAAAGTTTCGTCACAGCTGTATCAGGCACTGAGTGATATGGCAGATGCACAAAATATTAGCCGCAGTGCGTTGATCGAAACAATTTTACAAGAAAGATTGGCTATTGATAGATAAAAGGTTTAAATCCATGGCAAGTGTAGGCATTTTTTTCGGAAGTGACACAGGTAACACAGAACACGTAGCAAAAATGATCCAAAAAGAATTGGGTAAAAAGCTCGTTGCTGTGCATGACATTGCAAAAAGCTCTAAAGAAGAGATTGCTGAGTTTGATCTGATCTTATTCGGTATTCCAACTTGGTATTATGGTGAAGCGCAATGTGATTGGGATGATTTTTTTCCTGAACTTGAAGAAATAAGCTTTGAAGGTAAATTAGTGGCTATTTTTGGCTGTGGCGACCAAGAAGACTATGCAGAATACTTCTTAGATGCTATGGGCATGATTAACGATATCGTAACAGAACGTGGCGCTATTGTTGTAGGCCATTGGCCTACAGACAGTTATGATTTTGAAGCATCAAAAGCCATGGCTGATGACAAGCATTTTGTTGGTTTAGGTATTGATGAAGACCGTCAGCCAGAATTGACTGAGCAGCGCGTTAAGCAATGGTGTGCTCAGGTATATGATGAAATGTGCTTAAGTGAGTTAGCAGATTAATCCCCCCTTTTTAATGCTAACTGTTTAAAATATTATCAAACAGTTAGCATTTTCCGCGTTAATATTGATATAGATCACTTGTTCTTTGCACTTCCTGCTAAGGCACGTTATCCTAACTGTTATTGTGACGAGTACATCTTGCAAGATGTCTAGTATAACTAAATAAAATTGAGACAGATTTAATGACTGATCATAACTTGGAACTTAAAAAAGCCGGGCTAAAGGTAACTTTACCGCGTATTAAAATTTTAGAGATTCTTCAATCTCCAGATAACCAACACATAAGCGCTGAAGATGTTTACAAGGTTTTATTAGATCTAGGCGAAGAAATTGGTCTTGCGACTGTTTACCGTGTTTTAAATCAATTTGATGATGCAGGAATTGTGAGCCGTCACCACTTTGAAGGCGGTAAGTCAGTATTTGAACTTTCTGGCAGCACTCACCATGACCACTTAGTGTGTTTAAAATGTGGCAAGGTTGTTGAGTTTGAAGATGATTTAATTGAACGTCGTCAACTTGAAATAGCTGAAGAAAACGGTATTAAGCTGACCAATCACTCTCTTTACCTATATGGCGAATGTGAAGATAAAGACGTGTGTAAAGCGTTTGCGCAAAGCAATAGTTAAAAGCCTATTTAGTTTAATAGAAAAAACCTGCGATTAAGCAGGTTTTTTTATAACTATAAAATAGAGCAATATTATTTGTGCTCTATTTTAGCCCACGAATCACGTAAGCCTACCGTTTGGTTAAATACCAGGTTTTCTGATTTAGTATCACGTGAGAAATAACCGGTACGCTCAAACTGAAAACCTTGTGCAGGTACAGAATTAGCCAATGAAGGTTCAAGTTTAGCATTAGAAATAACCACTAATGAATCTGGGTTTAACGTGCTTTCAAAATCCTCTGCGGCTGCAGGGTTAGGCACACTGAATAAACGGTCATATAAACGTACTTCAGCTGTCACTGACTCAGACGCAGATACCCAATGAATAACCCCTTTTACTTTACGACCATCGCTTGGATTTTTACCCAATGTTTCAGGATCGTAAGTACAGTAAATAGTGGTAATTTCACCATTGTCGTCTTTTTCAACACGCTCTGCCTTAATCACATAAGCACCACGTAAGCGTACTTCTTTATCAAGCACTAAACGTTTAAATTTATTGTTCGCTTCTTCACGGAAATCTTCGCGTTCGATAAAAATTTCACGCGTGAAAGGCACTTCACGGCGACCCATTTCTTCTTTATTTGGGTGATTAGCCACAGAAAGTGTTTCTACTTTATCGGCTTCATAATTCTCAATCACAATTTTCACTGGATCAAGTACAGCCATTGCACGCGGAGCATTTTCGTTTAAGTCATCACGGATACACGCTTCAAGCATGCCCATTTCAACCATATTTTCCTGCTTAGTAATACCGATACGCTGACAGAATTCACGCACAGATGCCGGTGTATAACCACGACGACGCAGACCCGCAATGGTTGGCATACGCGGATCATCCCACCCTTCTACGTGCTTATTAACCACTAAGTCATTAAGCTTACGCTTTGACATAATTGTGTATTCAAGGTTTAAACGCGAAAACTCAATTTGTTGCGGGTGACATTCAAGGCTGATGTTATCCAATACCCAGTCATATAAACGACGGTTATCTTGGAACTCTAGCGTACATAATGAATGAGTAATGCCTTCAAGTGCATCAGAAATACAATGCGTGAAGTCGTACATTGGGTAAATGCACCACTTATCCGCTGTTTGATGATGATTAGCAAAACGTATACGGTATATAATTGGATCGCGCAGCACCATAAATGAGCTGGCCATATCTATTTTAGCGCGAAGGACACATTCACCTTCCTTAAATTCACCGTTGCGCATTTTTTCAAATAATGCGAGGTTTTCTTCAGGTGATGTTTCGCGGTATGGGCTGTTTTTACCAGGCTCTTTTAATGTACCACGGTATTCGCGAGCTTGATCAGCAGTTAAGAAACAAACATACGCTAAGCCTTTATTAATAAGCTCTACCGCATAACCATAAAGCAGATCAAAATAGTTTGACGAATACTTAATCTCACCATCCCAATTAAACCCTAACCACTGTACGTCTTCTTTAATTGAATTAACGTAGTTAATATCTTCTTTTTCTGGGTTTGTATCGTCAAAACGAAGGTTACATAAACCGTTATAGTCTTTGGCGATACCAAAATTTAGGCAAATTGATTTTGCATGGCCAATATGTAAAAAGCCATTAGGTTCAGGTGGAAAACGGGTATGCGTTGTGGCATGTTTTCCACTTGCTAAATCTTCATCAATTCGGGTTCTAATAAAGTTATTTGGGCGATTCTCGATTTCCGCCATAGGATTATAAACCTCTGTATATTGCGTGATAACAAAACTACTGCATTATTACAAAAACCAACCTTAACATACAGTAATAGATGCGGGTTTATGCAGTTATTACCAAAGTTTGTTAGATAAGGGATAGTTTATGAGCAAAATTTGTTTTAGCGCAATATTAAAGTCATTAAAGCGATTTATAGTAAACGAATAACCCCAACTTAAAGGAACGAAGATGGCCTCATTAAATCAACACCGCATATATATTCCAAGTAATGCACGTGCAAATCATTACTTATTAGCTGAAATTACACCTAATGACGATTTTTATAAAAACTTCACTAATATTAATACTTGCTATGAACGAATTGCGCGTCAGTTATTTGCATTATGTGATGAATATGAACTGCATAATGTCCATTTACTCGCAAATGACAAACTCCCCGTGGTGAGATTTCATGATGAGTCTTACCAACTTGAAACCGATAAGCAAATGTTGTTTTTTTATAACCCTCGTTACCATGAAGCGCATAAACTACATCACACACAAAATCAGCAAAGTAAAAAAATACGCCTATTGTTTTTAGCTACTGGTGAAGATATACGTGCCCACTCTGCGCAATTTCATACCAATGTACAAAAAGTATTGAGTCATTTACAAGATCAGTTATTTTTAGACCAGCCAAGCTTTAAGCTGCGCGATCATCAACATTTAACCTATGATTTATTCGCTAAAGAAAAAGGTAATAAAGAAAGCTATGGATATAAACTAAGAAGTTTATACCCTCGTTATCAGTCCAGACAATGCGCGATACCTAGTAGCCATGCTGAAATGACTTATGTCACCTTCTCTATTCCCGTGTCACGTAATATTAAAACGCAGTTTCAGAGTGAAATTAATAGCCAGACTTACCAGCCATTCTACTCTCACTTTTCAAAACTATTTACCCAGTTATGTGAAGATAATAAACTCACGCACGCTGCGATGGTTGCTAATGGCGCAATGCCAATAATTCGCAACAGCCAAGTAGATCGAAATGAGGGAAATGTGGAACTACAAAAAATTAGTTTTGATATAGAAGATTCAGCGCCACAAATGAAAGTATTTTTTGATGAAAATAAACTAGTAGAGACGCTGCATTTTGTCATTGTGGCAGCTGAGCATAATAAACATGAAATTGGCTATGGTCGCTTTATGAACCAAGTAGAAAAAACTATTCATGGCTTATGTGATGAGCTAGCAATTAATAAACAACGCCAAGATTTAGCTGTACGCTTTTTTCAGCATATCAGTTACCCGTTTTAAAATTAAGGGCTTTATACTCTTGCTATAAATAACAAAAAGGCTCGCAATTGCGAGCCTTTTTTAAAGAATAACCGCTGATTACCAGCCTGTTTTTTCTTTAAGTGCTTTACCGATATCAGCAAGTGAACGTACAGTTTTTACGCCCGCAGCTTCTAATGCAGCAAATTTCTCATCAGCAGTACCTTTGCCGCCTGCGATGATTGCGCCAGCGTGACCCATACGCTTACCTTCTGGTGCAGTAACGCCAGCAATGTAAGAAACAACAGGTTTAGTTACGTTAGCTTTGATGTACTCTGCAGCTTCTTCTTCTGCAGTACCACCAATTTCACCAATCATTACGATTGCTTCAGTTTGGTCGTCTTTTTCGAACATTTCTAAAACGTCGATAAAGTTAGTACCTGGGATTGGGTCGCCACCAATACCAACACACGTAGACTGACCAAAACCAGCATCTGTAGTTTGCTTAACCGCTTCGTACGTTAAAGTACCAGAGCGAGAAACAATACCTACTTTACCAGGCTTGTGGATGTGACCAGGCATGATACCAATCTTAGTCTCACCAGGGGTGATAACACCTGGACAGTTAGGACCGATCATACGTGTACCTGTTTGATCTAGTTTAACTTTAACGTCAACCATATCAAGTGTAGGAATACCTTCAGTGATACAAACAATTAGCTCGATGCCCGCATCGATTGCTTCTAAGATTGCATCTTTACAAAAAGGTGCTGGTACGTAGATAACTGATGCAGTTGCGCCAGTTGCTTCTACAGCGTCACGTACTGTGTTAAATACTGGAAGACCAAGGTGCGTTTGACCGCCTTTACCTGGGCTTACACCACCAACCATTTGTGTACCGTACTCAAGCGCTTGCTCTGAGTGGAAAGTACCTTGACCACCAGTGAAACCTTGACAGATAACTTTTGTATCTTTATTGATTAATACAGACATTATTTGCCCTCCGCAGCAGCAACAACTTTTTCAGCCGCGTCTGTTAATGATTCAGCAGCGATGATGTTTAGATCAGACTTAGCAAGTACTTCACGACCTAGTTCAGCATTAGTACCTTCTAAACGTACAACTACTGGTACTGTTACACCTACTTCTTTAACTGCGCCAATGATGCCTTCTGCAATCATGTCACAACGAACGATACCGCCGAAGATGTTAACTAAAACAGCTTTAACGTTGTCATCTGAAAGGATAATTTTGAATGCTTCAGATACACGTTCTTTCGTTGCACCGCCACCAACATCTAAGAAGTTAGCTGGCTTGCCACCGTGTAGGTTTACGATGTCCATAGTACCCATTGCTAGGCCTGCACCATTAACCATACAACCTACGTTACCATCAAGGGCTACGTAGTTAAGCTCGAAGCTTGCTGCGTGAGCTTCACGCGCATCTTCTTGAGATGGATCGTGCATTTCACGGATTTTAGGTTGACGGTAAAGTGCATTACCATCGATACCGATTTTACCATCTAGACAGTGAAGGTTACCTTCATCTGTGATTACTAGCGGGTTGATTTCAAGTAATGCAAAATCGAAATCGTTGAACATATTACCAAGACCCATGAAGATCTTAACAAACTGTTTCATTTGTGTTGGATTAAGACCCAATTTAAAACCAAGCTCACGTGCTTGGTAAGCTTGAGGACCTACTAATGGATCGATCTCAGCTTTGTGGATAAGTTCTGGTGTTTCTTCAGCAACAGTTTCAATTTCAACGCCGCCTTCAGTAGACGCCATGAACACAACTTTACGAGAAGCACGGTCAACAACAGCACCTAGGTACAGTTCGTTAGCGATGTCAGTACAGCTTTCTACTAAAATTTTAGCAACTGGCTGGCCTTTCTCATCTGTTTGGTAAGTAACTAGGTTTTTACCTAACCAGTTAGCTGCAAACGCTTTAACTTCGTCGATAGTTTTAACTAGCTTTACACCACCAGCTTTACCACGTCCACCTGCGTGAACCTGAGTTTTAACAACCCACATATCGCCGCCAATCTTTTCAGCAGCTGCTGCAGCTTCTTCAGGTGTATCGCAAGCGAAACCTTGAGAAACTGGTAAACCATATTCGGCAAAAAGTTGTTTTGCCTGATACTCATGCAAATTCATGATGCTTTATCCAATTTTTTATATTAAAAGAGTTGAATATTTATGCAAATAAACAACTATCCCAAATTGCATGCCTAGTATAGATCTCATGGCGCTACATGAAAACCCCAGTATGACCATAGGCACAAAAAAAAGCTGTGATTTTAACTCACAGCTTATATTTCATACTACTTAATTAAACATCCAGCAGTAAACGTGTTGGATCTTCAAGTAACTCTTTAATTGTTACTAAGAAACCAACTGATTCTTTACCATCGATTTGGCGGTGATCGTACGATAACGCTAAGTACATCATAGGTAAGATTTCAACTTTACCGTTCACAGCCATTGGACGATCTTGGATTTTGTGCATACCCAAAATTGAAGACTGCGGTAAGTTAATAATTGGAGTAGATAGTAACGAACCGAATACACCACCGTTAGTAATAGTGAAGTTACCGCCGGTCATATCGTCAAGCGTTAGCTTACCATCACGACCTTTAAGCGCTAGCTCACGAATCCCCTTTTCGATTTCTGCAACAGATAGCTTGTCACAGTCTTTAAGTACAGGTGTTACTAAGCCACGAGGTGTAGAAACAGCAATGCTGATGTCAAAATAGTTGTGGTAAACAATATCATCGCCATCAATTGATGCATTTACATCTGGGAAACGCTTTAACGCTTCAGTCACTGCTTTCACGTAGAAAGACATGAAACCTAAACGGATACCGTGGCGCTTTTCAAATACTTCTTGGTACTGCTTACGAAGATCCATGATTGGCTTCATGTTAACTTCGTTAAATGTAGTTAACATTGCAGTAGAGTTTTTCGCTTCAAGAAGGCGATTCGCAATGGTTTTACGTAAACGTGTCATAGGCACACGTTTTTGCGTGCGGTCACCCATAGGTGCTGCTGGCGCTGCTTCAGCTTTTGCTGCTGGGGCAGGTGATTTTAAGAATTGATCAACATCTTCTTTAGTCACACGACCATTTTTGCCTGAACCTTTGATTTTTGATGCATCAAGGCCTTTCTCAGCAATTAAACGACGAACAGATGGCGTTAACACATCTGAACTGTCGCTTGAGCTTTCTTCTTTGGCAGCTTTAGCATCTGCTTTAACGTCAGATTTAGCGGGTGCAGCGCCTGCTTTTACTTTACCAATTACTTGCTCACCAAGAACAGTGTCGCCTTCGTCATGAATGATTTCACCCATAACGCCGTCTTCTTGGGCAACCACTTCAAGTACAACTTTGTCTGTTTCGATATCTACCAAGTTTTGATCGCGTGTTACCGCGTCACCTGGTTGAACATGCCAAGTAGCAATTGTTGCGTCTGCAACTGATTCTGGAAGTACAGGTACTTTAATATCCACTTCTTTACCTTCTGATGCTGGTGCTGATTGCGCCGCCGGCGCGTCTTCTGATTTTTCTGATGCTGAGCTATCTTCTTTTGGCTCTTTACTTGGTGATGCTTCTTGCGCATCACCAATTAAACCGATCACTTGGTCACCAAGTACCGTAGCACCTTCTTCTTGTGAAATTTCAGTGATTACACCGTCATTTTGTGCAACCACTTCTAAAACCACTTTGTCTGTTTCAATATCTACTAAGTTTTGGTCACGGCTTACTTTGTCGCCAACACTTACATGCCATGTAGCAACGGAAGCATCTGCAACCGACTCAGGAAGAACAGGAACTTTAATTTCTGTGCTCATTGCTTATCCTTTCTTTTCTATAGTAAGCGCGTCGGCAACGAGCGCTTGTTGTTCTTTAGTATGTACTGACATATATCCACATGCAGGAGATGCTGACGCCTTACGACCTGCATATTTCAATTTTGCACCTTGAGGAATTGCATCAACAAAGTGATGTTGTGAGCAGTACCAAGCGCCTTGGTTTTGCGGCTCTTCCTGACACCACACAAAATCAGTAACGTGCTGGTAGCGTTCAATAATTGCTTTCATTTCGTCATGTGGGAACGGATAAAGCTGTTCAACACGAACAATTGCAATATTGTCTTGCTCAAGTTTACGACGCTCTTGTAATAGTTCGTAGTAAACTTTGCCGCTACAAAATACAACACGTTCTACTTTCTTAGGGTCAATCTCATCAATCTCATCAATGATGTTGTGGAATACACCCTCAGAAAGCTCTTCTAGCGATGACGTTGCAAGTGGATGACGTAGCAATGATTTAGGTGTCATTACAATCAGTGGACGACGCAGTGGTCTAACTGATTGACGACGTAACATTGCGTACACTTGAGCCGGTGTTGATGGCACACATACTTGCATGTTGTGATCAGCACAAAGCTGTAAAAAGCGTTCTAGACGAGCCGAGCTATGCTCAGGACCTTGGCCTTCATAACCATGTGGCAATAAACACGTTAGGCCACATAGACGGCCCCACTTTTGTTCACCTGAACTTAAGAACTGGTCAAATACCACCTGTGCACCATTAGCGAAATCACCAAATTGTGCTTCCCACAATACTAATGAAGTCGGCTCTGCAGTTGCATAACCATATTCAAATGCTAATACCGCTTCTTCAGACAGTACTGAGTCGAACACTTCAAACGTACCTTGATCTTCACTAAGGTTCTGTAATGGTAAATACGTTGCACCATCTTTTTGACTATGAACAACCGCATGACGGTGGAAGAAGGTACCACGACCTGAATCTTGTCCAGTTAGACGAATATCAGTGCCTTCAGATGCAATAGTTGCATACGCTAAAGTTTCTGCCATACCCCAATCAAGTGGTTTTTCGCCAGCAGCCATTGCTTTACGATCATCGTATATTTTTTTAACACGAGATTGTGCTTTGTACTCTTCTGGGTAACTTGCAACTATGTTACCAAGTTCTTTAAGCTTTTCTACCGAAACGCTAGCATCGTAATCAACACTCCATTCATGGCCTACATACTTAGCCCAATCTGAAGAGTGTGATGTTTCTGGCTGTATTTCTTCAACAACACAGTTGCCATCGTCTAAACCATTACGGTAATCATCAGCAAGCGCTTTCACTTCATCTTCTGTGAAAGAACCTTCAGAAATCAGCTGATCCGCGTAGATTAAACGAGGTACTGGGTGTTTTTTAATTTTTTGGTACATAATTGGCTGTGTAGCGTTAGGCTCATCAGCTTCGTTATGACCATGGCGACGGTAACAAACAAGGTCAATCACAACGTCACGTTTAAACTGATTTCTAAAATCAAGCGCGAGTTGCGTTACAAAAGCAACCGCTTCAGGATCGTCAGAGTTTACGTGGAAAATTGGCGATTGAACCATTTTTGCGATATCAGTACAGTAATCAGTTGAGCGTACATCGTCTTTTTTACTTGTTGTAAAACCAACTTGGTTATTAACAACAATACGAATACTACCGCCACAACTAAATGCATTAGTTTGCGATAAGTTAAACGTTTCTTGAACAACACCCTGACCTGCAATTGCTGAGTCGCCGTGAATAGTAATAGGAAGTGCTTTGCTGCCTGTTTTGTCATTAAGACGATCAAGACGTGCACGCACAGAGCCCATAACCACCGGATTTACGATTTCTAAATGCGACGGGTTAAACGCAAGTGCCATGTGCACGTTGCCACCTTTAGTCGCGAAATCTGATGAATAACCCATGTGGTATTTAACATCACCTGAGCTTAACGTTTCTTTGTGCTTGCCAGCAAACTCATCAAAAAGTTCTGATGGATTTTTGCCTAGCACATTAACAAGAACATTTAAGCGACCACGGTGAGCCATCCCAATAACGGCTTCTTTTTGGCCACTTTCACCGGCACGGTGAATAAGCTCTTTTAACATAGGCACTAACGCATCGCCACCTTCAAGTGAGAAACGCTTAGCACCCGGGAACTTAGCCCCTAAATATTTTTCAAGACCATCAGCCGCTGTTAATCCCTTGAGGATTCGTAGCTTTTCATTTTTATCAAATTTTGGCCTAGACTGAACAGACTCTAAACGCTGTTGTAACCAACGCTTTTCTTCTGTTGATGTGATGTGCATATACTCGGCGCCAATAGAACCACAGTAAGTGGTTTTTAGTGCTTGGTATAACTCACCTAAAGGCATAGTATCGCGGCCAACGGCAAACGATCCTACGTTAAATTCGCGGTCAAAGTCAGCATCCGATAAGTCGTGGTACTCTAGCTCTAAATCTCGTACACGTTCTCGTTGCCAAATACCTAGTGGATCTAGGTTTGCATTTTGGTGTCCACGAAAACGGAAAGCATTAATAAGTTGCAGTACTTTAACCTGTTTAAGGTCGCCACCACTGCCCTCTGCTACCACTACTTCTCTATGCTTGTTTTTAGCAAGCGCCGCAAATTGTGAACGAACTTCTGAATGTTTTACTTCAACATCCACACCATCTACTTTTGGTAACTGTTCGAACACTTCTCGCCATTCTTCTGGCACCGAAGTCGCATCGTCTAAATACGCTTCATAAAGCTCTTCAACATAAGCAACGTTACCGCCGTTTAAATGTGAAGATTCTAGCCATGCCTTCATCACACCTTCGTGCATTTATAAGCCCTTTTTTTTAGCGCAGAAATTAATAGTTATATAACAAGATGGCTAATAAATTATTAGCCATCTTTCGTCTACTAGAAATTAAACCGAGCGGTTTAATAACATAGATTTTATTTGTCCAATTGCTTTGGTCGGATTAAGACCCTTAGGACAAACGCTAACACAGTTCATGATACTGTGGCAACGGAACACACTGAATGCATCGTCTAAGTCAGCTAAACGCTCTTCTGTTGCTGTGTCTCGGCTATCAGCTAAGAAACGGTAAGCATGAAGAAGGCCTGCTGGACCTATAAACTTATCTGGATTCCACCAGAAAGAAGGACACGATGTAGAACAACATGCACATAAAATACACTCGTAAAGCCCATCTAATTTATCACGTTCTTCGATAGATTGAAGACGTTCACCTGCAGCAGGCTCATCATTAATTAGATACGGTTTTACTTTTTCGTATTGAGTGTAGAACTGACTCATGTCAATAACAAGGTCACGAACAACAGGAAGTCCAGGTAATGGACGCACTACGATTTTACCTTTGCCATTTTTTTGCAGCGTAGATAAAGGAGTAATACATGCTAAACCGTTCTTACCATTCATGTTTACGCCGTCTGAACCACACACGCCTTCACGGCATGAACGACGAAACGATAGTGTAGGATCTTGCTCTTTTAATAGTAAAAGTGCATCCAATACCATCATGTCTTGGCCTTCCTCAGTTTGCAAAGTGTAATCTTGCATACGAGGTGCATTATCAACATCCGGATTGTAACGATAAACTGAAAATTGTACTTGTGCCATCGTCTCGCTCCTAGTAGGTACGTGCTTTAGGTGGGAAAGCTTCACGTGTTTTAGGCTCGTAGTTTACTTTACGCTTGCTCATTTCATCCGTTACCGGATTAAATATTGAGTGACATAACCAGTTTTCGTCATCACGATCTGGGAAGTCAAAGCGAGAGTGTGCGCCACGGCTTTCAGTACGGAAGTTTGCAGCTACTGCAGTTGAGTAAGCTGTTTCCATTAAGTTGTCTAGTTCTAAACATTCAATACGCATGGTGTTAAAATCTGATGATTTGTCATCAAGACGCGCGTGCTGTAAACGTTCACGGATTTCTTTAAGTTCAGTAAGACCTGTAGCCATTGAATCACCTTCACGGAATACCGAGAAGTTAAGCTGCATACATTGTTGTAGGTCTTTCTTGATTTGAACTGGGTCTTCGCCTTGACCAGTTGTTGAGTTTTCCCAACGGTTAAAGCGCGCAAGAGACGCCTCTAGGTCAGACTCTGAAGCCGCTTTAGAAATTTCAACGTCATTTAGGTATTCACCTAAGAAGTTACCTGCTGCACGGCCAAATACAACTAAATCAAGTAATGAGTTACCACCTAAGCGGTTAGCACCATGTACAGATACACAGGCGATCTCACCAACAGCAAATAAACCTTGTACTACTTTTTCGTTGCCAGCAGCATCGATGTTAAGTACTTGACCATTTACGTTTGTTGGCACACCACCCATCATGTAGTGACATGTTGGGATAACTGGAATCGGTTCTTTTGCAGGGTCAACGTGAGCAAATGTTTTAGCAAGATCACATACACCTGGAAGACGTAAGTTAAGCGTTTCTTCGCCTAAGTGGTCAAGTTTCAACTTGAGGTGAGGACCCCAAGGACCATCACAACCACGACCTTCACGAATTTCTGTCATCATTGAACGAGCAACAACGTCACGAGACGCTAAATCTTTAGCATTTGGTGCGTAACGTTCCATGAAGCGTTCGCCATCTTTATTTAAAAGATAACCACCTTCACCACGACAACCTTCAGTTACTAGCGTACCAGCGCCAGCTATACCTGTCGGGTGGAACTGCCACATTTCCATGTCTTGCATAGAAATACCAGCACGTGCAGCCATACCAACACCGTCACCGGTATTAATGTGAGCATTGGTTGTTGATGCGAAAATACGACCTGCACCACCTGTCGCTAACACAACTGCTTTTGATTTGAAGAAGGTGATTTCACCTGTTTCAATTTCAATCGCTGTACAGCCTACTACATCGCCATTATCGTTTTTAACTAAATCAAGTGCATACCATTCTGAGAATACATTGGTTTTGTTTTTAACGTTTTGTTGATAAAGAAGGTGTAATAATGCATGACCCGTACGGTCAGCTGCTGCTGCAGTACGCGCAGCCTGTTCACCACCAAAGTTTTTCGATTGACCACCGAAAGGACGTTGGTAAACACGGCCATTTTCAAAACGCGAAAATGGTAAGCCCATGTTTTCTAATTCAGTAATAGCTTCTGGGCCAGTTTGACACATGTATTCAATAGCGTCTTGGTCACCGATAAAATCGGAACCTTTAACGGTATCATACATATGCCATTCCCAGTTATCTTCATGCGAGTTACCTAACGCGACTGTAATACCGCCTTGAGCAGATACAGTGTGTGAGCGTGTCGGGAAAACTTTAGAGATTAGCGCACATGTTTTGCCAGATTCAGTAATAGCAAGAGCAGCGCGCATACCTGCACCACCGGCACCAATTACTACGGCGTCAAATTCACGAACAGAATATTTCACTTAAACACCCCATAAAACGATTAAACCCACAGCTACGTAAGCAACAGCCATTAGGTTTAGTACAAAGCCTAAAAAAGCACGCAATTTAGCGTTCTTTACATAGTCGGTAAGAACCTGCCAAAGGCCGATACGGGTATGAACCATAATGCAAACTAGGGTGATTAACGTTGCCCCTTTCATTGCTAGGTTTGAGAATAGGCCTGTCCAGGCTTCATATGTGACTTCTGGCATTGCTAAAAAATAGCCAATAATAAAGATTGCATACGCGCTGATTATTAATGCCGTTGTGCGTAGAGATACAAAATCTTGTACGCCATCACGTTTAAGAGTTGCTTGATTTAAGACCATATCCACACCCCTGCCAATACAGCAAACACAACGCCAAGTGCCATCGCAATTTTAGCGCTAGTATTGCCTGATTCAAGTTCTTCCCAATGCCCCATATCCATAATAATGTGACGGATACCACCGATAAGATGATAACCCAATACAGAAAGGGTGCCCCAAGCTATAAATTTGGCAATGAATCCGTTAAACAGACTCTTGACGAATTCAAAACCTTCAGCTGAAGAAAGAGACTCTGACCAAGCCCAAATGACAAACGTTAAAGCAAAAAATAATGCAACACCGGTGACGCGGTGAAAAATTGAAGCTTTAGCCGTTGCCGGCATAGATATAGTTGTTAGATCTAGATTTACAGGTCTTTGCTTTTTCACAGTTACTTGCCCATCTTGCCCACAGTGGGGCTCATCTACTTGTTTTTCTAAAACCCACCAAATGTTTCTGGTGGAACTATCAAAATAAACGTATTGATACTAATAAAGTTCACTTTTTATGAAAATTATTATGTAAAAAAAAGTTTACCCAAATACAAATTGGTTAAAAACCTCCATTAGTATATATAGCCGGAGACTCTTTTACAATTCTTGTTTACTTTGAATCGTTTGCGAATTAGCCAATGGTATAATATTCAATCTATACCGAATATTTATTATACATATGTGCATAATACTTATAAAAATTGACTTTATACCCCTCTTTCACGTTAAAATGTAGGGATGTGCTTAGAATAGATTTTAGAATATAAAAATCAGAATAGTTATCTTAATAGGAGATACATAGATGGCAGATAAGAAAGCCACGGTCCATATTGATGGGCTAGATCCAATCGAACTTCCAATTTATCAAGGTACTGCTGGCCAAGATGTAATTGACGTACGTACACTCGGCTCACATGGTCACTTTACTTATGACCCAGGTTTCATGTCGACTGGTTCTTGTGAATCTACCATCACTTACATCGATGGTGGCAAGGGTGTTTTATTACACCGTGGTTACCCAATCGAACAGTTAGCAGAAAGCTCTAACTACGTTGAGTTATGCTACTTGCTATTAAATGGTGAGTTACCAACTAAAGAGCAATACGATGATTTCGCTACAAAAATCACTCGTAGCACTATGCTAGATGAAAAAATCGCAAACTTCTTCCAAGGTTTCCGTTTTGACGCTCACCCTATGGCGATGCTATGTGGTGTGGTTGGTGCTTTATCTTCTTTCTACCATGAAGATCTGGATATCACTGATGCAGTTCAACGTAAAACAAGCGCTATTAAATTAGTTGCTAAGTTACCAACAATTGCAGCAATGGCGTACAAAACAAACATCGGTCAACCATTTGTATACCCACGCAATGACTTAAGCTATGCAGAAAACTTCTTACACATGATGTTCTCTGTGCCTGCTGAAGAATACAAAGTAAACCCTGTCACAGCTAAAGCAATGGATAAAATCTTCATGCTTCATGCGGACCATGAGCAAAACGCATCAACCTCTACAGTACGTTTAGCAGGTTCTTCTGGTGCTAACCCTTATGCATGTATTGCTGCGGGTATTGCATCACTTTGGGGCCCTGCTCACGGAGGTGCTAACGAAGCATGTTTAAACATGTTAGAAGAAATTGGCTCAGTTGATCGCATTGACGAATACGTAGCAAAAGCTAAAGATAAAGCGGACCCGTTCCGTCTTATGGGCTTTGGACACCGTGTTTACAAAAACTTCGATCCTCGTGCAACAGTAATGCGTCAAACATGTCATGAAGTGTTAGCAGAGCTAAACATTCAAGATCCATTGCTTGATATCGCAATGAAACTAGAGCAAATTGCACTTGAAGACCCGTACTTTGTTGAGAAGAAACTTTACCCTAACGTAGATTTCTACTCAGGTATTATCTTAAAAGCAATCGGCATCCCTACCAGCATGTTCACTGTAATCTTTGCAATGGCACGTACTGTAGGTTGGATCTCACACTGGGACGAGATGCTTTCTCAACCTGGCCACAAGATCAGCCGTCCACGTCAGCTTTACACAGGTAAAACACACCGTGATTATAAAGCAACTGACAAGCGCTAAGCATTAAGTTAGTTTAAAAGGCCGCCTCTGCGGCCTTTTTTATTAACTGCTACTTGAGAATTATCTTAAACAGATTACAATTCCTGCCCACTTGATTAACTTTATGAGCCTATGTCTGTGTCCTCGTTTGATCCTAAAACAATCCGTAATGATTTCCCTACCCTAAATCAGACAATTAATGGCTACCCTCTTGTTTATTTAGACTCAGCAGCAACAACACAAAAACCACAATGCGTGATTGACGCTACGTCACAGTTTTACACCTCACAGAATGCAAATGTTCACCGTGGACGTCATACACTGAGTGAGCAAGCTACAGCGGCTTATGAGCAAGTACGTCAACGCGTTGCCGATTATTTTCAGGTAACCAGTAGCGAAATTGTCTGGACCAAAGGTGCCACTGAAGCGATTAACTTAGTTGCTCATGGCTTAAGAAATACATTAACAGCTGCTGACACTATTTTAATTAGCCCAATCGAACATCACGCTAATATCGTGCCGTGGCAAGAACTGGCAGCGCAAACCGGGGCAACATTAAAAACTTTACCACTTAACGCAGATGCTACGTTTGATATAGCACAGTGTTGTGAAGTGATTAAGCGCACCGACCCTGCACTACTGGCTATTACTCACGCTTCTAATGCGCTAGGCAATATTACTGATTTAGTCCCCTTAATAGCCTCAGCGAAGGCGGTAGGCGCGCTAACCTTAGTCGATGGCGCACAAGGGGCGCTGCATTTAAGACCGAATTTAAAAAAGCTCGATTGTGATTTTTACGTGTTTTCTGCTCATAAAATGGTGGGGCCAACAGGGCTAGGCGGTTTATATGGCCGTTATACAGCCCTTAATGCACTATCGCCTTATCAAACAGGCGGTGAAATGATTGAAAAAGTAACCTTAACGCACAGTACTTATCGTAATGCACCCGCTAAATTTGAAGCAGGAACGCCAAATATAGCCGGTGTTTTAGGTTTTGGCGCTGCACTTGAGTATTTAATGGCGCTTGATCTGCAAACATTACAGCACTATGAACAGCAGTTGTTTATTTATGCAGCGAACGCATTGAGCAAAATAGACGGTATTATTATCTACAGCGACCTCAAATCGAATATTGGTACACTTTGCTTTAATTATAAAAATGAACATCCTTATGATCTGTCAACTTTACTTGACGGCTATGGTGTTGCTGTACGAAATGGTCATCATTGTACCCAACCTTTAATGAGTCATTTAAACCTAAATGGCTCATTGAGAGCGAGTTTTGCTTTTTATAATACGACTAAAGATGTAGACCAATTTATTGCCGCACTCAAAGAATGTATTGCTTTATTAGACTAATTTGGATAAATAATGACACACACATATCAACTCGTAACTAAAAGTATTCAAAGCAGTAGTAACTGGCAACAAAAGTACCGTGAAATTATGTTACTCGGTAAAACGCTGCCACCTTTAGCAGATATATTAAAAACAGATGATGCGTTAGTGCCAGGCTGTGAGAGTAAAGTATGGATGTTTGTCGAGTTTGACCTAACCGAGAATGCACTGGTTGTAATTGGAGACTCTGATACTCGCATAGTAAAAGGTTTATTGGCGTTAATTTTAGCCCTGTATAACGGTTTAACACCCGAGGAAGTGTTAGCAGTAAATGCTTATGATGAATTTGAAAAGTTAGGCTTAATCAGTCATTTGAGTGCGTCAAGGGGCAATGGAGTAAAAGCCATGGTTGAAACAATACAAACCATGGCCAAACAAAAAGCGCTTTAAGCGCTTTTTAAATACTATTAAACCAAAACACTTTATCTAAGTATTTAGACGCACACGCTTGTCTAAGTATTTTTGAACCGCTTTAGCGGCAACAAAAAAACCAAAACTACCGGTGATCATCGTCACTGAGCCAAAGCCATTATTACAATCCATGTTCATACTGCCATCAGCATTTTGCTTCGCATGACACACACTGCCGTCACTACCTGGGTAAACAAGCTGTTCAGTGGAATATACACAGTCAATATTAAATTTACGTTTTGGGTTTGAACTAAAATTATATTGTTTACGCAAAATGTAACGCACTTTTGCAAGTAATGGATCTTGAGTGGTTTTTGCCACATCGCCAAAGGTAATTTGACTCGGATCGGTTTGACCACCTGCACCGCCAGTTGTAATTATAGGCATTTTATTACGTTTACAGTGAGCTATTAACGCCGCTTTTTCTTTAACCGCATCAATACAATCTATTACATAATCAAAACCTTGAATATGTTCTTGAATATTATCAAGGCTAATAAAGTCATCAATCACATTCACCACACACTCAGGGTTGATAAGCTTGCAGCGAGTTTTCATCGCATCAACTTTAGCTTCCCCTATTGTGCCTGTTAAGGCATGAATTTGACGATTTACATTAGTTGCACAAATATCATCTAAATCAATTAAGGTGATTTTACCTACGCCGGTACGCGCTAGTGCTTCAGCAGTCCAACTGCCTACACCACCAATACCCACAACACAAAAATGTGCTTGCTGTAACCACTCAAATTGCTGTTGACCATACAGTCGTTTAATACCACCAAAGCGGATATCAGTTACTTGTTCACTCATTTACCAATCCAGTTTCCACGGCGTTTGCCAAGAATTAAAATCTTGATGTTTTATCAATTGCGCATACTCTTCACCAGATTCTGGCAACAGGGTATGTTGTATTTTTTGCCCTTTCCATAAAAAATCCAGCGCAAATGCATGTAAATAGGTACGCTCTGCAGGGCTGCCTGCATAACTCGCATCACCCATTATGGGGGCACCCAAACTCTTTAAAGCAACTCTGAGCTGATGGGTTTTACCCGAATAGGGTTTTAATAGGTAAGCTCTAAAACCACTTTTAAAACTAAATGAATAAAACCGCGTAATTGCGGGATTTATTTGCGAGTTTAATAGTTTAAAAGTACCCCGACGTGACTTCGCCATGTCTCCTTTAACCCAACCTTGCTTTTTTTTAGGCTTAGAATCACTTACAGCTAAATAAAATTTATTAATAGTATGCTCAGTAAACATCTGGGTAAACTTTGCCGCAGCGTCTTTATGCCGCGCTAATATGATCAGCCCTGAAGTCACTTTGTCTAGACGGTGAACCGCAAACAATTTTTCGTTTAGTTGTTGCTCAGCAAGAAACACAAAACCAGGGCTTTCTTCTGAATGAAAATTAAGCCCTGCAGGTTTAGTTATAATATAAAAATCATCGTGCGTGTATTGCACCTTTAACACAGGCGTATCTGCTTTATTCACGCGCTTTACTTTGAATATGCGCAACGACTTTAGCTAAATCCTCTGGTGTATCAACCCCAGCATGAGGGGTCACCACCGCTTGCTCTATTTTAATCGCATAGCCATGGTAAAGCACCCTTAGCTGCTCTAGTGATTCTAAAACTTCTAATGGTGATACCGATAATTGAATATATTGCTTTATAAAGCCAGCGCGATACGCGTAAATACCCACATGGCGTTGAAAAGGCGCTAAATTAAGTGGTTGCTGCTCTGCCATCATGGCGCTTCTATCAAATGGAATGCTGGCTCTTGAAAAATATAAGGCATTTTTATTGATATCGCTGACCACTTTAACCGCATTAGGGTTAAACACCTCTTCACGCTCTTCAATGGCAACACTGAGGGTTGCCATTGGCGCGGTTGATTGCGCTAATAATGTTGCTACTTGTGACACGTTATCAGGGGATAATAACGGTTCATCGCCCTGCACATTAACCACGATAGTATCATCTGATAAATCAAGTAAATCAACGACTTCTGCTAACCGTTCAGTCCCTGATTGATGATCTTCTCGAGTCATCAATACATCATTGGTAAAGTGTTTAGCCGCATCAAATACTTTTTGATGATCGGTGGCTATAACCACTTTACTCGCTCCCGACAAACACGCTTTTTCATAGACATGTTGGATCATTGGCTTGCCACAAATATCAGCAAGTGGTTTACCTGGCAAACGAGTAGAAGCGTAACGTGCAGGAATAACTACTACGAATTCCACTTTTCTACCTCTTCAAGAGACAATTCTCGGGCTTCATTTTCAAGTAATACCGGAATATCATCGCGTACCGGGTAAGCAAGCTTTGCAGCTGTACTGATCAGCTCTTGGTTTTCTTTATCAAAGCGCAACTTACCTTTACACACGGGGCAAGCAATAATTTCGAGTAACTTCGTATCAAAGGCCATGATGGATCCCTTTTTCTTTTAATAGTAAATTTAATGTGTTTATTACCGCCGCTGTTGGTTGAGCATCAACAGGCAGGTAATACCAATTAGGCTTTGCAAAATCACGGCATTTAACCGCATCTTTTTCTGTCATTAATACACAGTCATCGCCAAACTGAGCGAAATCATCAGCGCTATAAGCATAATGATCGCGAAAATGATGTGTAGACAGTAATTTAATACCTTGTGCTTGCAGTGAAGCCTCAAAACGACCTGGGTTACCAATAGCACTCACCGCATGCGCAGCCTTTAAAGGCGTCGCTATATCCGTGTTATCGGCAACGCGTTTAATAACCGATGGCTGCAAGCGATAACTAAACTCATCCTCAGAGCCATTTTCAATTACTAGGTCTACGCTCTTTAATCGAGAGACGGTTTCGCGCAGTGGCCCTGCGGGCATTAGCAAACCATTACCAAATTTTCTTTCGCTATCAACAATACAACATTCTATGCTGCGTGCCATTTTGTAATGCTGCATGCCATCATCAGAAATGATCACATCAAGCTTAAAGTTTGCGTTGAGCTTTTCTATATTGTGTTGCCTATTAGGGCCAACCACTAATGGGCACTGTAAACGGTTAAATAAAAGCACCGGCTCATCACCAGCCTCTAAAGTAGTCGTATTAGCAGTCACTAATAATGGGTAATGAGCTGCTTGCCCGCCGTAACCGCGACTAATTAAACCAACAGATAAGCCTTTAGCAGTTAAATAATCATAAAGCCACAACACAAACGGCGTTTTACCATTGCCGCCAACGCTTATATTGCCAACTACAATAACCGGTGTTTTGCTGATAAACGATTTAAAAATGCCGAACTTATAGCAATATCTACGCAGCAAAGAAATACAGCCAAAAATAGCGGACAGTGGTAATAGCAATAACGTAATTAAGCTAAAAGGTTTATACCAGCTTTGCTCTATTTTACTCACCCTTGCTCACCAAACTGCATTTTGCATAAAGCAGAATAAGTGCCATCGTTAGCAAGTAAGTCTGTATGGGTACCACTTTCAATAACTTGACCACTGTCTATTACATAAATGCGGTCACTATTTTCTATAGTCGATAACCTATGCGCAATTACAATAGACGTTTTGTCTTTCATTAATGTATCGAGGGCATGTTGAATAAGTTTTTCTGATTCAGTATCGAGCGCCGAGGTCGCTTCATCTAAAATTAAAATTGGTGCATCTTTTAATATTGCGCGAGCAATCGCGATACGTTGACGTTGACCACCTGAAAGCATCACCCCATTTTCACCAACCATAGTGTTAAGTTGCTCCGGTAAATCTTTAACAAACTCCCACACATGAGCTTGTTTAGCCACAGTATGAAGCTCTTCCATCGATATATCGCGTTGGAGGCCATAACAAATATTATTTGCAATCGTGTCATTAAAAAGCACTACTTGCTGCGATACTAAAGCAAATTGACGACGTAAATCGGTGAGCTTATATTCATTTAAAGCAATACCATCCAGTAATATTTCACTGGGCGTTTCTAAATCATAATAGCGAGGTAATAAGTTTGATATGGTGGATTTACCCGAGCCTGAGCGGCCAACAAGCGCAATGCTCTCGCCCGCTTTAATAGTCATAGACAAATTATTTAATACCGGCTCGTCTTTGGTTGGGTATTTAAAGGTGACATTTTTTACCTCAATATGGCCTTTAACTTTATCAACCGATAAGGTGCCCGTGTCTTTTTCTATTTCCTCATCTAGCACTAAAAATACACTCTGCGCAGCTGAAATACCGCGTTGTAAATCACTGTTCACATTGGCAAGCTGTTTTAACGGGCGTAGTAACATCATCATCGAAGAAATGAGCACTACAAAATCCCCAGAGCTAATACTGTCTATCATTGAGGGCATAGACACCACCCATAAAATAACGGCCATTGCGCTGGCTGCTAAAATTTGAATGATAGAGACACTTAACGCCTTAGTCGCATCCATTTTGATACGTTGCTGGCGATTATGATTATTAATTTTAGAAAATTGATCGATTTCTTGAGTTTGACCACCAAAGCCATGGATCACTTTGTGACCACTGAGCATTTGCTCTGAGCTGCGGGTAACTTGCCCCATCGCAGACTGAATATTTTTAGATATATGACGAAAACGTTTAGATACCACCGCCACTATAATAGCCACTAATGGAATAATAACTAAAAAGATTAACGATAATTGCCAGCTGGTATAAAACATAACTGCAAGTAAAAACACCACAAAAGCGCCTTCACGAACTACAATAAGCAGTGCTTTGGTAATCGCTTGCTGTACTTGCTCTGTATCAAAGGTAATTTTTGAAATAAGGTCGCCACTCGAGTTTTTATCATGAAACGATACTGGCAAATGTAATATATGCTCAAATAGTTCTTGGCGAAGCGCACGCACTACCTGCGAACCAACATAGCTTAAACAGTACGATGACATAAAATTAAATACGCCACGCCCAATCACCAACGCAATAACCACAAATGGCGCATAAGTAAGTACCTGACTATTACGCTCATTTAAACCTTCATCGATAAACGGCTTCATCAGTTGGATGAATAATGCATCCATACCTGAATAACCTATCATTCCAATAATTGCGACGATAGCAACCGACTTATAGGCACCAACGTAAGAAACAAGCCGTTTATAAATTTGTGTAGTACTTTGATCCATAACACTCTCTAAAACCACTGACAGCCTCTATTGTATCCTTAGCAACAGCAAAACAAAACGTCAATCTTTGATAAACCAATAACTTTCCTGCGCCCTCGCTGTAGTAAGCTCAAGGTGCTTAGCATAAAAATCAACCCTAACTTGTCCTACATCACCGGTGCTATATTGTTTGGCGTTTATTTTATTGTAACGCTCAACTACCGCTTTACTTGGAAATTGCCACTGACCTTGATAGGCACTTGAATGAATCACAATCGTTGGGTTTACTGCCTTAATAAACTCGTCACTCGAGGAGCTGTCACTGCCGTGATGTGGGCTTATCAAAACGGTACTTTGTAAATCATCTTTCTTTTTAATTAATTGTGACTCTCGCGTTTTTGATATGTCACCGCTAAGTAGCACACTATAGTTTGCCGCTGAGATTTTAACGATACAGGAATTATCATTACTATTATTAAATTCCTCTTTAGCAAAGGTTTGAATACTCAACCCATTAAAATCGAGTGTTGTTGCTACACAGTCGTTATATACACCATTTGGATGAAAATAATCAAAACTCCATGCATAACCGGCCGCTTTAAAATGCGCAACACCTCCGGCATGATCGTTATCTTGATGACTAACAATCGCGGTACTTACCGTTAAATTATGGGCGTCAATATAGGGTAGCAATACACTAGGCACACGACTAAAGCGATTAAAGTAACTCGGGCCAAAATCATAAATAAACGCATGTTTGTCTTTTTTTATCAACACCATTAGGCCATGGCCTACATCAAATACGTTCAACTGCCAAAGGCTAGATTGCGTAAAATAATAATTAGACAGTAAAGTCAAAAGCGGAATACACGCCAGTACGCGAAGCTTAATAAAGTAAAGTAAAGGAACGACACTATAAAGCAGCACCACAGTGGTTATACTTACCTGACCAACATTAAGCCAACGTATGTGCTGCGGTATTGCCAGCAACATTTGATAAATATAGGTCAGTGGAAAATCATATAACACAATAAACGCATGCCAGTCGGTTAATAACCCTAGCAACACACTTAAAAATAAAGCAGGCATTAATACAAAAGATAAAATGGGAATAGCGACAAGATTTAAAACTAAACCTGCTAAACTCACGCCATTAAAAAAATATAATGACAGCGGTAATAAGCCAATAAATAATCCCAGTTGAATAACAAAAAGAGTGCGAATATTGGCTAACAATGAATGACCTAGCAGCGGAAACTGTTTTAAAACCATAAAAATAATACATACCGCTAAAAAAGAAAAATAAAGGCCAGGATTAAGCAAACTAAATGGATTAACTGCTAGAATAATAACCAACGCATATAAAATACTTCGCCATCTAAGCGCTTTCTTCGCTAAATAATAAAGCAACAAATAACAACCCAACATAATTAAGGCGCGGGTTGCCGAAATAATAAAATCACTCAAGTAAACATAAATAAAAGCGGCAACAAAGCCAGCAGCGCTATAAAAAATAGCGATATTTAATGATTGATTTAGTTCAGGCTTAATCAACTTAAGAAAACAGCGCACTGCAAAATAACAAAAGCCAAAAACCAAAGAGATATGCAATCCAGAAATAGCCAGTAAATGACTTAACCCAAGACTTTGCATTAATTGTTTATGCTCAAAGGTCATTAACGACTTGTCTCCGGTTAAGAGCACGTAATATAGCCAATTAAGTTCAGCACTACTTACGAGCTTTTTGACATAAGTCCTATAAGCCGCGATATGATTATTTTGTTGGCGGTTGTAAATCGCTAACTGCTTATTTAATACTGTGCCTTTAAACGCTATTTTTTGTGTAAAGGCATAGAGTTGACTGTCGAACACAGTAAAATTTTTAATCCCCCTAAAATTTTTTAACCTAACTTGAGCAGTAAAAGCATCACCTGGCTGAATAGGTTGTGTTGAATTAATACTTAATAAGGCTTTAGGTGCTCTAAACTGACTATATTCGCTATCTTCCAAACGGGTTATTTTTACTTTTACGTATTGTGGAGGTGTTGAAGAAATAACCTCTTCGACAACAGCATTGACTGAATAAGCATATTTTTCGTGCTGATCAGGTAATTCAAATGAATAAAACAAGATAAAATGTGCTGCTACACAGCAAATACCGCAAATAAAGCCTAACAATACAGTTAAAAACGGCTTAAAATACGTGCTCACAATGAGGATTGAAATTGTGATAACTGTAAATTCAAGGGTTTGGTAATAAAATACGGTAACAACAACTCCGATAACAAACCCAATACTCATCCACACAGAAGTAAATGGTTGCTTTAAATGGCTAAAAAAACGATCCAACGGTTTTTACCCGATCCAAATAAAATTAGACATCACAAATCGCTAAGAATATTTGGCCGTCTTTTACATGATGCTAACCTTTGGCATTTAAATAGACGTTCGGCACGAGGTGCTTTTGCTGTTGGGCTCTTTTTTGCTTTCATCCCTGTTCCTTTTCAAATGGTGCTAGCGGCTGCCGCAGCGATAATTTTGAGAGTTAATTTACCCATTTCTGTTGCGCTAGTATGGATCACTAATCCACTGACTATGCCGCCAATTTTTTACGGCTCCTACCTTGTTGGTACATTAGTACTTAATCAACCTGAACAACACTTTGCGTTCGAAGCCAGTTGGGCATGGTTTATAGAAAGCTTAACGACAATTGGCCCTGCATTCTTAGTCGGTTCTTTGGTATGCGCCTCTATCGCCAGTGTTATTGGCTACTTTGGAATAGATCTAATTTGGCGCCGCTCTGTAAGGCGGGCATGGGGAATGAGAAATAATTAGCCTCTCTTCCCTTAAATGCTTACATTACTATAGACAAAAAAAACCCAACTTAACAAGTTGGGTTTTTTAGTCCTTCTTTTTAACGATTTAAGCTCATTTAAAATCTAAATACACGTCTTAAACCAACAAGTGGTAGTAATAATAAACCAAACCAAGAAAAACTCGCTGAACTGCGTTCGTAAAATTCAGCATCTGGGGCTTTACAATTCTCAACTTCACCATTAGGGATAGGCGAAAGTTTTACCGCAACGGCTACACTTTCATATTCAATATTACCATTTACATCGGTAACAACTCCGCCCAATGAATTTCGTTTTTCAACTGTTTTAGTCGCAACACCAAATACTTCGTTGTTTTCATTAATCGATTTAGCTTCTACCATTTTATAGCTGAAACTGCTTTCACCATCACTGTCATAACAAGGCAGCAATTTATTCAGATTAGTGATCTTGTCATCACCAATTTTATAAATGAAGGCCTCTGAACGACGAGTGTTCTCAGATTCACCAATTTCACCTTCACCAACAATGTAGCCTTGATTATTAATGTCATTTGCATATGAGCTTGAGCTTATAAAGTAACCTTTAGGAAACACGGTCGTGTTTGTATTTATATTATGGTAAAAAAGTTTGTTTCTTAGCGTGCCTTCTATTCGCTTAGTCGCATAACCTACAACAATATCGTTATCGTTGATAGCAAATGCTTTACCACTTTGCCAGTCATCTCTTTGTTCAATAAAATCAATTACTTCACCATCTTTAAAGTAAACTGGCATCGTTAAAATTGTGGAATCTCTATCAAAATAACGGGTATTAGAAAAACCGGCCGCAACGCCATTTTTATTAACCGCTAATGCATTACTAATAAAAGGGTTACTGTCTTCATCTTCTTTTGGTGTCAGCGCTAAACCTAACAATTCTGTTGAGGTTACATTATAGGCACTATCTAATGTCCACTTAACTGCTGTTTTATTAAATAAACCACGTGTGTTACGACTATTAATTGATTCAATACACGTCATGAGTGGTTCATCAAGACCATCACAATTATCAGCAATTAAGGTTTGTCTCTCTGTAGGGATACTCACTGATACATTACCAACAACAACGTAACCCGTGTCAGTGGTAACAATATCAGACGCTTTACTCGTCCCACCATACTCAGTGAACTCTGGAACAAGCGGCACATCGACACCGCCTTCAGAAATTAAAATACCACGTTCTATAAACTCTCGGGTAAACCAAGTTTCTTCTTCAGTTTCACCATCTGGTGTAAAAGTGATTTTATCAAACGGTGCACTGCCCCAACCTACTGTCGTACCATCCTGTGCAACAGCATTATAAAAATTGCTGGTCGATCGCGTTAACCCATTATAATCAACCGAAGCCACATCAAACAAAGATTGCTCTGTAATTACACCACTGTTGTAATTTGTAGCAACAATTGAGCTAATTTTTTGATATTCAAAGTTAGCAGATAAGTTTGATAAAAAACGAACCATAAAAGTATGCGCATCAGCATTGGTATAAATAGCGTCGTTGTTTTCGATGTCATCAAGTGTAAACGTAATTTCTTTGTCACTTAGTTCAAATGAATTTACTTCATTAGTATAAGCGTTCTTAATTAAACTATCGGTAAAATCAATATAACTAATATCAATTGGGATATTGTATAAGCCATTAGCAAGCCCAATGACATGTCCGTTTTCACTCACATCGGTAACATAAGTATGTTTTGCGTTTTCAAAGTTACCTAACTCCGTTAACGCATAGGTAGCACTTAATGCCGATGTACTCAGTGTTGCTAAAACACTGGCCGCGAGTAATTTATATTTCATTTTATTCCTTACTACTGATTCTTTAATTCTTCAAGTTCTTCCCAACGCTCAAAAGCGGCTTCAAGGTCAGACTCGAGTTGGGCTAAATGGTTCAATTCCTTAGCTGTTACATCACTGTCTTGCTTGAAAAAGTCTTCGTGACTTACTCGTTCTTGTTGTTTTTCAAGCTCAGCTTCAAGTTGTTCCATTTTATTAGGTAGTTGCTCTAGTTCAAGTTTTAATTTGTAAGAGAGTTTATTTGCTTTGTTATTGTTTTTAACGGGTGCAGGCTCTGGTTTTTCAACCTTTTTAACTGGCTGCTGTTGCTGCTGCTTTTGCTGCTCTGCTAAATAGTTGGTATAAGCTTCATAATCGCTGTAACCGCCAACGATATCTGTTACCTTACCATTACCTTCAAAGGCCCATACACTTGAGCAAGTATTATCAATAAACTCACGGTCATGGCTAACTATCAGCACAGTACCTTGGTATTGATTGATAATATCTTCTAGTAACTCTAACGTTTCTATATCTAAGTCATTGGTAGGCTCATCAAGAACCAATATATTTGATGGCTTTAAAAATAACTTAGCCAGAAGTAATCTATTTTTTTCACCACCTGAGAGCGCTTTTACGGGGGTACGAGCACGTGCTGGCGGAAACAAAAAGTCTTGTAAATAACCTAATACATGACGAGAACGTCCACCCATCATCACTTCTTGCTTACCCTCAGCTACGTTGTCCTGAACGGTCGCTTCTTCATCAAGCTTTTCACGATACTGATCAAAATAAGCAAACTCTAAATTAACACCTTGCTTTATTTCGCCACTGTCTGCTTTTAAATCACCAAATAGAAGCTTTAATAAGGTCGTTTTACCAATGCCGTTAGGGCCGACTAATCCAATACGATCACCACGCATAACCAAAGTAGAGAAGTCATCAGCAATGATTTTATCTTTAAATGCATGGTTTAAGTGTTTTGCTTCAAACACTAATTTACCTGAACGATCAGCCGTTTCAATATTGAAATCGGTTTTGCCTACTTGATCAACGCGTTTTTTACGCTCATTACGTAATTGTTTAAGCTCACGAACTCGCCCTTCGTTACGCGTACGGCGCGCTTTAACACCTTGGCGGATCCACGCTTCTTCTTCTGCTAAACGCTTATCGAACAATGCATTTTGCGTTTCTTCCACTTTTAAATCATGCGCTTTTTGTTCTAAGTAAGTGGCATAATCACCTGGATAAGAAATTAGTTTACCGCGATCTAAATCTAAAATACGTGTTGCAACGGCGCGAATAAAAGCACGGTCATGCGATATAAATACAATCCCGCCTTTAAACTCTTTTAAAAATTGCTCTAACCACATTACACTTGTCATATCTAAGTGGTTGGTAGGCTCATCGAGTAATAATAAATCAGGCTCGCTCACTAGCGCACGCGCAAGTGCAACTTTACGTAACCAACCACCAGAAAGTGATTCTAGTTTTGCATCGGGGGTTAATTCTAGTTGGGTTAAAACCAGTTGAATACGACTATCAAAACGCCAGCCATCAGCTGCTTCTAACTTATTTGATAAGCGCTCTAATTTATTGAGTAACTGATCAGTACAATCTGATTGCAATTGTGTACTTACATGATGAAAATCAATCAGTAAGTTAGCAATTTCAGGCATACCTTGGGCAACATAATCAAATACAGTGCCGCTTGCGCCTTTAGGCGGATCTTGTTCTAAACGCGATATTTTTAAACTACCGACTTGGTTTATTTCGCCGTCATCGAGTATTACTTGGCCATCTAAGACTTTTAGAAGCGTTGATTTTCCTGCACCGTTACGCCCTACAATACACACACGTTCACCGCTTTCTATAACCGCATCGGCATTATCTAATAATGGGTGCGTACCGTAGGCTAATTGTGCTTTTGAAATTCTAATTAAATCCATAATTAATCTTTACTCTTATTCTGCTTGCGCTAAAAACTGCTGCGCCTGAGGTGCAGTAAACGGCCAAAACAATTGCTGGCCTTGTTGATTTTTTAAAACCGGAATACTGATTTGATACTCTAAAATTAAGGAGTCATCGCTCATAATATCAATAAGTTGTAATTCATCAGCTGATGAAAGTAACGGTTTTAACAGTTGCTCTGCTTGCTCACACAAGTGGCAACCGTCCGTGTGATATAAAACCCACTTAGCCATGTTTAATTAACCAGCTATTATGAATTTTTTTATTACGTTTAAAATCGGGAGATAAGGTTTTTTCTGAAATATTTTCCGCTTTTAAGCCTAAGCCCATTAACCCTACTTCGTCCATCACAAAGCCGCGTTTATTGTTAGAAAATATAAGCGTACCCGATGGGCTCAATATTTTTTTTACCCAAGTTAACAGCTTAATGTGATCATTTTGTACATCAAACGCATCTTTCATTCGCTTAGAGTTAGAGAATGTTGGAGGGTCTAAAAAGATCAAGTCGTATTGGCCTTGTGCATGCTCTAGCCATTTTAAACAGTCGGCTTGCTCAAACCGATAACGCGTATTGCTAATATCGTTAAGTGCAAAGTTATCTTGCCCCCATTTTAGGTAGGTTTTAGATAAATCAACGGTAGTAATTGCTTTTGCACCGCCTAATGCAGCATGAACCGACGCTGTTCCTGTGTAGGCAAACAGATTTAAAAAACGCTTATCTTTTGCATTTTCTTGAATGTAACGGCGCGCAAGACGGTGATCTAAAAATAGTCCAGTGTCTAAGTAATCAAATAAGTTAACTTTAAACTTAGCACCAAACTCCTCTACCACCATGGTTCTGTTTTGCTTAGCCATCAGGGTATATTGTTCTTCACCTTTTTGCTTTTTACGTACTTTTACCGCAATGTTTTCAGGTGCAATATCCAGTTGTTGCGCTGTTAAGCTAATAACATCTTGCAAGCGTTTCTCTGAGGTTTTTTCATCAATTTCTTTTGGTGCTGCGTATTCAAAAATAACCGCTGAATCTCCATAAATATCAACCGCAACGTTATATTCAGGAATATCTGCATCATACACGCGATAGGCATGTACTTGATTTTGCTTAAGCCAATTTTTTAAGCCTTGCTTATTCTTTTTCAAGCGATTAGCAAAGGCCATTGAACCTTCAAAGTTTAAAGCCGGTTTGTCATCCGTGGTAAGACTCACTTGCTTGTCATCAAGTTGATACAAGTTTAATTCAACATCAAGTGGGCCATTTTTAAATTTATAACGTTTTTGCTTCACCAATTTAAGCAGTTTAAACAAGCTTTCATCCATGCCTAATAAAGCTAGTTTCCAGTGGTTGAAGTGTTTTTTAAAGCCAACACCTAAACTGCGATGTAAGTTAACCAGCTCAGCCATAGAGCCAATTCGCTCACCGTAAGGTAAATTAGAAATAACAACACCCGGCAATTTAGCAACCGCAGTCAATTTAGTTGCATCGCTTTGTTTAAACTTAATTACCGTATCAAGTTCTGCGCGCTGCGCATTTGCAATGGCTTTATCAAGGACATTTGCATCGTGATCATGGCCAATCAACCACAATTTAGGGTCGGTAATATTTGCTAAAAGCTGCTCTTTAAGTTCTTTGAATTTTGCCACTCTAAAGCTAGGTAAACGCTCAAACGCAAATCCTTCACGAAATAGACCTGGCGCTTCATTACGCGCCATTCCAGCGGCTTCAATTAAAATAGTACCCGCACCACAACAGGGATCAAATAAAGGCTGATTAACATTTTCAAGCCAGCCACTACGCTTAATAATTGCTGCAGCTAAATGTTCTTTAATTGGTGCTTTACCTTGACCTTGACGGTAACCACGCTCTGATAAACGCGGGCCAGAGTAATCAATATAAAGTGAAACACCATGGCGATTTAAACGTGCAACCACTCGTACATTCGCATCTTGCTTATCAACATTTGGGCGCTGTTCATACAGATCATTAAAATAATCAACAATCGCATCCTTAATCACTAAGCCTGAAAACTGTGTATTTTTAAGCGAGTCGTTTGTGCCATTAAAGTCAACTGCAAAGGTTTGCGTAGGCCCAAACCACTCTTGCCAAGGTTGTAAGCGTGCAAATTTATACAAGCTGTCTTTGTCATTTACGCCTTCTTTTTCTTCAATAAGCATAAGTACACGCGTAGCAAAGCGTGTTGATAAACACACCTTTTGCGCTAGTAATGAGTCAGCCTCAAAGCGAACAGAACCCACAGTTTGTTTTGACACCGTAGCGCCAAGCTCTGTAAGTTCATCAACCAATAAATTTTCGATTCCGATAGAAGTAAGTGCGATAAATTGCAAAGTAAAAACCCTTAATAGCTAATTGCACAGGATTATAACATAGGTTCGCGTACAAATACGCCATAAACACGGTGGGAAAACTAAATTAGATTAAGCGGTTTGACTATCGTACTGTGAGATAATAAGCGGGTGAACACGGTTGTTTAATACGCGGATCACTTCGAACTGTGAGAGTGATAAATTATCGTCAAGCGCAAAGGTTTCGCTTAAATTAATACACACAGAAGCATCAGGGCAATGCTCCACAATTAAAAACTCGCCAGTTTGAGATTCAGAGCTCAAGTTGATAACAGCTTCAGTACTAGGTGTTTTACCCGTGTAAGGTTTAAAAAACCAACTCTTAGCTAAAACGGGCTTTAATTGAAACTTAACCGCGGTGGCATTAAGCGCTATTTGACATAATTGCGCAGGGTTCCACAAGTTAAACTGCTCGAGGTAATAATATACCTGCTCATAAAAAGCGGCATCTTCTAAACTAAAGTAAGGGTTTTTAAAGGTGCAATCCGTTAATTGCCTTAGTTTATAAGGAGTGCATAGTTGCATATCGTCATTTAAATCTAGCAATAAGCGGTTTTTTTTAGCGCACACTATCCACTGCCATTGCTTTGACGCTTGTAACATATGCTCCTCCCTTCCTAGTACTTAATATGTAAATAAGACGATAAGCTTAGAGTATAGCTGATTTTGACCATTTTTAAAATGTCTTTTTAGAACATTTATCGAACGATCAAAAGCTTAGATAAAAGATCCTTATAAGCCGTTGATGATCGACTTGACCAATTGTGGTCCTTTATAAATAAATCCAGTGTAAACTTGAATCAAATCAGCCCCTGCGTTCATCTTCTCTTTAGCCGATTGAACGTCATCAATACCGCCTACACCAATGATAGGTAATTGATTATTAGTTAAACGTTTTAGTTCAGAAACAATATGAGTTGAACGCTCTCTAACAGGAGCACCCGATAACCCCCCTGCTTCATCAGCATACTGCTGACCTTGCACTAGGCTACGCTCAAGGGTGGTATTTGTGGCAATCACACCATCAATTTTATTCGTTAATAGTGATTCGCTCACTTGTTCAATTTGAATAGGATCTAAGTCTGGCGCAATTTTAACCAGCATAGGTACATTTTTATTATGCTTGGCAATTAAATCTAACTGTTCATTTTTTAAACTTTGCAATAGGTCATCTAATGCTGCGCCATATTGTAAGTCACGCAATCCTGGTGTGTTAGGTGATGAAATATTGACGGTTATGTAAGATGCATACTCAAACACTTTTCGCATACAGTGAATGTAATCATCTTTGCCTTGTTCATTCGGCGTATCTTTATTTTTACCAATATTAATACCTAAAATGCCATCATACTTTGCTGCTTTTACGTTATTTACTAGATTATCAACGCCTTTATTATTAAAGCCCATGCGATTAATAATTGCATTCGACTGTGGCAATCTAAACATACGAGGCTTATCGTTACCTGCTTGTGGACGCGGTGTTACTGTGCCTACTTCGACAAAACCAAACCCCATTTGGGCGAATGCATCAATACACTCGGCATTTTTATCAAGACCAGCGGCAAGCCCTACGGGATTTTTAAATTCGAGGCCTAAAAAGTTCACAGGCTTATTTGCCACGCTTTGTGACCACGCGGCACTTAACGGTGTATTAGCAAAGCGACGTAAGTTATTAAGAGCAAAATCATGGGCCCACTCCGCATCACGGGTAAACATAAAACGGCGAGCTAAATCGTAAAACATGAATATAATCCTCTTAAAGTTGTAGACAAAAAAATACCTCAGACAAGGCTGAGGTATTATATAACAAAAAACTGTTTAACGATTAATTTTAATCAGTTGCAGTTTATTACTTTGCAGAGGTATCACAGTTGTGGCTTAGTAACATAAGCTCTCTAAGTGCAACTGAGAATTTTGCAAAGTCATGACTTTGCGATGTTTTAAATTCAGTTAGCATTTGTTTCCAGCGCTGTAACAACAGATCTTGGCTATCCATCCACTGTTCAATTTGACCATCAACATCACTACTATCACCTTCAAAGCTGTTTAACACTACTTCAGATAATGTACGTTGTTGCCAATCTAACTCTTCACGATATGAAGCACGCGCAAGTGCTTGCCAATGGTTTGAAACAGGTTGATTAGTAATTTGGTCTAAGAACCAATGTAGTCCCATTTGCGCACCAAGTTTGAAGTAAGTGTGCGATACCATATCAATTTTACGGTTAGAGTTTTGCGCAATTTGTGTCAAGTCCATTACAGAGAACAAGCTTGATAACGATACAATACGCTGAGCAATCTCAACCGGAACACCGCTTTGCGTTAGCTCTTCACGTGCACTTTCTATACGATCGCTTTCTGCTTTAACAATGTATTTAGTTAAGTTTTCACTTAAATCGGCAAACGTAGGTGCAAATGCTTCAATTGATTGCTCAATTGTTTGTGCTTTCGTACGGTGACGTAAGAACCAACGAGTTGCACGACGAACAGTACGACGTAACTGGTACAACATTTCTGTTTGTACGCTAGACGGTATCTTGTTATCTAAATCACTAATCGATAACCAAGTTTCACGCATTTGGAATATTTCACTTGCGATTGAATAACATAATGCAATCTCAGCTTCGTTTGCACCTGTTTCTTCATTCATACGCACCATAAAGTTTAAGCCCATATCGTTAACAATATTATTTGCTAACTTAGTGGCAATGATCTCTTTGCGTAGTGGGTGATTATTCATAGCATCGTTAAACTTCTCACGTAATGGGCGTGGGAATGATTTAACCAATAACTGACGATAGTAAGGGTTTTCGGTAATTTCGTCGGTTACTAATGACTCTTTAAGAACCATTTTCGCATAAGAGACCAACACAGAAAGCTCAGGACGTGTTAAATCTCTGCCTGCGGCAGCACGCTCTGCTAACTCCTCATCCGTCGGAATAAACTCAATCGCACGGTCTAACTTGCCCTCTTTTTCAAGCGCATGAATAAAACGAATTTTTTCTTTAAGCGTTGAGGTCCCTTTCGATTGGGTAATCGATAAAGTGTGTGTTTGACGATAACAGTCTTTAAGCACTAACTCAGATACTTCGTCGGTCATTGAGTAAAGTAACTCATCACGTTGCTTACGTGTTAAATCACCTTCGGCAACTAAACCATTAAGTAAGATTTTAATGTTTACTTCGTTATCTGAACACGCAACACCGCCTACGTTATCGATAAAATCAGTATTTACACGGCCACCTTTAGCAGCAAATTCAATACGACCTAACTGGGTTGCCCCTAAGTTACCGCCTTCGCCAAAGACTTTAGCGCCAAGGTCTTTACCATTAATGCGCAGTGCATCGTTTGCACGGTCCCCTACATCCGCATCTGTTTCTTTAGAGTGCTTAATGTATGTACCAATACCGCCATTCCACAATAAATCAAACTCCATCATAAGTGAGGCTTTGATCAATTCATTAGGCGTCATGCTGGCTTTTTTAGTGCCCAACATTTTTTTCATTTCTGGGCTTAGCGTAATCGACTTGGCTGCACGAGAGAACACACCACCGCCGCTTGAAATTAACTCTTTGTTGTAATCTTCCCATGATGAACGTGGCAAATTAAATAAACGCTCGCGCTCTGGGTAAGAAGTAGCTGCATCGGGGTTTGGATCCACAAAAATATGTAAGTGGTTAAACGCCACTTGCAAGCGAATGTGCTTTGATAACAGCATACCGTTACCAAATACGTCACCGGCCATGTCACCAATGGCAACGGCAGTAAAGTCTGTGGTTTGACAGTTAATATCCATTTCACGGAAATGACGCTTAACAGACTCCCATGCACCACGAGCCGTAATACCCATCTTCTTATGGTCATAACCTACTGAACCACCTGATGCAAACGCATCACCTAGCCAGAAGTTATATTCGTTTGCGATGCCGTTGGCAATATCAGAGAAAGTCGCAGTTCCCTTGTCCGCTGCAACCACTAGGTATGCATCGTCTTCATCATGACGAGTAACATCAACAGCAGGTACAACTTCGCCGCGCTCAATATTATCTGTGATGTCTAATAAACCACGAATGAAGATTTTATAACATTCTTGGCCTTCTTTGATAAACGCTTCGCGCTCACTAGGTAGTTGTTTACATACAAAGCCACCTTTTGAGCCAACCGGTACAATTACGGTATTTTTAACCTGCTGCGCTTTTACCAAGCCCAAAACTTCAGTACGGAAGTCTTCACGACGGTCTGACCAACGAAGGCCGCCACGCGCAACTTTACCAAAGCGTAAATGCACACCTTCAACACGCGGAGAATAAACAAATATCTCAAACGCTGGTACAGGTAGTGGGACTTCTGGAATTAAACTTGGCTGAATTTTAAGTGAGATGTAAGACTTGAACTTACCTTCAGCATCTTTTTGGAAGTAGTTTGTACGCAGCGTTGCAACAATCATATCAACGTATAAACGGATAATACGGTCATCATCAAGATTCGCTACGTTTTCTAACTCTGCATAAATTTCTAAGCCTAGCTTTTCAAGCGTTTTAGCACTTGCAGGACTTTTAACTGAGAATTTTTTAGCAAATAAATTAACGATTTTAGCCGCGATGTGTGGGTAATTAGCAAAGGTGCTTTCGATGTACGTTTGCGAGAAAGTAACCCCAATTTGGCGCATGTATTTAGCGTACGCACGTAAAATGGATGCTTCGCGACCGGTTAACCCACCCATTAACACTAAACGGTTAAAACCATCGTTTTCTAAACGATTTGCCCACACACTGGTTAGTGCGGCACGAAAACGTGCGGAAATTTTATCAAAATCGGCCATCCCTTTGCTATCAATCAGCATTGAGAAGTCCATGATCCAATTAATGCCACCATCACTGGTTTTAACTGAGTAAGGTGTTTCACCTACAACACGTAAACCAAAGTTTTCCAGCATTGGCATCACATCTGATAAGTGAATTGGCTCATCTTTATGGAATAAGCTTAAACGAACAATATTGCTGCTCGCCTCTTCTTGTGGACGATAAAACAACATCTCAAGTTTGTTGTTATCGTTTAGCATTTCTAGCTTTTCAATATCAACAACAGCGGCACTTGGTAATACTTCTTCTTTGTATGAACGTGCAAAAGCGTTGCAGTATTTACGGTTTAATTCGTTACCACGGGCTTCACCAGCAGATTCCAGCAAGGCTGATTGGAGTTTATCTTCCCAGGTACGAGCGGCTTCAATTAGATTATTTTCTATGTCTTTCACGTTATATTCAATATTGTTATCGGTCACACGAACGGTGTAATGAGTACGCGCCAGTGTTGACTCTGAGAAATAGGTAGTAAATTCGACTTTAACGTCAGAATTAAATGCATTCGCTAAAATAGCCTGCGTTTCGCGGCGCAGCGCCGTGTTATAACGTTCACGTGGTACATACACCATACAAGATAGGAAGCGACCGTATGCATCTTTGCGAACAAATAAACGACACATATCGCGTTCTTGAATTTGTAACACGCCCATAGCAACTTCAAGTAGCTCATGTTCGCGAGCTTGCACTAATTCGTCACGTGGATAGGTTTCTAAGATATTTAATACCGCTTTGTATGCATGTGTACCCTTAGCAAAATCACACATATCCATAATGCGATTAATCTTGCTTTTAAGAACCGGGACATCAGCAGCGCTGTTGTTATAAAAGTTAGATGAGAATAAACCTATAAAACGGTCTTCACCAATCACATTACCTTTGTCATCAAAACGCTTAACACCCACATAATCAATATAGGCTGGGCGATGAACTCGAGATAATGAATTGGTTTTCGTTAATATTAATAAGTTGCTACTACGTGCTTCTTGACGAGCCACTTCAGGTAACTCAGAAAGCAAACGTGTATGCTCAGCATCCGAGTTTTTCATTAACCCTAAGCTGGTATCCATTTTACCTTTTAACTGATAATCACCTTGAACTGGCGACAGCTCATATTGGCGGTAACCCATTAATGTAAAGTTGTCTTTTACTAGCCAATCTAAAAACTCAACGGTTTCATTTATTTCGTTATCATTTTTATCTTTGTGGCTTTTAGGCAAGCTTTTGCTAACTGCGATTAGTTTTTCGCGAATAGGCTGCCAATCTTCAACTGCAACCGATACATCAACTAATACAGATTCAAGTTCTTTTTTGAAAGACTCAATAACAGTAGCATCTGTTTGACGGTCAATTTCTATGAAGAATACTGTTTTTGTTGATGTTGATTCTTGCTCTGCTTTTAAGCTTGATAACCCTGATATTTTATCGTTTTTATCACGCTGAATTTTCAGTGGGCTATGTAGAAGTAAGTGAGAGGCAATGTTTTCTCGTGTCATGGCCATACGCACAGAGTCAACTAAAAATGGCATATCTTTAGCAATGATCTCTACAATGGTATGCGATGACTGCCAGCCATCTTTTGCCACTTCAGGGTTGAAAACGCGAATAACTGCGTCATCTGATGTATTTTTTTCTAGCGAATTCCAAAGGCTAAGTGCAGCACCATATAAGTCACTGTCGTTGCGATTTGCCAAATCCTCTTTAGACATATTGCTGTACAAGGCTTTGGCGAATTTCTCAACGAGTAACACATTATCAGCGCGAACTTTTTTCTGGATAAGCTTACAGACGTTATCTAAAATAACCGAGGCTTGGCCTTCATTTCGTGTCATTGTATGTTCCTTAATCTATCACTGCTAGTTTAGCAGAGTATTTGTACAGCCATTTATTAGCGTGGAGTCAGTTAAATTCTAACCCTTTTGAAACTAATAAACAGCCTTTTCGATGAAAACATTTTAAGCATTTCAGCTATTTGGTCATCTATTCACAAAATATAGATATAAATGGCCATTACTGGCCATTTTGGAGCAAATTTATTCACCTTATTTTTTCTGGTCAGTCCAGAGCAAGCTGCCAATTGCAGGTAAAAGTAACACTGCGCCCAACATATTTACTAAAAACATGAAGGTAAGCAGAATTCCCATATCAACTTGGAACTTCAAATCAGAAAAAATCCACGTACTTACACCAATCGCTAATGTAATACCGGTAAATAACACCGCACTACCACGTTCAACTAATGCATTACGATAAGCAATACTCAATGGTACGTTTTGTTTTAACTGCCCCATCATCGATGACAAAATATAAATACCGTAATCAACACCAATACCTACACCCAGAGCAATCACTGGTAACGTTGAAACAGTCAGACCAATCTCAAGCTGCACCATCAGTGCTTGTGCCAATGTTGATACTATGTACAAGGGTAATACCACCGCAATGGTAGCTTTTACACTCTTAAAACTAAGTAAGCATAAAATAATAACCGCACCGTAAACATAGAGCATCATGGGTATTTGCGCTGCTGAAACAGACTCATTTGTTGCTGCCATAACACCAACTGGCCCTGATGCCAATTTAAAGGCAAGTTTATCTGTGCCCTCTTCATCAGCAAATTGTTTTACTTTTGCAATCACGTTATCAATTGTTTGTGCTTTGTGATCGTCTAAAAATATAATCACCGGCATTACCGAACAATCACCGTTTAATAACCCTGTACTGGTTTCTACACGTGACGTTGATTGCACTAAGCTGGCAGAATTGCGCGGCAAACTTTGCCACTTTAAATTGCCCTCGTTGTAACCGGCATTGACTGATTGTGCCACTGAACTCAGGCTCACCGCTGACTGCACACCTGCTAAGTTTTCAACTTTATATTGAAATCGCGATATACGTTCCATTACATCGTGCTCTGTACAGGCCGCAGGGTATGCTTCCACAATCACTTTTAAAATGTCAGACGAAATGGTGTATTTGTCCGATATTAAAAAGGTATCTTGGTTATAACGTGCATCTTGGTGCAACGATGGCGCACCTGCGTGTAAATCACCAATACGCATTTTATCCGCTTGCCAATACCCTAATGCAAATAAAACCAAGGTTAAACCTATGATCATTTTTGCTGTTTTAGGGTCAGTTGCTTTAACTAATAAATCGCGCATTGCATCGAGTATATTAGGTTTGTTGGCATCACCCGATTGAATATGGATGCTGTTTTCAAAACGCATATACGATGCCCATACAGGCAATAAAATAAGGTTAGTAAATATAATAACGGCCACTCCTAAACTTGCTGTAATAGCTAGTTCACGAATGATGCCGATATCTATAGTTAAAAGTGTTAAAAAGCCAACCGTATCTGATAACAACGCAATCCCACCTGGCACCAGCAAAGCTCTAAAGCTAGATTGACAACACACGGCGGTGGTTTTGCCCTCAGTGACTTTTTTACCAATGGCGTTGATCATCTGCACACCGTGGCTTACACCAATTGCAAAGACTAAAAAAGGAACTAAAATTGACATAGGATCAAGGCCAAAGCCTAAACTAGACAATAAGCCTAACTGCCAAATAACGGCAATAATAGAACACACAATTGGTAAAATAGTGAGTTTCAAGCTGCCACAAAACAGCCATACCATGACGAATGTAAACGCAATCGCGATGGCAAAAAATAAAACAACCCCTTTTGCGCCTTCAGCGATATCGCCAGCCATTTTTGCAAAACCGATAATATGAATACTGATATTATTAGTACTTAAAGGTTCACGAATCTCGGTTTCTAATTTTTTTGCAAACGCGAGGGTGTCTAATTTTTCTTGTGTTTGCGGATCAGTCTCTAACAGTTGGGCGGTGACCATGGCACACGAATAATCGCTTGCTATCATACGACCCACTACTTTTGCCTTTTCAATGTTTTCTTTTACAACGCCTAACCCTTGCTTGTCTGCTTTAAAGTTAGCTGGAATGATAGGGCCCCCAGCAAAGCCGTCTTCAACAACTTCAACAAAACGGGCACTGGGTGAAAAGATAGAATTTACTAAAGGACGATTTACCCCAGGAATAAAATAAAGCTGATCGTGCACTGCTTTTAATTGAGTAAAAAATTCAGGATTGAAGATATCTCCGCTGTCGTCACATACGGAAATTAAAATACTATTTGCACCACCAAACTGTTTCTCATGTTTAGTGTATACCTTCATGTATTCATGATTGAGCGGGATATTTTTATTAAATGACGCATCAAGTTGAATCTGTGTTGCTTTAAAAACCAACAAACAGGTAATTAGCACAAAACTTATGAGTACTACTGTGCGGTGCCTAAAAATCGCTTTTTCTAAGAAATCTAAAATTGCTTGCATTAAGGGGTCAACTCCTTCACTTTAATGCCATTTTCTGTTGCCATGATAAGTCTATCTTTAACAATTACACCATCAAGTATTGCTTTACCATCGGCCAATTGCTCATACGATAGCTCGTCATCTTTTAGATGAAAAATAACACCGCTATTAGCCAGTAATAGCCATTGTTTATTGTTGTAGTTAATGATGCTATTAATTGTGGCGGTTTTGTCATTTTCTAAATGCTGCCATTGTCCACTGTCGGTTTTATTTACGAAAATATTACCGCGTAGTCCCGCGACGATTTGTTGCGATGATTCAGAAGCAAAACCAAAAAACGAGCCAGGGTAAATTTCATCTATCCGTTGCCAAGTTTGGCCATCGTCATCACTTTTTGCCATTAAGCCCATCTCTCCCACTAGCATTAAACCCGTGCTAGTCGGTTCTATGCGGTTAAAATGTGGCAAAATAGACGAAGTTTCTATTTCATACCCTTCGGGATCGGTTTCTTTTAAGTCATTTAAATAATCTCTATCTTCACTAAATAACAGTGAATCTAAAAACCGTTTTTGCCAATGTTCGCCGCCATCACTGGTTTGATAAAACATACCGTAGGCGCCCACGGCATAACCATGTAAATCGTCTTTAAAATAAATATCTAAACAGGGTTTATCAAGTGAGGGCTTTGCTTGTTGTAACTGCCAGTTTTCACCACCGTCGGTGGTATTTATAATTGTGGCGTCATGTCCACATGCCCAGCCGTGAGAATCATTAGTAAATTCAACCGCCGTTAGTAATACTTGTGTAGGCACTGATTGTGCTTGTTGCCAATTGTTACCATCAACACTTTTAATAACCGTACCGTGTTTACCCACAGCAATGAGCCCTGCTGAGGTTTGTGTGATATCGGTAAGGAGTGTTTTATCTGCATTAATCGCGCTAATCGCACTTAAAGGTGCGTCTTGTGCAAAACTCGCACCGCTTAGGATCAGGCTGGCATAAACCAAATACTTCATAAATTAAATTCGCCTTGAACTGAGGATTTGTTTGTCTGTTATAAAGAGGAAAACCTGTGCGTTAATAGACAAACGCGATGTGAAAGAAAAAAGGCACCTAGGAAACTAGGTGCCTGCTTTTATACTATCTGCCAGCGCGACGTAAAGCGCTCGATGTGAACTCATTATCATTAAATGACTGAGAGAAATCATACATCTTTTCTTGGTTATCTAAACCAATGGCTAAGTAGCGACGTGAGTTAAGGTCGTGGTAAACCTCAAGCGTACTCCACTGAGTCGGTACTTCGTAGTAGTTAAGGCCATAAGCCATTGCTACACGATACAGTTGGTCGCGATTATCGTATATATCGGTAACATGTACTTGCCAGCTGTCTTCATCAATGTAGAACACACGTTTTTTATAAATATGGCGCGTGTCATCTTTTAAGTTCGCTTCAACAACCCACACACGATGTTTTTCATAACGTGTATGCTCTGGATTGATGTGGCCAGGCTTTAAAATATCATCATAGGTTAGCTTATCGCTGTGAAGCTTGTAGCTATTGTATGGGATGTAAAGCTCTTGCTTGCCTTTTAGCGTCCAGTTATAACGATTTGGTGAGCCGTTAAACATGTCAAAATCATCGGTAGTACGTAAGCTATCTGCTGCTGTACCCGGAGCATCATACGCTACATTAGGTGCACGACGAACACGACGCTGACCTGAATTATACGTCCACGCTTGACGTGGTGTTAATATTTGATCCATGGTTTCATGTACTAACAATGCCGTACCTGCCAAACGTGCTGGCTCTGTCACTTGCTGTTTAAACTTAAACAAAATATTAGAGTCTTGTAGTTCAGCCGGCGTTGCACTTGGATCAGAATATTTAACTAATAGTTGCTCATCAAAGCCAACATAGTTGTACGACCCCGATGCTGTTGGCGCTGCTTGACCACCGAAGCGCTCAATTGATTGACCACGATAGCGAAGTAAATGGTTCCAAATTGCTTCTAAACCTGTTTTAGGAATTGGAAATGGAATACCAATTGCTGTGTTCTTAATCCCGTTACCACCTTCAACTAATTCAGCTGTAGTAGCAAATTTCTTTGTCGCATCGTATACAAACTGTGGGTATGACGCTGAACGACGTGTTTTGTAAATAGGCATTTTAAACGTATCTGGGTACGCTTCAAATAATGCTATTTGCCCTGGGCTTAAATTTTCTTTGTACTTATCAATATTGCTTTTATCTATAGTAAACAATACTTCATCAGTTGCGTAAGGGTCTAAGTGGTGCATACCCGGCTCATAACCTGCTGGTGCAGCAGTAATACCGCCGTTCCACGCTGGGATTGAACCATCTGCATTAGCTGCTTTTTCTGCCCCAATTGGGCTTAGGTCTTTACCTAGACGCGCAGCTTCTTCTGGACTAATTTTAGCCAGTGCTGTGTGACTTGCAAACAAACTACAAAACGCTGTAGCAATGAGGGTAGGTTTTTTAATCATAATAATGTTACCCCTAGATAGAATATTTTAAGTTAAAAGAAACGTAATCTCGGTCAGAGAAAGTGTTGGTGTCGCCACCACCCCAAAATGAGTTGTAACTTACATCTAAAGACCATGCATTTTGGTAATTAAAGCTCATAGTAGCACCTAGTGACTTACGATCTTCAATAAATAAGAACATTGGATCAGGCGTATTACCATTAACATCATGCGAGAACACAAAACGAGGTGAGAAGTTAATACCATTGTAAATATTAAAGTAATCACCTTTGGCAATTAAGCGATAACCCCAAGACGACGCCGTAGCAAACGATTTTTGCTCAGGACCATTTGATAAAGCCATATGCAATGCAGAATAGTCTGAACTACCTGGGCCTTGCATAATACCGCTTCGACCAGTACCAGAAACATTTAAACGTATTTCATCGTATTCAGGCATATTGTTGATGCGAACACCACCAATTTCACCGACAACTGCCCAGCTATCAGCACCTAATGAAGGGCCAAATAAATGCGTGGCCGTAAACTGTAGCTGTGAAGTATTACGTTCAATGTAACCTTTGGCTAATTCACCAGGGCCGACAACACTTGCAGCATCACCTTTACTCATTTGAGAAATACCAGCAAATTCAGGGCGTAAGCCGGCAATCGCTAATTGCTCAGGCATAGCTGCATAAAGTAATTCTACGTCATCGATTTGTAGTGGTTCGTCTTCACGGAAAGTGAATTCACCTGCAAACGCAGTTTCACCCAGCGAGGTATTAAAACTCAAACCATATAGTTTAATATCTTCAGGGTATTCATTTGTCGCTTTAGCAAATGCTGTTAGGTCAGAGACGTTATCAGAGGTAATTTCAGTGGTGGCAATCATGGCTAAATCTTGTTGCAATGATGCTTGCGTGAAATTAGATACGCGGCCCGAAATAAGTGGACGGCGGCTGTGATAATTTACATGATAAAGTGCCACTTCTGTATCGTTCCACTCTGGCAAAAACATACCTAAGCGCAGACCATATTGACCGCCATCATCAGGCTCTGTTTTTCCATCATAGCCTTTACCTTTAAGGGCAACCTTAGTTGGGTACGCTAAGTACATATTGGCCAGTAATTGTTGTCCAGCTACACTTGAAGGGTCAATACCTTGGCTCGCAGCCACTTGGCCATAAGTTGCCATCAGGTTATTCAAATTATCTGTTAAAAACGCTAAGTCAATATCAGGGTTTGAAGTAAAACCAAGCTGTACATTTTGTTGATAACCGTTTTCAGCCGCAAAATCATTGGTAGAAAAATAAGTCCCTGCTGCAGGTAAACGTGTTTCATGCCATTGGTATTGATAAAAGCCCTCTAAGGTCATGTTTTCTGTAAGCCCTAATGAGGCCCACAACATACCAACCGGTATAAACGCTTCTTTTAGTTCAGCACCTGGTGCTTTTAATCGGTCAATATCAACCGGGTTTACGTTAATACCATGAGAGATTAATGTACTTTCCCCCCAGTTAACCACTTGTTGACCAACTCGAATAGAAAGCGGGTTTTTGCCTTCATTTAAATCAAAGTTTGCCCACACATACGCATCAAGTAAACGAATGTCAGCACAGCTTTGCTCTTTAGTATCATCATCATCACACGGATCTACACCCTGACCAGATGTTGGATTAACGTAGGCACGATCGCCGTCCATTAATTCAAAATCATAAAAATACATAAAACGAGTAAATAAGCCGTAGTTATCTTTACTTATTGATAGGTCATGCGTGCCTTTTAATAGCTTTGAAAAAGTTTCGCCGCTATCAAAGTTTAAATCGCCTGCATCACCATTATTTGAGTAAGAGCCCGGTTGAGCCCAGACATCTTGAGATGAATAAATTGTATTGATTGCTGGGTTATAGCCAGTCCAATCAAATGATGGGTTATTACTTTTACCAATAAGGTTAAAGTCACGGTCTTCTACGCGAATACTTTGCCCATAAGAAAAAGTAGAGTCGAAAGCGATATCAAAACCGCCTACCTCAAATGTTGCAGCCTGTGTCTGTGCTGCTGATAAACCGATAGCCGCAGCTGTTAAGCCGAGTACTATTTTATTTTTAACAAAAAGCGATCTTCTTATCATTTTGGTTCCCCCCTGTCGCGGGTATTTTTTGTGTGATCAAGTTATTGTTTTTAGTGTAATCGTAACGATAGAAGCGAATTAAACAAATTACAAATGGTCGCCTTCAATCAGTTATAAGTTTTTTATTTGTTTAACGTTTACGTATTGGTAAGACGTCATACCAGATAATTTATACACGTAAATTAACAATAGAACAAATCGAAATTAACAAAAAGGCAATATTTATGTATATCTATATCACAAAAAACAACAGCTAGGCTACTCGTTCGAGACGGATGAACTTGTTTTCATTACTTAAAATAAGTCTAAACCGACCACGAATACCTAAACTAGACATGAAGGGCCGAAGATAATGCGCAGCAAAACGAATTGTTTTGCCGCTATCAGCTGTTACTTGAATAGAGCTATACCGGCCATGGTAATAATCCATGCACTCGTTATAGCCCAAATTTATATAAAAATAATGTTCTATCATCATTTATTGTAAGGCTTTTTCAACCTTTTCAAATAAATCATCGCTTAACCCTTCTAAATTCGAAAGGCGCTCTAATTGCGCTTTCATTGCACTGGCACGGGTTTCATCATAACGGCGCCATGACATAAACGGCGTTAACATACGTGATGCATTTTGCGGGTTAATCGCATTAAGCTTAATTAATAAATCGCCAAGTAATGTATAACCTTGACCATCTAAGCGATGAAATTGTGCGGTATTAAAGTGCGAAAAACTCCCCACTAATGCACGAACTCGATTCGGATTTGAAAAATCAAAACATGGATGTGTATACAAGGCCTTAATTTTCTCAATGGCATCATCAGCGCTGTTCATTGCTTGTAGAGCAAACCATTTATCCATTACTAGCACATCATGGCGCCATTGGCTGTCAAAGTGCGCGAGTAATTTATTTGATAATGGGTGCGCAGCTTTAACCACACTGCTCAGTGCGCCAAGTACATTAGTCATATTTGTTGATGCTGCTGCCTGCTCAATTAAGCTTGCCGCCTCAGCACTGTCTGTTTTAGCTAAATAGTGCAAGCAAAGTTGTTTTAAAGCACGAATAGCCACCGCTTGGGCACTCACACTACCATCATCGGTGATTGCCTGATAACAACTTAAAAACTCAGTATATAGTTGTTTGGCAATTTGTTGTTCGAATAGCTCAATATTGGCAATAATGTCATCAACTGGGATAACGTCAAACTCCGCAGCTAAAGTATCAAAACTAGGCAGTTTTAACAGCTCAGCAATCAGCGTTAAATCACCCTCTCGTTGCGATATTAGCACCCTAAGTGCATCAATAACGGCATCGCTTAGTGGTGCATTACTAGCTGAAATAACGTTTGCCTTGAGTGCATTAATAAACAATTGTTGTTGTGCATCCCAGCGTGAAAAGTCACTGCGTGCAAAACGCATAATATGTAATAAATCAGCTTCAGTGATCTGTTGATTCAAAATACACGGTGCTGAAAAATCTTCTAGCAATACGGCAGTTGGACTGTGTTCAATATTATCAAAATGAAATGTTTGTTTAGCTTGAGTAACATTTAATACGCTATCAACCTTTTTACCTTGGTATTGCAATGCAATGCTTTGGCCTTGCTGATCTAAAAGTTCAATCGCAAAAGGAATATGTAACATCGCATTATCAGGCTGATTCAGTGGCGCAAGTTGCTCTATAGTGAGCGTGAAGATTTGCGCACTTTCATCATACGCTTTGGTGACGTTTAAACGGGGTGTACCACACTGATTATACCAACGCTTAAATTGTGATAAATCAATTGATGATGCATCACTCATTGCCGCAACAAAATCATCGCAGGTAACCGCTTGGCCATCATGACGCTGAAAATACAGTGTCATGCCTTTTTGGAAGTTTTCCTCACCCAACAATGTATGCATCATACGAATAACTTCAGCCCCTTTATCATACACAGTAACGGTGTAAAAATTATTCATTTCGATGACTTTTTCTGGGCGTATTGGGTGTGCCATTGGGCCGGCATCTTCGCTAAATTGATGAGTGCGCATCACTTTTACCGCGTCAATTCTATTTAGCGCACGAGAGCCTAAATCACTGCTAAACTCTTGATCTCTAAATACCGTTAAACCTTCTTTTAAAGATAGCTGAAACCAATCACGACAAGTTACACGATTTCCGGTCCAGTTATGAAAGTACTCGTGGCCAACAATAGACTCAATGGTGTGGTAATCTTTATCAGTTGCCGTTTCTTGATTTGCCAGTACACATTTGCTGTTGAAAATGTTTAACCCTTTATTTTCCATTGCTCCCATATTGAAAAAATCAACGGCTACAATCATATAAATATCAAGGTCATACTCTAAATTAAAACGTGACTCATCCCAAGCCATCGCTTTTTTAAGCGACGTCATAGCATGCTCTGTTTTTGGTAAATTTCCTTTATCAACAAATAACGCTAAGGTGACGTCTTTACCACTGCGAGTTGTATATTTATCGTGTAAAACATCAAAGTCCCCTGCCACTAAAGCAAACAAATAACTTGGCTTTTTGAACGGATCTTGCCATTTTACAAAATGACGCCCATCTTGCGTTTCGCCACTGTCTACTTGGTTACCATTAGAGAGTAAATGCGGGAATGCCGTATCGGCAATAATAGTGACATCAAAAGTTGAAAGTACATCAGGACGATCCATGTAGTAGGTTATTTTTCTAAACCCTTGCGCTTCACATTGAGTACAATAAGCGCCTCCCGATAAGTACAATCCCTCAAGTGATGTGTTTGTTTGCGGTGAAGTTTGCGTCACTATGCTTAGCTGACATTCATCAGGCAGATTATTAATGATTAATTGCTGATTTATAATTTTATAATCTGTGAGCTCTGCACCGTCAATCGATAAAGAGATCAGGGTTAAGTCGATGCCATCTAATACCAGGGGGGCATTTGAATCACCCACGCGTTTAAGCGTTAATAAAGCATTTACTTGAGTCGTTAATGGCTGTAAGTCGAAAGTCAGCTCAGTATGCTCGATTGAAAAATCGGGGGCTTTATAGTCTTTTAAATATTCTGCTTGAGGTTTTTGTAGTTCAGTCATGATCACTCCAAAAAAATAGCTCCTTTTAGTGATAAAAGGAGCTACTTAAATTAAGCCGTTTGCTTAGGCTTGATACGCAGTATCTTAATACCTAAGTAAGCATAAATAACGGCTAAGAAAGGATTTATAAGGTTGAAAAATGCATAAAGTGCATAATCAAACGGATTGATTAATAGGACACTTTGCATATACGCACCACAGGTATTCCATGGTATGAGCGGGCTGGTAATTGTGCCACCATCTTCTAGTGTGCGTGACAAATTAACCGGCTTTAACCCGCGCTTTTTATATTCTTCTTTAAACATACGCCCGGGTACAACAATAGCAATATACTGATCTGCTGCGATAATATTGGTACCAATACAAGTAGCAATAGTTGAAGCAATTAATGAACCGGTACTTTTTGCGATTTTAAGAATACTTTTAACAAATATATCAAGTAGACCCGTTTTTTCCATAATCGCACCAAACATAAGTGCCGTCATGATCAACCATGTGGTTGTTAGCATGCCTGACATGCCACCGCCACTGAGCAACGAGTTCATTTTTTCATCACCGGTACTAATAGTAAAACCGTCAAAAAAGGTGGTCCAAACCAGTTTAAAGTAACCAACAAACTCGCCTTGAGTCATATCTATTTGGTTAGCAATTAAATCAGATTGAAATAACAATGCCCATACAGCCCCTATTACAGCGCCAATAGAAATAGCCGGAAACGCTGGCATTTTTCTTATTGCTAAGACTAGTAACACAATTAAAGGCACCAACATTTCTAAACCAATATTAAAGTTTTGTTGAAGAATTGATGTTATTTCATCAATTTGACCCGACTCGCCTGCCGCGGTGGCATTGAAGCCCATAAATATAAAAATGATTAATGCAATCACAAAGCTTGGAACTGTTGTCCATAACATATGGTGAATGTGTTCAAATAAATCAGCGCCAGCAACAGCCGGTGCTAAATTAGTTGTTTCTGACAATGGGCTAAGCTTGTCGCCAAAGTAAGCGCCTGATATAACTGCACCGGCGGTAACTGTCGGCTCTAGGCCAAGTCCAGAAGCAACGCCAAGTAATGCGACACCTATGGTCGCTGCCGTGGTCCACGAACTACCAATACTCATTGCTACAATGCCACAAATTAAACAACTCGCGGCGTAAAACCAGCTAGGGTTGATAATTTGTAAGCCGTAATAAATTAAGGTCGGAACCGTTCCTGATAATAACCATGTTCCGATAAGTGCCCCCACCATGAGTAAAATTAAAATAGCGCTAAGAGACAAGGTAATTCCCTCAATCATTGCATCTTCTAATTTTTTCCATGTGTAGCCATTTTTTAAACCAATCAGTGCTGCAGCAAAAGTTGCAAACAGTAATGCAATTTGATTAGGGCCTGATGATGAATCATCGCCAAATAAGTACACGGCGGCACCTAACAAACAAATTAATACAGCAATTGGAATGAGTGCATCAAAAAGTGTGGCACTTTTAAGTGGTTTTTGTTCAATGGGCTTCAAAATATAGACTCCTACACACATTCGATGCATGTTGATTATTTTTATTAGCACGTACGCGCATTTATTGAGCAGTGTTGATCTAGCTCAACTTTTGGTAATCCGCGATTATAACAATTTAGCAAATTATCGATAGTAAAAAAGGCGCCTAAGCGCCTTTTTTTAACGAGCAAAGCCTTAATTAGCGCTTAGCCATACGACCGTATCTGATATAATCTTGCGTTATTAGTGCCGCTTCTTCAAGGAATGGGTCGAGCTTTTCAATCACCTCTGGTACATCGTCAAGGTTTTCTACTGGCTCTTTACCTAAACGTTTTAAACGCTCGTTAGTACGAGCTAATGCACGTGCCTCATTTTCTTCTTTTTCTTTAATACGTTTTTTCTCAACTAAAGAAATCGTTTTACGATCTTTTTCTTCGTTGTAACGGGTAATATCTTCAAATACATAATTAAATTCAGGCTCTGTTTTAATTCGCTCATCATGTTGTTTTTCAAGATGACTAATGACCGGATCTAAACGCCCTATTTGTTTATACTGTGCTTTTACTATGCTATCCCATGGCAATGCATTGTCTTGTTTGCTTTCGCCCCACTCAGCTGGGTCAATGGCAGATGGGAATGTAATATCTGGGATCACACCTTTATGCTGCGTACTGCCGCCGTTGATACGGTAAAACTTAGCAATGGTGTATTGCACACTGCCTAGCGGGTTATCGTATAAATCATAAGCGCGTGCGAGGCCTTTATGCTGCTGCACAGTACCTTTACCAAAGGTTTGTTCACCTATGATAACTGCGCGGCCATAGTCTTGCATTGCCGCTGCAAATATTTCAGATGCAGACGCGCTGTATCTATCAACAAGTACCGTCAGTGGGCCATCGTAATAGGTAATGCCATCACGGTCTTTTTGCTCTTCAATGCGATTATTTAATGTATGAATTTGTACCACTGGGCCTTGATCAAAAAACAAGCCTGACAATTGCGTCGCTTCATATAGCGAACCACCGCCATTTTGACGTAGGTCTATAATAATACCGTCAACTTTTTGCTCTTTTAATTTAGCAAGTTCTACTTTTACATCTTTAGAAAGGTTGTTGTAAAAGCCAGGGATTTCAATTACTCCAATCTTACTGGTTAGATCCGAATAGCTGGCTTCAAATACTTCTGATTTTGCTGCTCGGTCTTCCAGACGAATTTTATCACGGGTAATCTCAACTACCTTTGGCGTACCGTGAGCATCAGCACCCTTTAAATATTGTAAACGTACTTTAGTGCCTTTAGGCCCTTTTATAAGATCAACCACGTCATCTAAACGCCAACCAATAACATCAACAAACTCTTCGCCCTCTTGAGCCACACCAATAATGCGATCATCGGCTTTAATCTGCTCAGATTTGTCTGCAGGGCCTCCTGGAACTAGACTACGAATAACCGTGTAGTCTTCATCAGGCGTTAATACTGCGCCAATCCCCTCAAGCTCTAAGTCCATGTCCATTTTAAATTGTTCAGCACGTCGAGGTGACAAGTATGAAGTATGCGCTTCAATACTGCGTGCTAGCGAGTTCATTACAATTTGAAATGCGTCTTCAGATTTTGACTGAACAAGGCGTTTTTCTGCGTTTTTATAGCGCTTAGTCAACACCTCTTTAATGCCTGGCCAATCTTTGCCAGTCATTTTTAAACGCAGTGCATCATATTTTACCCGTTCGCGCCAAATTTCATCAAGCTCAGCTTGGGTAATTGCCCACGGTGAATCTTCGCGGTCATAAAAATATTCATCTTCTTCGTCAAACGTCATTTCGTTTTCAAGTAGTGACAGTGAAAATTCATAACGTTCAAAACGGCGTTTAAGGCTTAAGTTGAAAATATCAAACGTAAACCCTAACTGACCGCTAAGAAGCGCGTTATCAAAACGGTTACGATATTGTTCAAATGAGTCTATATCGCTTTTTAAAAACACGCTTTTATTAAAATCAAGGGATTCGATGTAACGATCAAATACTTTACTCGAAAGCTCATCGTTAAATCGAACGGGTGTGTAATGTGAACGAGTAAATAGATTAGCCACTCGTTTGCTGGCTGTACCGTGCTGACTTTCTTGTTTTAACAAGGGTAAGTCTTCTAATGTTACCGGTTCTACTGCAGCAAATAACGAACCTGAAAACAGCGCAGCAACTAACGGAATGAGCGTAAACTTTTTACTCATACACAACTCCTTAATTTTTTTCGCAACTTAAATAATGTATAAGCTGTCGGCTTTGGTTTTTACTTGCATACCTGTCACTAGTTCAACGTGAACATCGTCTTTGTTTACTTCAGTGATTACTGCATTAACAAGTGCTTGGCCAAGTTTAACTTTAACCTTGTTATTAACCTTGACCTCGCCTGCAGGTAAAGGTTCAACTTTTCCTGAACGCTTAGGCGCAGCGGTTTTGGCAGGTTTTGCTGCAGCTGATGGATTTTTAGCTGAATGCGCTGGCTTCTTCTTAAAAGATTTTGCATCTGAGTCTTGACGTGGACGTTGCTGCTTTTTGCGCTTTGCCATTTTAGCACGGCTTTCTTCCAACGCTTTTTGTGCGTGGTCGATATGCTCTTGCTCAACTTTCTCGCCTTTATTTCCGTCAAGATCAATACGGAACTCAGATTTAGTAACCGCTTCAAGATAACGCCAGTTAGATGTGTATTTTCTAAGTGCTTGGCGTACTTGTGTTTTACTAACTTTTTCAGACCCTTCAATACGCTCAGCGATATCTTTAAAGATACCTACTTTAAGCGGCTGAATGCCTTCTTTTTGTTTAAAACATTGTGGAAATTCTTGGTATAAGAACTCCAATACTTCATTAATATCTTTTAGCTTGTTTGTGGTTTCCATTTTAGAACCTATTTAATCACATCTTTTCATCAAGGGCAGAATCAACATAGTGGATGCTCCAATCAACTAACTCTTCAAAGTCAGTTTCAATCACAGCCATATCACCACGTAAATGTTCCCAAATACCATTTATAATTTCATCAATTGAATCACAGTCTAAATCATCAGGTAGACGATCCCAGGCTATGTGAATCAAAGTATTGAGCGTTTCCGCTACATGTTCTTCTTCACCTTCCCAATCACCTACATCTTGAACGGCGAATAGGTAATCTTGAACATTTAGCAAATCTTTCATTACAGGCTAGCCTCTAAGCATTTTACAAGTGCTTCAAGCCCTGCTTGATCATCAGTATCAAATCGGCCAATACTTGGGCTATCTATATCAAGTACCGCAAATACACAGCCATTTTTCATGATAGGTACAACTATTTCAGAATTTGACGCCGCATCACAGGCTATATGACCGTCAAACGCATGCACATCTGAAATTAATTGGGTTTGCTTGGTTGCCGCAGCAGTGCCACATACCCCTTTTCCTACCGGAATACGAATACAAGCTGGATTGCCTTGAAATGGACCAAGTACCAATTCAGTTGGTGAATCCATAAAATAAAAGCCCGCCCAATTCACATCTTCTAAAGAGGTAAATAACAGCGCGCTAATATTTGCCATATTGGCAATTATGTTTGATTCACCGCCTATCAGCGATTCAGTTTGCTTAACTAATGACTGGTAAAAATCGTGCTTTTGCATACCAAACTACTTCTTATTAAACATACAGTAGCTAAAGGTACTCTTTGTCACTAAAAATTGAAACCTTTTGCGGGTAAAAAAAAGGAAATTACATAGTTTTACGACACACTTGATTAAATATTCTGCAATTAGCTTTGTACCGATTTACGCAAGCCACATAAAAACAGTCCTGCAGCAAATCCCGACATCACACTATTGATTAAAAATATCTCGCCAGTAGTCGCACTAAGCAGATAGCTAAAAATAGCGCCACCCAGTAAGCCAAGTGTTAATACCCCAGAATAATTCACCTTAGAATACTTAAACATAAGTAAGTAGCCTGGCACCACAAACGCAGCCATTGTTAACCCTACAATGTGGGCATTAGCAATGGCCGTCATCAACAGCCCTAAAAAGATAGACACCGCATCACCACGCATAGTCAATGCGTAATATATTCCTAGCATACTGCCGATTAAAACAGGAGATAATAATGAAAGTGCGACGCTTTTAGCAAGTTGATGTTTCATAGTAAGAACCTTAAATACACAAGCATAAATCTTATTTCTTAGCATGCCCTAAGCGCTGTAGCTTATAAATAGAGACTATGGTCGTATTTTTTAACTAAATATACTTGGTTTTGAGGTTAGGTATAGCGAAAATTAGACACAAAAAAGCCCGCTAATAAGCGGGCTTTAATATAATGGTGGAGAGATAGGGATTTGAACCCTAGAGGGGCTATAAACCCCTGCCGGTTTTCAAGACCGGTGCATTCGA